>NZ_DATILJ010000226.1:0-14623 GCF_035476535.1 Aquabacterium sp.
TCGTACAAGACCGCCGGCGGTTTTGCCCAGCAGGAGTTGGACTGGTTGATGGCCATCGGCGGCATCAGCCTGCGGACCGACTGGCGTCTGAGCAGCGCCACGCAACTGCTGGCGCTGCGCGAGTCCTTCGATGCGGTGTACCTGGCCATCGGCCTGAGCCGGGTCGACCCGCTGGCCATTCCCGGCGAATCGCTGGCCGGCGTGCGCGACGCGGTCGATTTCATCGCCGAACTGCTGCAAACCGAGAACAAGGCCAGCCTGCCGATCGGTCGCCGTGTCGTCGTCATCGGCGGCGGCATGACGGCGGTCGACGCCGCGGTGCAATCCAAACTGCTGGGTGCCGAAGATGTGCACATCGTCTACCGCCGCGGCCCGGAGACCATGGGCGCATCGGCGGCAGAGCGCGACTGGGCGCAGACCCATGGCGTGACGATCCACCACTGGCTGGCGCCCGAAACCATCGAGGGTGACGGCCACGTCACCGCCGTGCGTTTTGCGCGCCAGCACCTGGCAGGCGGCAAGCTGGCGGCGGACGGCAGCCACGAGACGATCGCCGCCGACATGGTCTTCAAGGCCATCGGCCAGAAGCTCGACACCGGCCTGCTCGCCGGTGCCGGCTTCACGCTGCAGGCCGGCCGCATCGTCGCCGACGCCGATGGCCGCAGCGGCGTGGCCGGCCTGTGGGTCGGCGGCGATTGCCGCGCCGGCGGCCGCGACCTCACCGTCGAGGCGGTGGAAGACGGCAAGCGCGCCGCGCTCGCGATCCATGCGCAATTGAGCAGCACCTGACAAGGACACCGCCATGGCCGACCTCACCACCACCTTCGCCGGCATCCGCAGCCCCAACCCCTTCTGGCTGGCCAGCGCGCCACCCACGGACAAGGCCTACAACGTCAACCGCGCCTTCGAGGCCGGCTGGGGCGGCGTGGTCTGGAAGACGCTGGGCGAAGAGGGCCCGCCGATCGTCAATGTCAACGGCCCGCGCTATGGCGCGCTGCTGTCGCCTGACCGCCGCATGCTGGGCTTCAACAACATCGAGCTGATCACCGACCGGCCGCTGCAACTGAACCTGGCTGAAATCCGCCAGATCAAGCGTGATTGGCCAGACCGCGCGCTGGTCGTCTCGCTGATGGTGCCCTGCACCGAAGACGCCTGGAAAGCCATCCTGCCGGCCGTCGAGGACACCGGCTGCGACGGCGTGGAGCTGAACTTCGGCTGCCCGCATGGCATGAGCGAGCGCGGCATGGGCGCCGCCGTCGGCCAGGTGCCCGAGTACATCCGCATGGTCACCGCCTGGTGCAAGCAGTACAGCCAACTGCCGGTGATCGTGAAACTCACGCCCAACATCACCGACATCCGGCAGCCGGCGCTGGCCGCCAAACAAGGCGGCGCCGATGCGGTGAGCCTGATCAACACCATCAACTCGATCATGGGCGTGGACCCGCTGACGCTGGCGATCAGCCCGGCCACCGACGGCAAGGGTTCGCACGGCGGCTACTGCGGCCCGGCCGTCAAGCCGATCGCGCTGAACATGGTCGCCGAGATCGGCCGCTGGTCGGAAACCCGCGGCATCCCGGTCTCGGGCATCGGCGGCATCGGCAACTGGCGCGATGCGCTGGACTACTTCGCGCTGGGCGCCGGCAATGTGCAGGTCTGCACCGCCGCGATGGTCTACGGCTTCAAGATCGTGCAGGAGATGAGCGACGGCCTCTCGAACTACATGGACGACATGGGCTTCGCATCGATCGAGGATTTCCGCGGCCGTGCGCTGCCCACTGTCACCGACTGGCAGTACCTGAACCTCAATGCGGTCAGCAAGGCAGTGATCGACCAGGACAAGTGCATCGAATGCGGCCGCTGCCACATCGTCTGCGAAGACACCTCGCACCAGGCCATCACCGCGATGAAGGACGGCCGGCGGCACTTCGAGGTCAAGGAAGACGAATGTGTGGGCTGCAACCTGTGCGTCACCGTCTGCCCGGTGCCCGAGTGCATCACGCTGCGCACGCTGGCGCCGGGTGAGCTGGACCAGCGCACCGGCCAGACCGTCAGCGCCAATGCGGCCGACTGGACCACGCACCCCAACAACCCGATGCGCAAGGCGGTCCCCGCTTGACGCCGCACGACCGGTGGCGCACCCTTTCGCAGATCGACTCCTGGAGCCCCGCATGAAACCCCTGCTGATCCGTGGCGGTACCGTCGTCAATGCCGACCGTGAATTCCGCGCCGATGTGCTGTGTGTCGATGGCCGCATCGCCGAAGTCGGCGCCGCCCTCGCCGCACCCAGCGGCGCCGACGTGCTGGACGCCGGCGGCCGCTACGTGATGCCCGGCGGCATCGACACCCACACCCACATGCAACTGCCCTTCATGGGCACGGTGACGCGGGACGATTTCTACAGCGGCACGGCAGCGGCGATGGCCGGCGGCACGACGATGATCATCGACTTCGTGATCCCCGATCCGAAAGAGCCGCTGATGGACGCCTACAAGAAGTGGCGCGGCTGGGCCGAGAAGGCCGCGGCCGACTACAGCTTCCACGTCGCAGTGACCTGGTGGGACCCCACCGTGCACCGCGACATGGGCCTGCTGGTGCAGGAAGAAGGCGTCAACAGCTTCAAGCACTTCATGGCCTACAAGAACGCCATCATGTGCGACGACGAAACGCTGGTGAACAGCTTCCGCCGATCGCTGGAACTGGGTGCGATGCCCACCGTGCATGCCGAAAACGGCGAGCTGGTGTTCCTGCTGCAGGCCGAGATGAAGGCCAAGGGCATCATGGGCCCGGAAGGCCACCCGTTGAGCCGCCCACCCGCGGTGGAAGCCGAAGCGGCGCAGCGCGCGATCGCCATTGCCGATGTCATCGGCGTGCCGATCTACATCGTGCATGTCTCCAGCGCCGAAAGCGCCGACGCCATCGCCCGCGCGCGCGCCCGCGGCCAGCGCGTCTATGGCGAGGTGCTGGCCGGCCACCTGGTGCTCGACGACAGCGTCTATCGCGACCCGAGTTTCGAATTCGCCGCCGGCCACGTGATGAGCCCGCCGTTCCGCGCCAAGGGTCATTCGCAGATGCTGTGGCGCGGGCTGCAGGCCGGCTACCTGCACACCACCGCCACCGACCACTGCACCTTCTGCGCCGAGCAGAAGGCGGCGGGCCGCGAAGACTTCAGCAAGATCCCCAACGGCTGCGGCGGTGTCGAAGAGCGCATGGCAGTGGTCTGGCATGAAGGCGTCAACGGCGGTCGGCTGACGCCCACCGAATTCGTCGCGCTGACCTCAGCCAATGCGGCCAAGCTGTTCAACATCTACCCGAAGAAGGGCTGCGTCGTCGAAGGCGCCGATGCCGACCTGGTGCTGTGGGACCCGAAGGCGTCCAAGACCTTGTCGGTGAAGACACAGCATTCGCTCGGCGACTTCAACATCTTCGAGGGCCGCACGGTGCAAGGCATCGCCACGCACACCGTCGCCAGCGGCATCGTCACCTATGCCGACGGCGACCTGCGCGCGGTGCGCGGCGCCGGCAAGTACATCAAGCGCCCGGCCTTCGGCCCGCAGTTCGATGCGCTGGCCCGCAAGGCCGCCCTCGAAGCCCCCGTTCCCGTGGCACGTTAGGAGATCCGCATGGACATGAAGACCAAACCGCTGCCGGAAAAACTGCAAGGCCTGCGCATCAACGGCCCGCGGCTGTGGGACGCGTTGATGGAACTGGCGCAGATCGGCGCCACGCCGAAGGGCGGCGTGTGCCGCCTGACCTTGACCGACCTGGACAAGCAGGGCCGCGACCTGGTCAGCCGCTGGGCTCGGGAAGCCGGCATGACGGTGACCATCGACAAGATCGGCAACGGCTTCCTGCGCCGGCCGGGCCGCAACAACGCACTGCCGCCGGTGGTCACTGGCAGCCACATCGACACCCAGCCCACCGGCGGCAAGTTCGATGGCAACTACGGCGTGCTGGCCGGGCTGGAAGTGGTGCGCACGCTCAACGATGCCGGCATCGAGACCGAAGCACCGATCGAGGTGGCCTGGTGGACCAATGAAGAAGGCTCCCGCTTCGTGCCGGTGATGATGGGCTCGGGCGTGTTCGCCAAGGCCTTCACGCTGGACCATGCCTATGCCGCAAAGGACACGGATGGCAAGTCGGTCAAGGACGAGCTCGAACGCATCGGCTACATCGGCGAGCAGGAACCCGGCGACCACCCCATCGGCTGCTACTTCGAGACCCACATCGAGCAAGGCCCGGTGCTGGAGGACAACGACAAGACCATCGGCGTGGTGACCGGCGTGCTCGGCATCCGCTGGTACGACTGCGTCGTCACCGGCATGGAAGCGCATGCCGGCCCGACACCGATGGCGCTGCGCAAGGACGCGCTGCAGGTGGCCGCCAAGTTGATGCAGGAGGTGGTGGCCTGCGCGCATCGTCATCCGCCGCATGGCCGCGGCACCGTCGGTATGGTGCAGGTGCACCCGAACAGCCGCAACGTGATCCCGGGCCGCGTGAAGTTCTCGATCGACCTGCGCAATGCCAACGATGCGCTGTGCGATGCGATGGACGCCGACATTCGCGCGGTGGCCGCCAAGCTCAGCGCGGAATCGGGCCTGCCAATCGAGATCACCCCCGTCTCGGCCTACCCGGCGCAGCCCTTCCACCCGGAGTTGATCGCCGCGGTCGGCCGTGCCGCCGAAACCCTGGGCTACAGCAACATGCCCGCCGTTTCCGGCGCCGGGCACGACGCGGTGTACATGGCGCGGCTGGCGCCGGCCGGCATGATCTTCATCCCCTGCAAGGACGGCATCAGCCACAACGAGATCGAAGATGCCAAGCCGGAGCACATCACCGCGGGCTGCAACGTGCTGCTCCATGCGATGCTGGAGCGTGCCGGAGTGGCCGGCTAGGCGCACGGCGCCCCTCTCCCCCGCCGGGCCGCAGCGTGCGGCCCTTGCCATTTCCGCGCGTGCCCGGCCGCATTTCCGCCGCCCAGATGAAGCGATAGCGCCACCCGGCGGCGGAACGTCGATGTCTTCGGTAGCATCCGTGCACGACGCAAGCTAGTAGCCAGGGAGGACTGCATCGATGGTCAGGCGCGCGATGAGGATGGCGTTGGCGCTGGCATTGCTGGTGCTGCTGGGCTGGATGTTTCGAGACTTGCCTGTGGTGCGCGAGCTGACGCGGCCCGTGATGTCCAGCGGACCCGCACGCTGGCTCGGCGAGCAGGCGTCAACCGTCGCCGACCGGGTCAACCCAGCCGGCGGCCCGCAGGCGGCTTCCGGTGCACACCCGGTTGGCAGACTGCGCAAGTGCGTGGGCAACGCAGAAATCACTTACACCGATGGTGAGTGCCCGGCAGGCACCCAGCGGCACGAGGTCGGCGGCGCCTTGACCGTGCTGCCTGCCCAGCGCGCGGAGCCTTCTGCAGCGGCGGCGTCTGCAGCGCCGCGTTCGCCCTTGGCCGAACTGGCCGGCCCGCCCGACCAGGGCACGCTGAAGGAAAAATACCTCGAGAGCATCCGGTGATCGCGGGCGACGCTGAACTGCCCCGCCGGTCATCGGGCGGCATCGACGCGGCGCTCGACGCACCGGCCACGCCCGCCGGGCGCCGCTGGCCAGGCCGCCATATCGCCGCGCACTGGCGGGGCGAGTTGCCGCTGCCGTTGAGCTTCTGGATCCATGGCGCGTTGATCGGCTTGCTGTGCAGCCTGTCGGCGGGCGCCCTGCTGACCCGCATCGACATCACGGACGCGCCGCTGCGCTGGCCAGCCCTCGCTGCGTTGTTCGGTTGGCCGCTGCTGCTGGCGATCCAGGCCTGGGGCTTCGTCGGCGCATGGCGCAGCGCCGGCGCGGCGAACCGCGACGGCCGTTCCGCCGTCTGGGTCCATGGCTGCCGCCTCGCCGTGGCCGCCGGCGCGGCAGGCGCTCTGCTCTCCACCGGCCTGCACTTCCTGCCGCGGGTGCCGGAATTCATCCGCATCGTGCTCGGCACCGATCCGCGGGGGCAGGTCATGGCCACCCGGTCTGCGGACGGACATCGGCTGCGGCTAAAGGGCTGGCTTGGCATCGGCGATGGGGCGCGCGTGCGGCAGCTGATCGCGGGCGCGCCGCAGGTGCGCCTGCTGGAACTCGATTCACCCGGTGGCCGATTTGACGAGGCCTTGGCGCTGGCCGATGCACTGCGTGGCCAGGGATGGACGATCCGGGTCCGGGGCACCTGCCGGGATGCCTGCACGCTGGTCTTCATGGCCGGGCAGGTCCGTCAGTTGCTGCCGGGCGCGGAGTGGTCTGTGCACAGACCACCGGCCGCGGTCTTCAATCCCCTCTTCACGCAAATCGCAAAGCGGGAGTTGGCCGCACGGTATCGGCAGGCGGGCCTGCCGGACAGCCTGGTGAAGATGTCACTGGCGATGCCACCGGCCCATCGCTGGACCTCGACCTGGGGCGAGTTGGCCGCCGCAGGCATCGTCAGCACACCGCCCTATCCGCTGGACATCGACGTACCGCGTCGGCGCGACACGCCGACCACCGAACTCGTGGAAGCGCTGCACACGAACCCGACCTGGCATGCGCTGGAACGCCGATTTCCCGGCTCGATCGCCGAGGCGGCCCAGCGCATGCAGGCTGCGCGCGAGCGTGGTGCGACAGATGAGGTGGCGCTGCTGATGGCACAGGGCGTCGTGGAAGACCTGTTGCCGCAACTGCTGTTCAATGCCAGTCCGCCGCTGCGTGAGCAGTACGTCGCCCTGCTGGCGCAGCAGATTCAGGCAGCGCGCGACGGTGGTTTGGCCCGGTTTGCCGCCTCCCTGCTCAAAGGCGACAGCGCGGCGCGGCGCGCGCTGCCGGTGGCACTGGCGGTGCGGGAATCGGTCTGGCTGGCCGACGCGGCGGCCGAACCGGTACGCCAGGCGCCAGCGCGCCAAGCCAACACCATCGAACTCGAGGTGGTGCGCCGCACACTCGGCGCCGACGCCCCCGCGCTGCTGGCGGGACTGCGTCGCGCTGGCGAAGCGAACGGGCGCCAGGTCGACCGCATCGCCGCGCTGCTGTCCGAGGTGCAGCGCCTGCCACATGCCGAACGCCGCCTGGCGATCCGCCTGATGTTCGAGCGGCCCTGAGGCGGCCTGCGACGGGGGCCACGGCCCATCGCACCGATCACGCATTCAAGCGCGCAATTGCAGATCGGCAAAAGACATCAGTTCACCGGCGATCGCACTGGCCGCCACCGTCGGCGGGCTGGCCAGCCAGACCTGGCCCGGGCCCGAGCGGCCAGGGAAGTTGCGGTTGATCGCGCTGACCGTCACCTGAGCGGCCTCGGTGGACACTCCCGGGCCGCAATTGGCGCAGGCACCGCAGGCCGGTTGCAACAGCTCGGCACCCACCGATTCGAAGGCCTCGAGGTAGCCGCGTTCGACGCAGTAGTCACGCACGGCGGCCGTGCCGAATTGAAGGTAGAGCGTGACGCCCGGCGCCACGCGCAGGCCGCGCGACGCGGCCCAGGCCAGCACCGCATGGTAGTGATCGAAGTCCTCGCGCTTGCCGGCGGTGCAGGAGCCACCATAGGCGATGTCGACGCGGACCGGCGCAGCCAGCGCCGCGAGCGGCATGCCGTTGCCGGGGTCGCCCGGCCGCGCGACCATCGGGCTCAGGCGGCTGCAATCGACGGCGATCACCTGCTCATACTGAGTGCCGGCATCGCTGCACATCCAGGGCTGCAGATCGAAGCGCATGCCGCGCCGCTGATGGAGGAAGCGAACGGTCTCTTCATCCGGCGCCACCAGGCCGGTGAAGCCGCCCAGTTCGGCGACCATGTTGGTCAGCGTCGCGCGCTCGTCGATCGACAGCCCTTGCACGACCGTGCCGCCGAACTCGAACACGCGGCCGACGCCGGCACCGGCGCGGATGTCCTCCCGCGCCAGCAGGTGCAGCACCAGGTCCTTGGCGGTCAGGCCGGCCGGCAACTGGCCCTCGAAATCGACGCGCAACTGCGGCGGCTTCGTGAAGCGCACCGCGCCGTTGACAAACGCGAAGGCCATGTCGGTGGTGCCGACGCCGAAGGCCACGCAGCCCAGCGCGCCGGAATGCGGCGTGTGCGAATCGGTGCCGACGATCAGCTGGCCCGGCAGCGCGTACTGCTCGGCCACCATGGCATGCGAGATGCCTTGTGAACCGGTGTTGCCGGCATCGCCCGCTTCCAGCGCCTGCAGGTAGCCGTGATCGGTCAGCCCATGGCGCGCGACGAACGCCCGGTGCCCTTGCGACAGCGCCCGCACACCGCCCACCAGCCCCTGCTGCACATGCACCGGGCTGCGGTGCACATAGCTCAGGTGGTCTTCGAAGCAGACGATGCTGGACTTGTCGTGCAGCGCCAGCGCGTCGCCGAACTCTGCGTCCAGCAGGTGCGCGGCCATCGCCGTGTAGTACTCGTGGATGAAGCGCAGATCGGCGCGCACGAAGCCGCCCTCGCCCACCTCGCGCGGCGCCGGCCGGTCCGGCGTGGCCAGCGCATGGCGTGCGACGATCTTGTCGAACAGCGTCATCGGCCTGCCGTCGTCCGGCGCCGGTGCCGCGGCAAAGGCCAGCGCGCACGCCCGACCGTAGCGCAGCAGCCCGCCGGCGCGCAGGATCGCGGCGGCCAGCGCATCGCGGCCGGCCAGCAGTTCGTCCAGCGGGATCGCTTCGGCATTTCGGATGCGTTCGATCAGCCCGAAGTCGGTGCTGGTGAAGAGCCCGGCGTTGTCGGCGTTCTGGCGGTAGATGCGCTCGAAGCTTTCGGCGATCACCAGGCGCACGCCGGCCGAGAGCTCGGCCACCACGCTGTGCTCGCGTGAACTGCCCTTGCCGTAGCGCTGGCCGCCGACCACCACGGCGATGCCGGCGTGGCGGATCGCATCGACGCCGATCGGCCGCTGGCCCTGCACCGCAAAACCGGTGTAGGGGTAGCGCCCCAGCGTCTCGTCGAAGTGCACCATCGCCGGCAGCGGCGAGATCTCGTCGGTGGAGATGTCGTCGCGCAGCGCACCGGCCTGCTCGCGCGTGAGCTGTGCGCCGGCCAGCTGCGCACGCACGCAAGATGCGTCATTGGCGAGCCACAGCACTCGCGGCGCGAAGCGGCGCAACTCGGTCACGGCAAGACTGGCGTCACGGTCATTGCAGCTCGACGCCAGCCTTCTTCACCAGGGCCGCGTACTTGGCGAGTTCGGACCGGAAGAACTGATGCGCATGCTCGCTGCTGCTGACGTTGATGACGTTGCCCTGCTTGGCCATGGTTTCCTTGACATCGGCGGCGTTGAAGGCCACCACCACCGCATCGTGCACGCGCCGCACGTCGGCCGCGGCCATGCCCTTGGGGCCGATCACCGCGAACCAGGCTTCGACGACATAGTTCGGCACGCTTTGTTCAACGAAGGTGGGAATCTCCGGCGCTGCCGGCACGCGCTGCGACGTGGCGATGCCGATCGCACGCAGCGCCCCGCTCTTCAGGTGCGCTTGCACGCTGGGCAGCGCGACGGTGCCGAATTCGACCTGTCCGCCGATCAGGTCGGTGACCATCGGGCCGACACCCTTGTACGGGATGTGGCGCGCCTTGGCGTCGATCTCGTCCAGGTACATCTCGGCCGCCAGATGCAGGATGGTGCCGTTGCCGCCGGAGGCGAAATTCAGCTCACCGGGCTTGGCCTTCAGCAGCGCCGCCAGTTCCTTGGCATTGGTGGCCGGCACCTTCGGGTTCACCACCAGCACCACCGGGGTGTAGCCGCAGATGGCGATCGGCGTGAAATCGCCGGGCATGTTGAACGGCAGCGTCTTGTAGACGCTGGGAAAGATCACGACGTTGTTCGACACCACGCTGAGCGTCAGGCCATCGGGCACCGCACGGGCCAGCGCCTGCAGGCCGACGATGCCGCCGGCGCCCGGCTGGTTGTCCACCACCACCGTGGCGCCCAGCGCCTTGCCGAGCGCGGCTTGTGCACTGCGCGTGATGGCGTCCACGCCCGAGCCGGTGGCATTCGGCAGGATGAAGCGCACCACCTTGTCACCGGGGGCCTGGGCCCAGGACGGCAAGCTGGTAGCGGCCAGTGCGCCGAATGCGGTGAGGGCACTGCGGCGGGTGAAGCGGGTGGGGGTCGTGTCGTGCATGGTCTGTCTCCGTTCTTGTCGGTCAGGCCACGATAGCCTGTGCCCGCAGGTCTTCGATCTGCACCGCCGAATAACCGATGCCGGCCAGCAGGTCTTGCGTGTGTTCGCCGAGCGTCGGTGGATCCAGCCGCACGCCCAGGCGCTGGCCGTCCATCGTGATCGGGAACAGCGTGGTCTTCACCGTCTGGCCGGCCATCGGACCATCGGGCAGGCGCACATCGGCCAGGCCGCCGGTGGCCAGCAGGTGCGGATCGTCGTACAGGTCTTCGGGCTTGCGGATCGGCGCGAAAGGCAGGCCGGCACGCTCCATCAGCTCGGACAACTCGGCGGCGCTGCGGTGCGCCAGGCGCTCGCCGATGGTCTTCAGCAGCATCGGCCGCTGCGGCACACGCTGGTTGTTGGTGGCCAGCGCGGCATCGGCCTTCAGGTCGGCGAAGCCCAGCACGTCGCAGAAGGTCGACCACTGTGCGTCGCTCACCGCGGCCAGGAAGATCTGCTCGCCGTCCTTCGCGGTGAACACGTCGTAGACGGCCCAGGGGTTGTCGCGTGCGGGCATCGGCGCCGGGTGCTTGCCGGTCATCGCGAACTGCAGCATGTGCTGGCCCATCAGGAACACGTTGTTCTCAAACAAGGCCGATTGCAGTGCCATGCCGCGGCCGGTGATGCCACGCTGGATCAGCGCACCCAACACCGCGATGGCCCCAAAGAGGCCGCCCATGATGTCGTTGACGCTGGTGCCGGCGCGCAGCGGGTCGCCCGGCCGGCCGGTCATGTAGGCCAGGCCGCCCATCATCTGCACCACCTCATCGAGGGCAGTGCGGTGGTCGTAGGGGCCGGGCAGGAAGCCCTTGTGGCTGGCGTAGATCAGCTTCGCATTCACCGCGCTGAGCGCGGCGTAGTCGAGGCCGTATTTCTCCATCGTGCCGGGCTTGAAGTTCTCGGCCACGACATCGGCACTGGCCGCCAGGCGGCGCGCCACCGCCACGCCCTCGGGCTTGTGCAGGTCGATGCCGATGCTGAGCTTGTTGCGGTTGAACATCGGAAAGAAGCCGGCGCCGGCGCCGAGCAGGCGGCGCGTGCGGTCGCCATCGATCGGCTCGACCTTGATCACCTCGGCGCCCATGTCGGCCAGCACCATGCCGCAAGTCGGGCCCATCACCATGTGGGTGAACTCCACCACCCTGAGTCCGGTCAGCGGTTGCGGCACCGGGTTGTTGTCCATCACAGGGTCTCCTGGTTCAGCATCGTCTTGGGCAGGCCGGCGCACCACAGCGTGCCGTGCAGGGTTTCGCCGTCCAGCCACTGGGCCACATCGGCGCGCAGGCGCATCAGGCGATCGAAATCGATCCCGGTGTGCACGCCCATGCTGGCGAACAGGTAGGCGGCGTCCTCGGTGGCCACGTTGCCGCTGGCGCCCGGCGCATGCGGGCAGCCGCCGATGCCGGCCAGGCAGGCATCGAAGCGCGTGATGCCGAGGTTCCAGGCGGCCATGACATTGGCGATGCCCATCCCGCGGGTGTCGTGGAAGTGGCCGCAGTTGAGCTTGTCGCCGGCCACCTTCAGCACCTGCTCGAACAATCGGCTGACCATCAAGGGATCGGCATAACCGACGGTGTCGGCCAGGCCGACGCGGTCGGCCCCCGCATCCAGCACCGCCTGCACCAGGCGCAGCACTTCGGACGGCTTCACCTCACCCTGGAGGGTGCAGCCGAAGGCGGTGCTGATGCCGACCTCGACCAGCGTATCGGCGCGCTGCGCATGGCACAGGTCGACGATGCGCGCGACGTCGGCCACCGCTTCGTCCGGCGTCTTGCGCAGGTTCGCCAGGCTGTGGGCATGGCTGGCCGACAGCGGCAACAGCATCGCGTCGGCCCGAACCTCCAGTGCCCGTTCGGCGCCCTTCAGGTTCGGCACCAGCACCGAGGCGACGAGGCCGGGCAGCGTTTTCGCAAATGCCACCAGCTCGGCGGTATCGGCCAGCTGCGGCAGCAGGCGGGCCGGCACGAAGGAGCCGATCTCGATCTCGCGCTGGCCCGCCGCATAGGCGTCACGGATCCAGGCCAGCTTGTGGGCAGTAGGCAGCACACGCGCGATGCTTTGCAGGCCGTCGCGCAGGCCGACTTCGCGCAGGATGGCAGAGGCTTGGGCAGTATTCATGCTGCAGGACTGTAGGCATTCCGAGCCGGGTTCACAGCGGTATTTGGGAACCCTTGCCGTTCCCATCCGTCACGCCACAATGCCCGCATGAGTCGCCATTTCGACCCGCTGACCTTGCGCTTGTTCGTCGCGATCTGCGAAGAAGGCAACATCGCGCGCGCTGCCGAGCGTGAGGCTCTCGTGCCCTCGGCTCTTAGCAAGCGCATCGCGGCGATCGAGGCCGCTGTCGGCACCCCTTTGCTGCAACGCGGCCGCCGCGGCGTCAGCCCCACCGCCGCCGGCGAGGCGCTGCTGCGTCAGGCGCGTGAACTGCTGGGCGCGATGGACCGGCTGCAGGCCGAGTTGAGCGAGTTCAGCGCCGGCGCCCAGGGCAGTGTGCGGGTGATGGCCAGCGTCTCGGTGCTGGCCGAACAGTTGCCGGACGACCTGGCCAGCTTCCTGGCGCAGCACCACGCGGTACGGGTCAGTGTCGACGAACGCCTGAGCCACGAGATCCTGCGCAGCCTGCGTGAGGGCAGTGCCGACATCGGCGTGCTGTGGGATAACACTGACTTCCATGGTCTGCAGACCCACCGCTATCGCAGCGATCACCTGTGCGTGGCCTTGCCACCGGGCCATGCGCTGGCGCGCCGTCGCCGGCTTCGCTTTGCGGACACCCTGGCCTATCCGGCGGTGGGCGTCGCACCCGGCGGTCTGATGGACACCTTGCTGCGCCGCCAGGCCGCACTGGCCGGCCAGGCGCAGGCCCACCGCATCCAGGTCTCCAGCCTGGACGCCGCCTGCCGCATCGTCGCGGCCGGCCTGGGCCTGGCGGTCCTGCCGCGCGAAGCCACGGCGCCGCATGCCGCGGCCCGCGGCCTGGTGATGCTGCCGCTGAGCGACGACTGGGCCGAGCGCCGCTTCGTCATCTGCACCCGGCCCGAGCCCCTGCTGTCGGCGACGACGCGGCTGCTGGTCACGCACCTGGTGAAGCAGGCCGGTTCGTGAGCCGGCGCTTCAAGCGCTGCCGCACGTCGGCAGCCGCCTCGCGCAGCGCTGCGGTGAAGCCCTCGCGCAGCGGGCTGGGCGGCCGCAGTTCCGGGCTCACCAGGCCGACATGGAACGGCACCTGCACCGACAACGGCCGCATCTGCAGGGCGTCGCCGGCAAAGGCCAGCGCCGTCAGCGGGTTGACGATGGCCAGGCCCAAGCCCTCGCGCACCAGCGCGCACACCGCCACCGCACTGCCGGCCTCCAGCGCCTGCACGCGCGCCACGCCGGCCTGTGCGAACAGCGCATCGAGCTGCTGCCGGTAAGCGTCTTCCGGCGCCAGACTGATGAAGGGCTGGCCGGCAAAGTCCTGCAACTTCAGCACGCGCCGGGCCAGCAGCGGGTGGCCAGCCGGCAGCACGGCCACCTCGTCCAGTTGCAGCAGCGGCAGTAGGCTGGTGCCGGGCGGGGCTTGCGTCTGCTCGGTCAGGCCCAGGTCGCAGCGCTGCTCGGTCAACCAGGTTTCGAGCAGCGGCGACTCCAGCGGCGTGATCGCCACGCTGGCCTGCGCGTGGCGGGCGACGAAGCGGCGCGTGGCCTCGGGCAGCAGCGCATGCGCCAGGGCCGGCAGGCAGGCGATCGTCAGGCGGCCTTCGCTGAAATGGCGCAGCGACGAGGCCGTGGCCGCGATGCGCTCCAGCCCGATGTAGGAGCGCTCGATCTCGTCGCGCAAGACCAGCGCCCGCACGGTGGGCCGCAGGCGGCCGCGCACGCGATCGAACAGGTTCATCTGCAGAACCTGCTCAAGCCGGGCCAGCTCGCGGCTGACGGTGGGCTGCGAGGTGTGCAGCAGTTCGGCCGCGCGCGTGACGGTGCCGGCGAGCATCAGCGCACGAAAGACTTCGACATGGCGGTGGGTCAGCGTCACAGCCCATATCCAGATTGAATGGAAGACAGACGATACGCTATTTGCGTGAATGACCGGTCGGCGGCATCATGGCGCGATGAATCCGTTCTCCCCAGATCTGCTGCGCAGCTTGACGCAAACCCACGGCACCCCCTTGTGGGTGTACGACGCCGCGACGATCCGTTCGCGCATCAACGAGTTGCGCGCCTTCGACACCATCCGCTTCGCACAAAAGGCGAACTCCAACCTGCAACTGCTGCGGCTGATGCGCGACGAAGGCGTGGTGGTCGATGCGGTGTCGCTGGGCGAGATCGAGCGGGCGTTGGCGGCCGGCTTCAGCGCGCGCAACGAGGGCGCCTCGGGCATCGTCTTCACCGCCGACGTGATCGACCGGGCCACCTTGGCCAAGGTCGTCGCCGAGAGCATCCCCGTCAACGCCGGTTCGGTCGACATGCTGCACCAGCTGGG
>NZ_DATILJ010000227.1:0-25861 GCF_035476535.1 Aquabacterium sp.
TGGCATTCGCTACTACGCGAACGAATGGATCTACGTGGTGGGCACGGGCCTGCGGCCCTGGTACGGCATCCAGCCGCGGCTGAACTCCTGGCCGTTGCCGGCGGAGACCTTGCAAGGCGGCATCGGCTCGGTGTCCTACGACTACGCCGACAACGGCAGCTTCATGTTCCAGCAGCCGTTCAACAACGTCGGCATGCAGAACATGCAACGCTTCGTCGAAGGGCGGCGGCTGATCCACACCAACTTCTTCACCGGCGACCACAACGAACCGGGCAACGACCGCTACCAGGCGGGTGTCGGCCTGCAGGGCCAGCGCTTCAACCAGGCTTCGTGCTTCGGCTGCCACGTCAACAACGGCCGCGGCCTGGCACCGGCGGCGACCAACCAGCGGCTGGACACGATGTCGGTGCGCACGGCGATGCTGGATGCCAAGGGCCAGCAACTGCCTGACTCGCGCTATGGCGTGGCGGTGCAGATGAATGCCCGCTCGACCACCGGAACGCCGCAGGACTGGGGCAACAGCGTGCGCGTCGCGGGCTTCGACACCCAGACCGTGAAACTGGCCGACGGCAGCTCAGTGGAACTGCGCAAGCCCAAGTTGGCCTTCGATGGTTCGGTGCCGCAGGTCGTTTCGCTGCGCGCGGCCCAGCCGATGATCGGCACCGGCCTGCTCGAAGCCGTGCCGGAAGCCGACATCCTGGCGCGTGCCCGCAGCACACCCGATGAAGACGGCGTGAAGGGCCAGGCGAACTTCGTCTTCGACCCGGAAACCGGCGATGTGCGCCTGGGTCGCTTCGGCTGGAAGGCCGGCAAGTTCAGCCTGCGCCACCAGGCTGCTTCGGCGCTGCTGCAGGACATGTCGGTGACCTCGCCGGTCTACCCGACGCGGGACTGCCTGGCCGGCCCGGCCGGCTGCACGCCGGCCAAGGCCGAGCGCGGCATCACCGAGGCCGACCTGCAGTTGATCTCGCGCTACCTCCAACTGCTGGCCGTGCCGGCGCAGCGCAGTCTGGCCAGCGGCTTCCCCAAGGGCGTGGCGCCACTGGCGGACCTCGACGTCGATCCGGCCAAGGTGGCTGCCGGTGCCAAGGTCTTCCAGGACCTGCGCTGTTCGAGTTGCCACACGACGGAGATGCGCACCGGTTCCGGCCACCCGCTCGCCGAGCTGCGCAACCAGACCATCAAGCCCTACACCGACCTGCTGCTGCACGACATGGGTGCCGGCCTGGCCGACAGCTACGTCGAAGGCCTGGCCACCGGTGCCCTGTGGCGGACCGCGCCGCTGTGGGGCATCGGCTACACCGAGCGTGCCATGGGCACGGCCGGCAAGGTCGGCTACCTGCACGACGGCCGAGCACGCACGCTGACGGAAGCGGTGATGTGGCACGCTGGCGAAGCCGAGCGTTCGCGCCAGCGCTTCTCGGCGCTCTCCGCCGCGGATCGTCAGGCCTTGTTGGCCTTCTTGCGGTCGCTCTGATGGCGTGCCATCGGCGTCATAACGCCAGTGGGCCGAGCGATCTTCAACGAAACGCGACAACTGTTTGCGCGGCAGCCTGCTGTTTCCGGGAGACAGGCATTTCTAGCATCGAGGCCACCTACAACGAGGAGACTTCATGCACCGCATTTCCCGTCCCAGATCAATCGTCTCCGCGGTGGCTGTGCTGGCCACCGCCGTCGCGACCGCCTACGGAGGCGGCATCGCCAACACCAAGGGGCAAGCCAGCCTGGAGGTGTACGCCGAACTGCAGCAAGCCGGTATCGGCGGCATCAGCCAGATGCCTAACGGCCAGCTGATCGTCGGCTATCACCCGTTCTATCAAACCGCCACCTCGACCCAGATCGCGCTGCTGAACGCGGACCGCAAGTCGACCACGCCTTACCCGGCCGCGCTGCGCCAGACCTGTCGTAACGCCGACGGCAGCTTCGTGGCGCCGATCAATGGCAAGTACGACTTCTGCCTGGACTGGGTGCTGGGTTTTCACACCGATGCCAACGGCATCCTTTGGATCCTGGACTCGGTCAAGTCGACCGATAAGGCCGACCCGGTCCATCCGCGGCCCGCGGCGCTTCACGCCAAGCTCGTCGGCTGGAACACCAAGACGAATGCGCTGCACAGAGTCATCGACCTGGACGCCTCGACGATCAGCGAGTCGCAGCACAACGATTTCGCGGTTGACCTCAAGCACAACGTGATCGTCATCGCGGATGAGGCGATCGGCGAGAACTCCGCCGGAGCCGGCGTCAAGGCGGCGCTGGTCGTGGTCGACCTGGCCACCGGGTCCAGCCGCCGCGTCTTGCAGGGCGACGTGAGCGTGCTGCCGCACGCGGACCCGATCAAGTGGGAGGCACAAGCCGGCGTGCCCACGCAGTCCTGGGGCCTGCGCGTGGGCGTGGACGGCATCACGCTGGACAAGAACAGCGACTACCTCTACTTCGCCCCGCTCTCCGGCTACCGCATGTACCGCATCCACATGGCCGACTTGCTCAACACCGCGCTCACCCCGGCGCAACTCTCGGCCAAGGTCGAGGACTACGCGGCCAAGCCCTACAACGGCGGCCTCTCCATCGACGGCAAGAACAACCTGTACCTCACCGAAGTCGGTGGCCGCTCGGTCGGCATCATTCCCGCCGGCACCAAGGTCTACAAGCGCTACGTCACGAACGACAAGCTGATCTGGCCCGACGGGGTGACCTACAACGCCGACGGCTACATGTACTCGGGCGCGGCGCAATTGATCCAGACCGGCGTATTCCAGTCCAACGCGACGCCCAAGGGCAGCGCGAACAACGCGCCGCCGTACCGGATCTACCGTTTCCGCCCGGAAGCCGCGGGCACGCCGGGTTCATGAGGCGGACGACGTATGTCGTCGGCTTGGGGGCGTTCTTGAGTGCCAGCCAGCACCGCGAATTGAGCGGCGATGAAATCGACCAGTGCGCGCACGCGCGCCGGTACGAAGCGGTTGCTGGGCAGCACGGCACTGAGCGGGCGATGCTCGCCCTGCCAGTCCGGCAACAAGCGCACCAGCCGGCCGGCGCGCAGGTCGTGCCACACGTCCAGCTCGGACTTGCACACCAGGCCGACGCCGGCCAACGCCCATTGGTGGGCGATGGCCGCGTCGTCGGCACCGCGATCGCCATCGACGCGGACCTCGGTCCACTCGCCGTCCTTCTCGAAACGCCAGGTCGCGAGGCGCCGGCCGCTGATCTCGAAAGTCAGGCAGTTGTGCGCCGACAGATCATGCGGATGGGTGGGGGCGGCGTGGCGCTTGAGATAAACCGGAGAGCCGCACAGCACGCGGCGGCTCGCAAACAGTGGCCGGGCCACCAGGCGCGAATCGGCGAGTTCGCCGTAGCGCAGCGCCAGGTCCACCGCATCGCGCATCACGTCCTGTACTCGGTCCGACACCGACAAGGCCAATTGCGCGCCGGGGTGGGCTGCGAGGAACGCGTCGAACATCGGCAGCAGCACGCAGCGTGTGAGGTCCGACGGCGCGGCCACCCGCACCGTGCCCACCAGCGCACCGCTTCGCGCGGCGAGCTGCGACTCGCCCTCTTCCAGCAAGTCCAGCGCGCGGCTGGCGTAGTCGAGCAGGGTCTGGCCTTGCGGCGTCAGGCGCATGGCTCGCGTCGAGCGTTCGAACAGGCGTTGGCCCAACTGCGCCTCCAGGCGCTTGAGCATCGCGCTGGCCGCTGCGGGCGTCACGCCCAGCACCTTCGATGCGGCGGTCAGCGTGCCGCCTCGCGCGGTCTCCACCAGCACGCGCAGGTCTTCGACGTTTTCAATTTTCATTTGAAGCTCTTGGCGGGGCAGGCCGGCTTATGTCTTGCCGCTGGTGCCCCCCAATTGTCATCTCCACTCAACTCAAGAGGACTCACGCCATGAAAGCCGTCGGCTATTTCGAAGCCCTGCCCATCAGCCACGACAACGCACTGATCGACCTGGACATCCCGCCGCCCGCGCCCGGCCCGCGCGACCTGCTGGTGCGCGTGCTGGCCGTTTCCGTCAACCCAGTGGACACCAAGCTGCGCGCCGCTTCGCCGCCCGCGCCCGGCCAGCCCAAGGTGCTAGGCTGGGACGCTGTCGGGGTCGTCGAAGCCACGGGTTCCGACGCGAGCCGCTTCAGAATCGGCGACCGCGTCTTCTACGCCGGATCGATCGCGCGCGGCGGCACCAACGCCGAACTGCACACGGTGGACGAACGCATCGTCGCGCTCGCCCCGCACAGCCTGCAGAACGGGGAAGCGGCCGCGCTGCCGCTGACATCTATCACCGCTTGGGAACTGCTGTTCGATCGCCTGCAAGTGCCGCGCGGCGGCGGCCAGGGGCAAGCCCTGCTGGTGATCGGCGGCGCGGGCGGCGTCGGCTCCATCCTGATTCAGCTGGCGCGCCAGCTCACCGGCCTCACGATCATCGCCACGGCATCGCGTGAAGAGACGCGGCAGTGGTGCCTGGACCTCGGCGCGCACCACGTGATCGACCATGCACAGCCGCTGCCCGCTCAATTGCGCGAGATCGGCCACGAACAGGTCGACATGGCGGCGAGCCTGACGCAGACCGACCTTCACTTCGACGCCGTGGTGGAAAGCCTCAAGCCGCAAGGCCGCCTGGCGCTGATCGACGACCCGAAGGGCCTGGACGTCGGCAAGCTCAAACGCAAAAGCCTGTCGCTGCATTGGGAACTGATGTTCACGCGTTCGCTGTTCGAGACGCCGGACATGGCGCAGCAAGGCGTGCTGCTGGCGGAGGTCGCAGCCCTGGTCGATGCAGGTCGCATCCGCACCACAGCCAGCGCCGACTTCGGCACGATCAACGCGCGCAACCTGAAGCGCGCCCACGCGCTGATCGAAAGCGGGCAGGCGCGCGGCAAGCTGGTGCTGGCGGGGTTCTGAGCGCCGCGATGGCGTGACATGGATCGCGGGTCAAGCCTCCAATGACAGCGCGTGGTGTGCTGCCTTGATGATGTGGGCCGCGTCCACGCCGAAGAAGTCGCGCAACGCGGCGCGCGTGTCGCTGCGGCCGAAGCCGTCGGCGGGCGCCGTTGATGTTCACCGACACCGACCCGGGCGGCCAAGGCCACTTCAGTCGTGCCCTTGGGATCCTGTTGCTCACGATCATTCGAGAAACGAAGCCCATTCGTTCATCATTAGCCTACGCTTCTCAAACAGGTCTCCTCTCCGGTAGGCAGCCTCCACCTTGTTATCGATCGTGTGAGCCAACGCCATCTCTGCAACCTCCCTCGGAAAGTTCGTGCGCTCAGCTGCCCAGTCGCGAAACGTTGATCTGAATCCGTGCGGTACAACACCGCGGCCGTTGCGGGGATCCACCCACTTGTCCTTGTCCGCTTCATTGAAGCGTCGAATCACTGCCGTCAAAGTCATATCGGACAGAATAGCTCCCCGTGGTGCGGGAAACACAAGCTGTGATTCAGCTACGCGAGGTAGCGCCTTCAGCAATTTGATGGCTTGCGATGACAGCGGGACACGGTGCTCGACACCGGCCTTCATGCGTGATGCTGGAATGGTCCACACCTTCCCCTCCATGTCAATCTCCGACCACCCGGCTCCGCGGGCCTCACCACTGCGGGCGACCGTTAGGATGGTGAACTCCAGTGCTCGGGCTCCCTGACCGTCGGCTCTCCGGAGTCGCCTCATGAACTCCGGAGTGAGGTCAATCGGCAGGGCGGGCTGATTGTCCTGCCTGGCCACGCGGTCAGCTTTTGGAAGCTGTGTGTCGAGATTTCCCTTCCAAGCTGCCGGGTTGTCTCCCGAGCGATAGCCGCGTCCTTTCGCCCAGTCCAGAATCGACTCGATCCGGCCGCGCAGTCGGCTTGCCGTCTCGGTCTTCTCAAACCAGATCGGCTCCAGAACTTGCAGCACATGGCTCATGCTGAGGTGTGACACCAGGATGTCGCCGATGAGTGGATCTGCATAGGTCGCGAGAGTGTTTTTCCACTGCTGCCGATGCTTCTCGTTTCGCCAGCTGCGTCCATGTGCCTTGATGTACTGTGCGCTGGCGTGCTGGAACGTGATTGCGGCCGCGCGAGAGGCCTTGAGATTGCTGCGTGCCAAGCGCGCTTCTTCGACCGGATCAACGCCGCCACGGATCTTGTCGCGTGCTGCACGCGCCGCCTCGCGGGCTTGAGCCAGTGTGACCGCTGGGAAGCCGCCTAGGCCAACGTCTCTTCGCCTGCCTGCGACCATGACGCGCAGCACCCATGACTTTGCGCCGGTCTCCTTGACCAGCAGGTGCAAGCCAGGAACTACCCCGACGGCATGTTTTCCCGGTCTAACCAGCCGCGCTACTTCGATGGCGGCCATTTCCTTGGCCTTTACAGGCACGATCCTGTTCCCACATCCGATCCCACATAAAAATAGCGATTGGATCGTAGCGAATGCATACGCATCGGACAAGCAGTGACGGGGCTCACCTATGAAAAATGCCGCCCTGGAGGCGGCATCGGACAACATCGATGATCAAGCTGGCGGAAGCGGTGAGATTCGAACTCACGGAGGGGATGAACCCTCGCCGGTTTTCAAGACCGGTGCCTTAAACCGCTCGGCCACGCTTCCTGGGACAGGGCGCTGATGGTAGCGCCCGCAACGGCGCGATTCTCGCAGAAGCCTCGGAGTCCTCACTCGAAGCCGATGCCGGACTCCATCAGCCCGGTCAGATCGATGTTGACGATGTTCAGCTCGGTGTCGGCGGCCAGCACGCCCAGGCTCGCCTGGCTGACGAAGCCGCTGGTGATCAGGTCTTCGTAGTAGAGGCGTTCGGAGGTGGAGGGCAGCACGCCGACCAGGTTGCTGTACAGCAGGTTGACCACCGCGGTGTTGCTGGCGCCGGCGCCGAGCCGGGCCTCCAGCGCCAGTTGCATCAGGTCGAGGTAGCTCATGCCGCCATCGAGCAGCGTGATGCCGATGCCGACATAGGCTTCGTTCGCCACCGAGGCGGCGCCGAATACCGCGCCGAGAATCTTTGCCGTCGTGCCGGCGTTGCCGTCCAGGTCCAGCGCCAGGAAGCTGTCGGTAAAGGCCACGCGTTCCATGCCGTAGAGCAGGTCGCGGCCTTCGATGTCGAACAGGTCGCTGATGGCCCAGCCGCCGTCCACGGTGCCGACGGTGTACTCCACCCGGGCGCCGCCGAAGACGGCGAAGTCGATGCCGGCATCGCCTTGCAGGATGTCGTCGCCCTGGACGCCTGCCATCACATCGTCGCCGGCCGCGCCGACCAGCGTGTCGTGGTCACCGGTGCCGATGAGTTCGTCGGAGGCGGCGCTGCCGTTGATGACGTTGCGCGTGAACGCCGAGAGCTGGTAGCGGCCGATGCCGAAGTCGAAGTCGGATGCGCTGACGAGGTAGTTGCCCGTTGTCGGTGCAGTGAAGGTGAGCTGGGCGTTCAGCCCGGCGCCGCTGTCGTCGTCATGAGCCAGCGGGCTGCCGCTGGCGTCCAGCAGCACCAGGTACGGGTCTGCCAGTGCCTCGCCTTCGCTGCCGCTGCTTTTCAGGTCGATGGTGTATTGCTGGCCGGCGATCACCGGGATGCTGAACTTGTCGCTGTCGCTGGGCGCGTTGACGCGACCGGATGCGATGCTGCCGTTGGCCGCGAGCGTGCCGGTGTTGAGCCCGGAGAAGTCGTCGCTGGGCTTGACGGCCGACAGGGTGTAGCTGCCGGTGGCCTCGGCGTAGTCGAAGGCGGCCAGGTAGTAGGTGCCGGTGGCCGAGGGCGTGAAGTACAGCTGTGCGTCGAAGGGAAGGGGGCCGCTGTCGTCGTCGTAGGCGATCAAGGCCACTTCGGGCTGCGGGCCGTACAGCGCCAGGTAGGGATCCACCGCTTCGGTCTGCGGCGCAATCATGTCGAAGCGGTAGGTCACGCCGGCTTCCAGCGCCACCTTGAACAGGTCGCCATCGGCCGGGCTGTCGATGCGCGCGCGCACGGCCACGCCGGTGGTCGGCACCACGCCGGTGGTGTCGGTGCTCAGCGGGTAGTCGTCGGTGCCCGCGGCGGTGGCGGTGCTGAAGTTCCAGGCCGTGCTGCCGGCCAGGCCGGCGAAGTCGTTGCCCGAGGCGTCATGGAAGGCATCGGCATCGATGGTGACGGTGAAGCTGCTGCCGGCCGGCAGGTTGGCGCCGGGGTCGATGGTGATGGTGCTGCCGTTGATGGTGACCGCGCTGGTGTCGTTGGCGTGGATCTCGCGCAGCACCTGGCCGCTGCTGTTGAGCACCTGGATGCTGCCGCTGCCAGCGAGCACGGTTTCGCTGAACTTCAGCACCAGGTTGGCACCGACGGCCACCCGCGTGCTGCCGTCGGCCGGCGTGAAGCTCTGCAGCGTCGGCGCCACCGTGTCCTGCGTGGTTGCGCGCAGCGTGTAGCCGCCAGTGCCTTCGTCGTAGTAGTCCAGCACCGCCAGGTAGTGCGTGCCGGTCTCGGTGGCGGTGTAGCTGATGCGCGAGTTGCCGCTGCCGGCGCTGTCGTCATCGTCGGCCACCAGTTGCACCGAGGGGTCGAACAGGCCGAGGTAGGGGTCGGACAGGCCACCCGCGGTGCGCTGCAGCGTGAAGGTGTAGCTGACGCCCTGCACCAGGTCGACGTACAGCAGGTCGTTGTCGCCGGGCACTTCGATCGAGCCGCTGGTGGGGGCCGCGTTGACCACCACGACGCCTTGGGTCTCGGTGCCGTAAGGGTAGTCGTCGATGTCGGTGGCACTCGCGGTGTTGAAGGTCCAGTCGGTGGTCGTCAACAGCCCGGCGAAGCTGTTGCCGGCGGCGTCACGCAGGGCACCGGCAGCGATCGTCACGCTGTAGCTGGCGTTGGTGTTGAGGTTGCCGGCGGGGCTGATGTGGACCAGGCTGCCCTCGATCGTGACCTGCGAGGTGTCGCCGATGGCAATCGTGCGCACCACCTGGCTGCCGGATCGGATGATGATGTTGCCGCTGCCAGCGAACACGCTCTCGTTGAAGGCCATCACCAAGTCGGCGTCGATGGCCACCGCGGTGGCGTCGTCCGACGGTGTCAGCGTGGTCAGCAGCGGCGCGGTGGTGTCGCTGCTGGTGGTGCTGAAGTTCCACGCGGTGCTGCCGCCGAAGCCGGTGTACGCATTGCCGGCCAGATCGGTGAAGGCATCGGCGCTGATGGTCACGAAGTAGCTGCGGCCGGCCACCAGGTTGAAGCTGGGGTCCACCGTGGCGCTGTTGCCGTTGAAGCGCACTTGCGCGGTGTCGTTCGCGGCGATGCTGTCGACCAGCGTGCCATTGGCATTGAAGATGCTGATGCTGCCGCTGCCGGCCTTCATCGGCTCGTTGAAGTTCAGCACCAGGTTCGCGCCGATGGCGGCGCTGCTGCTGTTGTCGGCCGGGCTCACGGCTTGCAACACCGGCGCGCTGGTGTCGGCGCCGGGTGTCAGGTCGGCCAGCGTGCGCAGGCCATCGGCGAACTGGAAGCGTTCGGTGTTGGTGACGGTGTCGGTGCCGCTGGCCGCGCTGGTGAGCGTGACGTTGCCACCGGCAAAGCTGATGGTGTAGCCGGCGAAGTTGCCTTCGAACACCGCGGTGTCGCTGCCGTCGCCGCCGTCGAGCTGGTCGTTGCCGGCGCCGCCGACCAGTGTGTCGTCGCCGGCGCTGCCCAGCAGTTCATCGTTCGCCGCGCCGCCTTCGAGCCGGTTGTCGGCATCGTTGCCGATGATCACGTCGCTGCCGCCGCCGCCGATGGCATTCTCGATCGTCGTGTTGTAGGCGATCGCGATGTTGTTGGTCATGTCGTTGACCGACGAGAACGCGCCCGCATGCAGATCGATGCGGCCTGGGGTGCTCCAGCCGCTGAAGTTCAGCGTATCGGTGCCGCCTGAATCGAAGACCGTCAGGATCGGGTTGTCGTTGACCGTGAAGTCGTAGATAGCGCCGGTGGGCCCGCCGATCGTGCTGCTGAAGCCGTAGACGCTGTCGTCCAGCCGCGTGGTGGTGGAGACGCCGTAGATCGTCTGGATCGCATAGACGTCGTTGAGCATCGGCGTCTGCGGCGAATGGGTCACGCCGTTGGCGTCCACCCAGTCGGCCTGCATCACCTCGGCCGAGTAGTTCGGTGCGGCATAACGCGGGCCGAAGTAGGACATGATGGACAGCACCACGCTGTCCTGGAACGACGAGGGCGACCAGTTGCCGTTGCCGTTGTAGTCCCCCATGTGATCGAGGCCCAGCGCATGGCCGATCTCGTGGATGAAGGTCTGGAAGCCGTATTCACCGAGCGCGGTGTTGACCAGCGAGTCTTCGGTGGCGTTGAAATACGCACTGCCGTTGCTCGGGTAGTAGGCGTGGGCGTAGCCGATGTTGGTGCTGGTGTAGCCGAACTCGATGTTCGTCGAGCCCGGCGTGCCCGGCGCGGTGGCTTGCGGGATCAGTTCGTCCCAGGTGGCCAGCGCCAGCGTCATCCAGGCCTGCTGTTCGGCGTTGACAGCGCGGAAGCCCGCCGCTTCGCCCTGCGAGAACATGCCGTTGGCGTTGCCGGGGAACGCATAGGTGATCGTGTTGCCCGACCACTTGGAACCACCGTTGAGCTGGTTCAGAACCTGGGTCAGGGTCCAGTTGGCGACGGCCATGGGGCGTGCTCCGCGAAAATCAGTTTTCAGCGGGCGATTGAATCACGCAGCTTGCTGGATGCGTACCCCCAATGGAGCCATTGGGTCACGGTCTGGAGCCATTCGGGCAGGCCACCTGCACAAGGTCACGTCGGCCGCCATCCACCCGCACTGCGCTCAAGCGGCCACCCCAGACGCAGCCGGTGTCCAGCGCCAGCAGCGTGGGTTCCATGCGCAGGCCCAACGTGGACCAGTGGCCGAACGCGATGGGCGTGCCCGCCGTGCGGCGGCCGAGCACGTCGAACCAGGGGTGAAAGCCGGCGGGCGCGGCCGCGGCGGCGTCCTTGGTCTTGAAATCGAGCTGGCCCTCGGCGTCGCAGAAGCGGATGCGCGTCAGCACATTGATCACGAAGCGCCAGCGCTCGGCGCCTTGCAGGCTGTCGTCCCAGCGCGAGGGTTCGTTGCCGTACATCACGCGCAGGAAGCCGGCCAGGTCGGGCCCACGCAGCAGGGTCTGCACTTCGCCGGCCAGCGCCAGCGTCTGCGCGGCATCCCACTGCGGCACCACGCCGGCATGCACCATCAGCCAGCCATGGGCCGTGTCGGCCAGCGGGCAGTGGCGCACCCAGTCCAGCCAGGCCTCGCGCTGCGGGCTGGCCAGGATCTCGTAGAGCGTGTCGGTGGCATGCAGCGGCCGCACGCCTGCGGCGACGGCCAGCAGGTGCAGGTCGTGGTTGCCCAGCAGGCAGGTGGCCGCGTTGCCCAGTGACTGCAGGCGCTGCAGCGTGCGCAGCGAGGCCGGGCCCCGGTTCACCAGGTCGCCCAGCACGTGCAGGCTGTCGCGCGAGGGCGAGAAGCCGATCTCGGCGAGCAGGCGTTCGAAGTCGTCGCAGCAGCCCTGCGGGTCGCCGATGAGGTAGTGCATCAGTGTCCGCCCGGCCGCCCGAAGGGCACTGAGGCCTTGCAGGCCGCGCCAGCCCTTGCGGGCCGGCCGTTCGCCAGGCGCGGCCGGTCCACAGGACCGGCCGCGTCCTGGCTCACCCCCTCGGGGGCAGCGAACGAAGTGAGCTTGGGGCTGTTCATACGTTGATTCTGCTACGCTCGCCGCCTTGAGTTTTCCGGGGGCGCCCGTGTGTGCGCCGCCTCATGGACGTTGCGCTGCTGGTTTTCCTGATCCTGCTGAACGGGCTGTTCGCCATGTCGGAGATGGCGCTCACCGCGGCGCGCAAGGCGCGGCTGGCGGTGATGGTGGAGGCCGGTGAGAGCGGCGCCAGCGTGGCGATGGACCTGCACGAGCACCCGACCAAGTTCCTGTCCACGGTGCAGATCGGCATCACCTCGATCGGCGTGCTCAACGGCATCGTCGGCGACGCGGCGTTCTCGCAGCCGCTGGCCGCCTGGGGGCAGGCTGCGCTGCACCTGAGCCCGCGCGCGGCGCAGATCGCCGCCACCGCGCTGGTGGTGGTGATCATCACCTTCCTGACCATCATCTTCGGCGAGCTGGTGCCCAAGCGCGTGGGTCAGATGTACCCCGAGAACGTGGCGCGGCTGGTGGCGCAGCCGATGGAGTGGCTGTCCGCCGCCACGCGGCCCTTCGTCTGGCTGCTGACGGCCTGCACCGAGGCCACCTTGCGCCTGCTGGGCATCCGCGAAGCGCCTTCGCGCAGCGTGACCGAAGAAGAAATCGCCGCCAGCCTCGAAGAAGGCGTGGATGCCGGCGTCATCGAGGCGCAGGAGCACCAGATGGTGCGCAACGTGTTCCGGCTCGACGAGCGGCAGGTGGGCTCGATGATGATCCCGCGCGCCGAAATCGTCTGGCTCGACGTCCATGCCCCGTTGCCGGAGCTGTTGAAGCAGATTGCCGACGAAGGCCGCTCGCGCTACCCGGTGTGCCGCAACGGGCTGGACGATGTGGTGGGCGTGGTCGAGGCGCAAACCCTGCTGCAGGCGCTGGCGCGCGGCGGCCAGCCGGACATCCCCACGCTGATGCTGCCGCCGGTGTTCGTGCCCGAGACGCTGTCCGGCATGGAGTTGCTGGACCATTTCCGTGCCACCAGCGCCGAGCTGGTGTTCGTGGTCGACGAATACGGCGCGGTGCAGGGCGTGATCACCGTGCGCGATGTGCTGGAAGCCATCACCGGCGAGTTCTCGACGCCGAGTTCGGACGATTCCTGGGCCGTGCGCCGCGAGGACGGCAGCTGGCTGATGGACGGCCTGATCCCGGTGCCCGAGCTGAAGGACCGGCTGGAATTGCGCACGCTGCCCGAGGAAGACCGCGGCCGCTACAACACGCTGGCCGGCATGGTGATGCTGCTGCTGGGGCGGTTGCCGCGCACGGCCGATGTGGTGGAATGGGAGGCTTGGCGTTTTGAGGTCGTGGACCTCGACGGCAAACGCGTCGACAAGGTGCTGGTCTCCGGCATCGAACCCTCTGAATCCGAAAGACAAGCCCCATGATCAATGAAAGCCTGCACAAGAAGCCCGCGGCGCTGGACCGCACCAAGCACCGCAGCCTGAAGCTCGACCGCAATGCGCGCGACATGACGCGCAACAAGACGCTGAACGCCTTCTTCGTGGCGGCTTCCGAATTCGCCGAGGCCTGCAAGGACTACCCGGTGGTGTGGGTGCCCGCCGGCCAGGACGCCAAGGGCAAGCCGCAGGCAGCGTCGATCGCGGTGATGGGGCTGCAGCAGGGCAGCAACTTGTGCATCGACGCGGCCGACCGCTGGCGCGTGCGCTACGTGCCGGCGATGCTGCGCACCTACCCCTTCGCGATGGCCCGCACCTCGGCCACCGACATGGTGGTGTGCGTCGATGAAGACTGGATCGGCCTGTCCAACGAAACCGGCGACCCGCTGTTCACGCCGGACGGCCAGCCCACCGAGCTGACGCTGGGCGTGCAGAAGCAGCTGGAGCAACTGGAGATCGACATCGAACGCAGCCGCCTGTATGCCGAGAAGCTGCTGGAGCTGAAGCTGCTGCGCGACATGCAGTTCGACGCCACGCTGCCCGACGGCAACAAGGTCCAGGTCAACGGCTTCCTGACGGTCGACGAGGACAAGCTGAACGCGCTGTCCGATGCGCAGATGGTGGAACTGGCGCGCAGCGGGCTGCTGGGCCTGATCCACGCGCACCAGATCTCGCTGTCCAACATGTCGCGGCTGGCCGAGTGGCATGCCGAGCGCGCCGCCGCGGCAGCCTGACCCAGCGCGACCGCCGCGCCCCCCACCGAACCCCGCCCGGCTGCGTTGACGCGCCCGGCGGGGTTTGTTCATTGGCCCAGGGGTTAACCCTCAAATCAGGACGGCGCCTGCCCGTGTCCGTTGCCATGCCGCCGCGCGATAGCTGCTATCGACCAGCGATGCCGTGGCTTGGGGCTTGCGCGGGGGTGTCGCCCGCATCACGCATCGCACAATCACCCCCGTTCCAACCGAGGAGACTTGGCACCATGATCACCCGACGACTGCATTTGCTGGCCCTGGCCGCAGCCACCGTGGCCGGCGGCGCCGCCCAGGCCCAGAGCGACACCGTGAAGATCGGCGTCATCCTGCCGATGACCGGGCCCTCGGCCTCCACCGGCCGGCAGATCAACGGCGCGATCCAGCTGTGGCTGGCGCAGAACGGCGCCAAGGCCGGCGGCAAGAAGATCGAGGTGCTGATCAAGGACGACGCCGGCGTCGCCGACACCACGCGCCGCCTGGCGCAGGAACTGGTGGTCAATGACAAGGTCGTCGCGCTGGCCGGCTTCGGCCTGACGCCGCTGGCGCTGGCCACCGCGCCGATCGCCACGCAGAGCAAGACACCGATGGTGGTGATGGCTGCGGCCACCTCCGCGATCACCGAAGCTTCGCCATACATCCTGCGCACCAGCTTCACGCTGCCGCAGGCCGCCGTCGGCATCGCCGAATGGGCGCCGAAGAACGGCATCAAGAAGGTCGTCAGCCTGGTCACCGACTACGGCCCCGGCAACGACGCGGAGAAGTACTTCACCGAGCGCTTCATCCTCAATGGTGGCACCGTGATCGAGAAACTGCGCACGCCGCTGCGCGGTGCCGACTTCGCACCGGTGCTGCAGAAAGTGCGTGATGCCAAGCCCGACGCGCTGTTCGTCTTCCTGCCTTCGGGCCAGGGCGCACAGTTCATGAAGCAGTTCGGTGAACGTGGCCTGGACAAGGCCGGCATCCGCTTGATCGCCACCGGTGACGTCACCGACGACGACCAGCTCAACGACATGGGCGACGTGGCCCTCGGCGTTGTCAACTCGCACCACTATTCGGCGGCCCACCCGAGCCCGGCTAACAAGAAGTTCGTCGCCGATTTCCAGGCCGCCAACAAGTTCCGCCCGAACTTCATGGCCGTCGGCGGCTACGACGGCATCCGCCTGATCTTCAAGGGCCTGGACACCACCAAGGGCGCCGGCGGCGACGCGCTGCTGGCCGCGATGAAGGGCCAGATCCTCGAAAGCCCGCGCGGCCAGATCCTGATCGATGCGCAGACCCGCGAGATCGTGCAGGACATCTACATCCGCAAGGTCGAGAAGAAGGACGGCCAGCTGTGGAACATCGAGTTCGATGTGCAGAAGGCCGTGAAAGACCCCGGCAAGCTGAAGTAGCCAACAGCCAACAGCCAAAGACAGCGGCCAGGCCAGACATGCTGACCCTCCTCTTCGACGGCATCGCCTACGGCATGCTGCTGTTCGTGCTGTCGCTCGGGCTTGCGGTGACCATGGGCCTGATGAACTTCATCAACCTGGCCCATGGCGCTTTCGCGATGGCCGGCGGCTACATCCTGGTGGTGCTGATGCAGAAGGCCGGCTGGCCCTTCCTGGCCTGCCTGCCGGCCGCCTTCGTGATCACCGCGGCAGCCGGCGCGCTGCTGGAGCGCACGGTGTACCGGCCGATGTACGGCAAGCCGCACCTGGACCAGGTGCTGTTCTCGATCGGCCTGACCTTCATGGCCGTGGCCTCGGTGGACTACATCATGGGCAGCTCGCAGCAGAACATCCAGCTGCCCGACTGGCTGCGCCAGCGTTTCGAATTCGGCTCCGGCGCGCTGATGCTGGGCATGGGCGCCTACCGGCTGTTCATCGTTGCCAGCTGCGTGGCGCTGGCGCTGGGCCTGCAGGCCATCCTCAGCGGCACGCGCTTCGGCAGCCGGCTGCGCGCGGCGGTGGACGACCCGCGCGTGGCGGCCGGCCTGGGCATTCCCGTGAACCGCGTGTTCCTGCTGACCTTCGCGGTGGGCTCCGGCCTGGCCGGCCTGGGCGGCGCACTGGGTGCCGACATCTTCGGCCTCGACCCCAGCTTCCCGCTGAAGTACATGGTGTACTTCCTCATCGTCTGCGCAGTGGGCGGCACCAGTTCCATCACCGGCCCGCTGGTGGCCGCGCTGGTGCTCGGCATTGCCGATGTCTTCGGCAAGTACTACGTGCCCAAGCTCGGCGCCTTCATCGTCTACGCGCTGATGATCGCCATCCTGTTGTGGCGGCCGCAGGGCTTGTTCTCGCGGGAAGGTAAAAAATGAACCTTGCCGCCAAATTGCTGGCGCCCTCCAAGTGGCGCCCCTGGGAATACGCGCTGTGGGCGCTGATCTGGGCCACGCCGCTGGTGTTTGCCCAGCATGCCGCGCTGATCAACGAGATCGCGATCCTGGCGCTGTTCGCGCTGTCGCTGGACCTGATCCTGGGCTATGCCGGCATCGTCTCGCTGGGCCATGCCGCGTACTTTGGTGTCGGCGCGTATGGTGCTGCGCTGTTCGCCAAGCATGTGATGCCCGATCCGCTGGTCGGCCTGGTGGTCGGCACGGTGCTCGGCGCGGTGCTGGGCGCCATCACCAGCCCGATGATCGTGCGCGGCACCGACCTGACGCGCCTGATGGTGACCATGGGCATCGCGCTGGTGTTGCTGGAGCTGGCCAACAAGTTCGACACCATCACCGGCGGCACCGACGGCCTGCAGGGCGTGGTGATGGGCCCGCTGCTCGGCCGCTTCGATTTCGACCTGGGCGCCCGCGTGGCCTCGTTCTACTCGCTGGCCGTGCTGTTCCTGGCCTTCCTGCTGCTGCGCCGCATCGTGCATTCGCCGCTGGGCATTTCACTGCAGGCGCTGCGTGACAACCGGCTGCGGGTGATGGCCATCGGCCTATCGGTGCAGGGGCGGCTTGCCGCGGTGTACACGCTGGCAGCGGCGCTGGCCGGTGCGGCCGGCGCGCTGCTGGCGCAGACCACCGGCTTTGCGTCCTTGGACGTGCTGGAGTTCCATCGCAGCGCCGACGTGATGCTGGCGTTGATCATCGGCGGTGCCGGCTGGCTGTGGGGCGGCCTCATCGGTGCCATCGCGTTCAAGGTCATGCACGACCTGCTGTCGGCCTTCACGCCGCAGTACTGGACCTTCTGGATCGGCCTGTTCCTGGTGGTGCTGATGCTGGTCGGCCGTGAACGCCTGTTCCGGCCCTGGTCCTGGTTCAAGCGGGGCGACTCATGAGCGATGTCGTGCTGGAGACCTTCGGCCTGGTGAAGCGCTTCGGCGGCATCACTGCCACCAACAACGTATCGATGAAGATCACGCGTGGTGCGCGCCATGCGCTGATCGGCCCCAACGGTGCCGGCAAGACCACGCTGATCAACCAGCTCACCGGCGTGCTGCCGCCCAGCGAAGGCCGGGTTGTGCTGCGCGGCCAGGACATCACCGAGCTCACGCCGCACAAGCGCGTCGGCCTGGGGCTCGTGCGCACCTTCCAGATCAACCAGCTGTTCGGCTCGCTGACGCCGTTGCAGAGCCTGGCGCTGGCTGTCGCCAGTCGGCTCGATGCAGCGCGGCGCTGGTGGCGGCCAATGGGCAGCGACAGCGCCATCGCCAGCGAATGCGAGCAGTTGCTGGCCCAATTCCACCTCACCGAGCATGCCGACCGGCCGACGCGTGAACTGCCCTACGGCAAGCGCCGGCTGCTCGAGATCGCGCTGGCCGTCGCGCAGCGCCCCAGCGTGCTGCTGCTGGACGAGCCCGCGGCCGGCGTGCCGGCCGCCGAGCGCCGCGACATCCTGGACACCGTGGCCGCGCTGCCGGACGATGTCTCGGTGGTGCTGATCGAACACGACATGGACCTGGTGTTCAGCTTTGCCAAGCGCATGACGGTGCTGGTCAACGGCACGGTGCTGACCGAAGGCACGCCCGAGGAAATTGCCGCCGATCCGCAGGTCAGGGCGGTGTACCTCGGCGAGACGAAAGTGGCCCATGGCTGACGTATTGCTCGAAGTGAGCGACCTGCGCTGCGGTTACGGCGAAGCCGTGGTGCTCAGCGACGTGAGCTTCACGCTGCAGGCCGGCCGCTCGCTGGCCTTGTTAGGCCGCAACGGCACCGGCAAGACCACGCTGATCGACACGCTGGTGGGGGTCACCCGCCGCCACCACGGCCGCATCGTGCTGGCCGGGCGCGAGATCCACGCACTGCCGGTCTACGAACGCGCGGGCGCCGCGAACTGGCAGGGTCTGGGCTGGGTGCCGCAGGAGCGCAACATCTTCAAGTCGCTGACCGTCGACGAGAACTTGACTGCCGTGGCCCGCCCCGGCGCCTGGAATCCGAAGCGGGTCTACGAGCTGTTTCCGCGCCTGGCCGAGCGCAAGCGCAACCTCGGCCAGCAGCTGTCGGGCGGCGAGCAGCAGATGCTGGCCTTCGGCCGTGCGCTGGTGCTGAACCCCAGTCTGCTGCTGCTCGACGAACCGCTGGAAGGCCTGGCGCCGATCATCGTCGAAGAGCTGCTGCGCGCGATCCGCCGGGTCGCGCGTGAAGAGGGCCTGCCATCGATCGTCGTCGAGCAGCATCCGCACATGGTGCTGGCTGTCACCGACGACGCCATCGTGCTCGACCGCGGCGGCATCGCCTACCGCGCGGAGAGCGAAGCACTGATCGCCGATCCGACGCCGCTCGATGCGTGGTTGGGCGTATCGGCACACTGAACCCATTTCTTGGAGATCGTCATGACCCTTCGCACCACCGCACCGTTCCGCGCCGACCATGTCGGCAGCTTCCTGCGCCCGAAATATTTGCTCGATGCGCGCGAGCAGTTCGCGAAGAGCGAGATCAACGCCGAGCAGCTGCGCGCCGTCGAAGACAAGGCGATCGCCGAAATCGTCAAGTTCCAGCAAGACGTGGGTCTGCAGAGCATCACCGACGGCGAGTTCCGCCGCACCTATTTCCACATCGATTTCCTGGAGCAGCTGGGTGGCGTGAAGACCGACATCCCGGTGACGATCCGCAAGCCCGATGGCACGGAAGAACTGGCGCCGCCGGTGATGCGCGTGATCGACAAGGTGCGCCATGTCAAGGACATCCAGCGCGCCGATTTCGAGTACCTGAAGTCGCAGGTGGCTACATTGGGAAAACCAGGCAACACGCCGAAGGTCACGATCCCGTCGCCGACCATGCTGCATTTCCGCGGTGGCCGTGCCGGCATCAGCAAAGACGCCTATCCGGAACTCGATCCGGTGTTCTACGACGACGTGGCCACGGCCTATGGCGACGAACTGCGCTCCCTCGCGGCAGCCGGCTGCACCTACGTGCAGATGGACGACACCAACATGGCCTACCTGTGCGACGAGAAGATGCGCGAAGCCGCCCGTCAGCGCGGCGACGACCCGAACGAGCTGCCGCACCGCTATGCCACGTTCATCAACAAGGTGGTGGCGCAGAAGCCCGCCGGCATGACACTGGCCATGCACCTGTGCCGCGGCAACTTCAAGAGCACCCATGCTGCGGCCGGCAACTACGAGCCGGTGGCCGAAGCGCTGCTCGCCGAGATGAACCTGGACGCGTACTTCATGGAGTATGACGACGACCGCTCGGGCGATTTCCGCCCGCTGCGCTTCCTGCCCAAGGGCAAGATCGTCGTGCTCGGCCTGGTGACCACCAAGTTCGGCGAGATGGAGAGCAAGGACGCGCTGAAGCGCCGCATCGACGAAGCCGCGAAGTACGCGCCGCTGGAGCAATTGGCGCTGAGCCCGCAGTGCGGCTTCTCCAGCACCGTGCACGGCAACAACATCGCCGTGGAGGCGCAGCGCGCCAAGCTGCGGCTGGTGGTGGAGACGGCGGCCGAGGTCTGGGGCTGATCACAACCGGCGCACAACCGGCGCTCACAGGCCGTCGCCCAGCGCGTCCAGGATCGCCGCCACCCACTGGTCCATCGCCACCGCGATGTTGCCGTCGCGGGTGTAGACCTGCGAGGTGCCCAGCCGCACGATCACCAGCCGCCGCGACGGGATCACGACGACGAACTGGCCGAGGAAGCCGCGTGCGAAGAAGGAGTCGCGCGGCGCGTGCAGCAGGCCCCAGGGGATGCCCCAGCCGGGCACCTGGCCGTCGACGCTGTTGAGCCAGAAGCCAGCGCCGTAGCCGGTGCCCGGCGTCGGCGTGGTGGTGTAGCGCACCCAGCCGGCCGGCAGCAGGCGCTGGCCGCCGGCCACGCCATCGTCCAGGAAGAGCTGGCCGATGCCCGGCGCGTACTGCTCGCCGACGACCCGGCCCTCGTGCATCACCAGCAAGGCCTTGGTGTGGTGCAGGTTGCTGCCATCGGCGCCGCCGAAGGCCATCGCGATGGCTTCGCGCAGGCGCGGCTGCGTGGGCTGCACCGGCGCCGGCCCGGCGATCTCGGGCAGCAGCGCCGGCCGCGGCGGCTCGGCCGGCGGCAGTTCGGCGGGCGAGGGCGGGCCGTCGTCGGGCAACACCAGGCAGCCCAGGCGCTCGCGGAACACCGCCCGGCTGGTGAACGCGCCGGCCAGCAGGCAGGCACAGCTCAGGATGCCGAGTTTCCAGCGCAAGATGTTCTCCAGGTGTCGTGACGATGGGCTGCAGCCTGCCGGGGCGCACCGGCGCCGTCTTGCCGATTGCGCCGCGCTTCAGTCGCGGCTGGCCGATTCTGGAATCGGCGATCATTGGCCATCGACTTCCGAGGAGACCCCCATGTCCGAAGCCCTGGTGCTCGCCACCACCACTGGCCCTGTGCGCACGCTGACGCTGAACCGCCCGGCCGCGCTGAACAGTTTCACCGCCGCGATGCATGTGCAACTGCGCGGCGCACTCGACGAAGCCGCGGACGATGCCGCGGTGCGCTGCCTGGTCATCACCGGCGCCGGCCGGGGTTTTTGCGCCGGCCAGGACCTGAACGACCCCGAGATGAGCGGCGACGTCGAAGACGTGGTCGAACGCCTGTACAAGCCGCTGGCCCTGCGCATCCGCAGCTACCCGGTGCCGGTGATCGCGATGGTCAATGGCGTGGCTGCCGGTGCCGGCGCCAACCTGGCGCTGGGCTGCGACCTGGTGATTGCCGCGCGTTCGGCCAGCTTCATCCAGGCCTTCAGCAAGATCGGCCTGGTGCCCGATTGCGGCGGCACCTGGCTGCTGCCGCGGCTGGTCGGCCGCGCCCGCGCGATCGGCCTGGCGATGACCGGCGACAAGCTCGGCGCCGAAGAGGCCGAACGCATCGGCATGATCTGGCGTTGCGTCGACGATGCTTCGCTGCAGGACAGCACGCTGGCACTGGCCAACAAGCTGGCGGCGATGCCGGTCAAGGCCTTGGCGCAGACGCGCCAGATCATCGACGCCGCGATGCCGATGGACTATGCGGCCGCGCTGAGCCAGGAGGCCCAGGTCCAGGGCGGCATGAGCCGGGCCGGCGACTTTGCCGAAGGCGTGGCCGCCTTCCTGCAGAAACGCGCGCCGGTGTTCAAGGACCGCTGAACACCTGACGCGAAGCGGCAGGCCTGGGGGTGTTCAGGACTTGTCGCTCTGGCCCTGCATCTGCTTGATGTTCTCCGTCGCCCGCTCGGTCAGGCCGGCCATGGCCTGTACCTGGGACTTCTGCACCCGCTCGGCCAGGTCCTTCATGTCGGTGAGCATCTTCTGCCAGGCCTGTTGAGCCGCTTCAGCGTGCTGGGGCGTTTCCTTGCCACCGGCGCTGCCGCTCATCATGCTCTTGGCCGAGTCCTGCATGCCCTGCATCACCTGGGTCAGCATGTCGGTCTGCGCACGCGCCAGGCCTTGCAGCGCTTCGTAGGTCACCTTGTTGGCAGCCACCAGGGCTTCAACGTCCTTGCGCCTGGCTTCGACAAACGCCGAGCCATCCACGCTGGGCATCTTGAACTGCTCGAACATCTTGCTCAGGTCACGGAACGGCGTGAGTTCGCTGGCGTCGGTGTCTTTGCGGGTGTCGGCTGTCATGGCAAATCTCCTGGTCGGGGTGAATGGCGCCGGGGGCAAGAGCGTCAGGCCGCTTCATCAGTCACCTCCCGACGGCGACCCCCGTGGCGCGCGATGCGCCATGGGGGCGGGGCCAGGTCGTGACTATCTTCGTTGCGCGCGGCACGGTCTGTGCGCCACCGCACCCAGTGCCGGCGCGGAGGTGCGACGCAGCGGCGCTTGTGCCGCCGTGGCCGCGTCATAAGAACACTAGCGCCGACCCGACCGTGCCCAACCCGGCGGGCTGAGCACCCGGCTTCACTGCACGCTGATCTTCGGCTGCGTCAGCGTGGCGTCGAAGTGCAGCTGCGCCGGCCAGGCCGGCCAGGTCACGCCCAGCGCGGCGTTGTTGGGATCGCCGTTGCGCATGAAGGCGCCGATGGTCTGCATCATGGCGTTCGACAAGGCCAGCCGGCCCGGCTGATTGGCCGCGCTGTTGCTGGCGTTCGAGAACAGCGAGGGCCCGAAGTTGCCGAACACGAAGGGCAGGTCGAAGGCATGTGCGGCGCCGTACACGGTGTTCCACGGCGCCGGCTCCTGGGCCCAGTCGAACTGGTAGTGCCAGACATTGGCCTGCTGGGTCTTGAGCGTGTTCAGCATGTTGTCGCGGCTGGGGCTGGTGAACACCGAGGCCAGCAGCGCGCTCTTGGCGCTCCAGCCGGTGCCCGCGGCATCCGAAGGCAGGTAGGCCGGGTCGATGATGTCGGCTTCGCTCAGCGTCGGCGCGGCGTCGGGGTTGAAGCCCATCATCATCGCGAAGCGCGTCGCATCGCTGATCTTGAAACCGGGCGGGCCGCCGAACAGCGTCAGGAACTGCGCGAAGAGTTTGCCTTCGTCGCGCGTGTTGCTGGCCAGCACCGGCACTTTGCGGTAGTTGCCGGCAGCGATCGCCGCGATCGGGTCGGCCGGCAGCACCGTGCCGTCGGGGATCGGCCCCGAGCCGGTGAGGCCCTTGTTCAGCACGGTGCCCAGCAGCACGCCGGCGTCCTTGTCGCGCAGGTAGTCGGCGATCTGCGCATCGGTCTGCGTCGCGACAAAGGTCTTGGCCGTGGCCATGTCGAGGGCCTTGCCGTCAGCGATCACCAGGTTGTAGAGCAGGTTGTTGGCCTGGGCCAGGTAGGCGCTCGCGGTGTTGAGCGTCGGCAGCATGCCCGGTGGCAGGTTGCTGGCCAGCGAGAGGCCGCCGCTGATCGGAATGGTCTTGTGGAACAGGCCGGTGGACAGCGGCGAGGTCATCAGCGCCCAGGTGTTGATGGCGCCGGCCGACTGGCCCATCACCGTGACGTTGCCCGGGTTGCCGCCGAAGCTGGCGATGTTCTGGCTGACGAACTTCAGCGCCTGCAGGTTGTCCAGCAGCGCGAAGTTGCCGGAGGCTTCCGCGCTGCCGGCGCCGGCCTTGAGCTGCGGCAGGTTGAAGAAGCCCAGCACGCCGAGGCGGTAGTTGGCCGTCACCACCACGGCGTTGGCGGCCTTGGCGAGATTGGCGCCGTTGTAGACCGGGTCGGCGGTGTAGCCGGAGGTGTTGCTGCCGCCGTAGATGAAGAACAGCACCGGCAGCTGCGTATCGGCGCTGGCGGGGCGCCAGATGTTCAGCGTCAGGCAGTCTTCCTGGCCGACCGGCATGTTCAGCGTGCTGACGATGGTGGTGTCGTAAGTGTTGTTGGCGCCGGGGCCGTAGATGCGGCCGTTCTGGAGGCAGGCCTTGCCGAAGGCCTGGGTCTCGCGCGCGTTGGTCCAGGCCTCGGGCTCGGCCGGCGCCTTCCAGCGCAAGGCCCCCACCGGCGGTTTGGCGAAAGGCAGGCCCAGCCAGGCATAGGTGCCGTTGCTGGCGCTGTGGTCGAGGCCGACCACGGTGCCGAGCGTGGTGCGGCGTTCGGTCGGTGGTGGGTCATCGCTGCCGCCGCAGCCGGCCAGGAGGGTGGCGACGCTCAGCACGCCAAGCGTCAGTGAGTGAAAGTCCTTCATGCGTTCTCTCCCTTGGTTGTCAGTCAGGGCGCAGGCCCTGCGGTGTGTGGCGAGACGCGATCATGCAGCGCTCATAACGTTCGCCATGTGCGAGCTTGCCCCGTGTGGCTTTTGGCGCACGCCGATGGGCAGCGCGCCGCGGCCCGACTGGCTCCAGCAAGCGAGGGCGGCTTCAGCCTTCGACGACCGGCGGCTTGAAAGCGGGGCCGATCTTGAAGATGCCGCTCACCCGCATGCACGGTGCGCCGTCGGCAGTGACCGTGCCTTGCACGAAGACGATGCTGCGCGTGGCGCGCAGCACCTGGGCTTCCCCCTGCACCCAGGCGCCCAAGGCGGCCGGTGCGAGGTAGTCCACCTGCAGGCTGATGGTCGGCAGGAAGCGGTGGCCGACTTCCTTGCTCTTGCGATGCACGGTGATGGGCAGCAGCATGTCGGCAAAACTCGCCAGCATGCCGCCGTGGCAGATCTCGAACGGGTTGGTGTGGCGCTTCTCGACGCGGAAGCCCATCAGCACCACGTCGCCCTCGTGGTAGATGTAGAACGGGCCGACGTGGCCGATGAAGTCACCCCCCATGGTCGCGGGTTGGAAACCGGGCGGGATCTTCAGGTCAGCGGTGCTCATCGGGTCTCGGTTTCTCGGGCCACATCGGCCAGAAAGTCGGGCGGGTCCGCAGCGTCGTCGCGCAACGGGGTGGCTTGCAGCGTGGTTGGTCTCATGCGTGACGCCGGGTCTCCGAGTTTGCGGCTACCCTCCGATCATCGCTGTCACCGGGGCGCCACTTGATCCATTTGCACTACTGGCCCACGCCGAATGGCTGGAAGATTTCCATCGCGCTGGAGGAACTGGGCCTGCCCTACGCCTTGAAGCTGGTCAACATCGGCCGCGGCGAGCAGTTCACGCCGGAGTTCCTGGCCATCAGCCCGAACAACCGCATTCCGGCCCTGGTCGATGACGACCCTCCGGGCGGCGGCGCGCCGATCAGCAGCTTCGAGAGCGGCGCGATGCTGGTCTACCTGGCGGAAAAGACCGGCCGCTTGATGCCCAGCGATGTGCGTGGCCGCCACGCCGTGCTGCCCTGGCTGATGTGGCAGATGGGCGGGCTGGGTCCGATGCTGGGCCAGCATGGCCACTTCAAGCTCTACGCCAGCGAGAAGATCCCCTACGCCATCGAGCGTTACGAGCGCGAGGCACGGCGCCTGTACAGCGTGCTCGACGCGCAGCTGGCCAAGAGCGAGTACGTCGCCGGCGACGACTACAGCATTGCCGACATCGCGATCTTCCCGTGGACCCTGACGCACAAGGCCCAGGGCCTGACGCTGGACGACTGGCCGAACGTCAAACGCTGGTATGCGCTGCTGCGCGTGCGCGACGCGGTGCAGCGCGGCCTGGCGGTGGGCAAGGAACTGGTCCGCAAGGGCATGGACGACGAGGCGCGCCGCAACCTGTTCGGCCAGGGCGCCGCCAACATCAGCACCGACAAGGGCAACGCAGGAGCCACCGCATGATCGAGTTCTTCTTTGACTGTTCCAGCCCCTGGACCTGGCTGGCCTTCCACAACATCCAGCCGCTGGCTGCCGAGCTGGAGGTGCCCATCGCCTGGAAGCCGGTGCTGGTGGGCGGCATCTTCAATGCGGTGAACCCCAGCGTCTACGAGTTCCGCGAGAAGGGCGTGCCGGTCAAGCAGGCCTACACGAAAAAGGACCTGCAGGACTGGGCGCGCCACAGCGGCCTGAAGATCGTGTTTCCGCCGCGCGTGTTCCCGGTCAACAGCGTGAAGGCGATGCGCGGCTGCATCTGGCTGGACGGGCAGGGCCAGCTGGTGCCCTTCGCCAGCGCGGTGTTCGAAGCCTACTGGACCCGCGAGGAAGACATCTCGCAGGACGACGTGCTGGCGGGGCTGTGCGAACGTGTGGGCGTCAACGTCAAGGCCTTCTTCGCGGCGATCGCGCAGCCCGAGATCAAGGCGCAGCTGAAGGCCAACACCGACGAGGTGATCGCGCGCGGCGGCTTCGGCTCGCCGACGATCTTCGTCGGCGGCGACGACATGTACTTCGGCAACGACCGCCTGCCGCTGGTGCGCGAGGCGGTGCTGCGGCGC
>NZ_DATILJ010000228.1:0-45502 GCF_035476535.1 Aquabacterium sp.
AAGCAGGTGTCCTCACTGCGGAACCAATCCAGAAATTCGTTCCAGTTCCGGGGATAGTCTTTACCCGCCTCGGGACCTGCGATATGCTGGATGCCCATCCAGTAGTTCCGGTGGTTCTGGAGCTAAGAGGATACCCCTTATTAATATACAGTCCTCGCCAGGAGGTCCGCATGAAGTACCCGTTGCGTCACGTGTATGAAACCAAGCCCCGTTGCGCGCCGCAGTGGCTGCGTCGCATCTGGCTTTGGTTCTGACTTGCGTGCCTGAACGGCGACCGTGATTGGCGGCGCGCCGGGTGTACGCAGACGCGGCCAGCGTGCAGCGCAGGACCTGCCAGTCGCGCCCGATCGGCTGCCGCTGGGCCGGGTCTGACCGGACCCGTCAGGGACGTTGCGGTACGTGCGCTCGGATCGCGCGCTGCGTGATGGCCACAGCTACGTTTTCATGGTCTTGCGCACGCGCTCACTTTGCGCTAATGGGTGAAGCAAGCTGCGCTAATGGGTGAATCAGGCGTGCCACGCCATCTCAACGCGTACTTTGCGTGATAGATGCCGGCACCCTGATACCGGGTTCACGGCCCTGAAAGCCCTGGAAATATGCACCACGGCGATCCTGTCGGCACAAATGCCAACACCGAAAGTGGTGTGATACAGATCAGCCGCCGCCGGATACGAATTCGCTTGCCAACGCGCAGCATGTGCGGTCTACACTTGCCGCCACCAACAGGTCCGAAGCTCTCCAGGGGGAGGCCGATTGATGCGCCAGCGCAGTGTGACAAGTTGTCAAGTCGCGGCTTCTCCTCGCTGCGTGCTGCTGGTCGGTTTGCTGGCAGCCTGGCAAGCGCGGGCCGATGGCTTGAACGCGCAAGGCAGCTGGGGTGGCCTGGCGATTCCCAGCGCACGATCGATCGGCGAAGGCAACTTCGCACTTGCCGCAAGTAACGCGCGAGAGCCTCAGTTCGGCGAGCACCCGCGCCCCCGTTCGTACGTGCTGGGTTTCGGGCTGTGGCCCGGCGTGGACCTGGTCGGTCGCTTTGCCGAATACGCAACACGCGCTCCAGGCTTCGTCGGCGGCAATGCGGCCGACGGCATCAGCGATCTGTCGCTCAATGCGAAGTATTCGTTTGCCCTCGGCGCCCAGGGGCCGCGCTTCGCGCTCGGGCTGCAGGATCTGGGCGGCGGCGGCAGGCGTTTTCGCACCGCCTACGTTGTCGGCACCCATGCGCTGGGGCCGCTGGATTTCAGCTTGGGCTATGGCGCCAGCCGTGCGGAGAGTTTCGTGCCCGGTCGGCGGGCGGCATTGGACGGCGTGTTCGGCGGCGTGCAGTACCGCCTGGCCAGCGATCCGAAGCTGGGTGACTGGACCGCGATGGCCGAGTACGACGGCCGTCAAGGCGTGGCGGGCGTGCGCTGGACATCGCCACCGCTGGCGACGATCGGCGACATGCGCTTGCAGGCCGCGTTGTCACGCAGCGGTGGCGGGGCCGGCCACGCGCCCGGCGCGACGGCGTGGACCTTTGGCGTGGTGTTGCCTATCGGCGATAGCGAGCGACGCCTGGCCGAGACCTCCCCGCCGGCGCCGGCACCGCTGGCGACCGTGCCGGTGCAGGCCCTGGCCTCGCCGGCCGCGGCGATGAGCCGCTTGAAGGATAGTCTGGTCGCGCTGGGTTTCGAGCGTGTGCGGGTCGGCAGGCTGCCCGACGGCGCCTGGGTCGTTTCGTACCAGAACCGGCGCTTTGCGCACAACGAGGTCGATGCGCTCGGCATCGTGCTCGGCCTGGCTGCGCGGGCCGCGCCCGAATCGATCACGCAGCTCGTGGTGCAGGCCTTGAAGGCCGATCAGCCGGTGCTGACGGTGCGCGCTGATGCCGCGGCATGGCGTGGCTTCGTCGAGGGCGGCGCTGTCGCCGCGGTGCGGGCGACGACGGGCTTCCAGCGCGGCGATGGGCTCGCGGGCATGGCCATCGATTGGGTTCAGGACGAGCCGAGCGCCGGCGCCTGGGCGCAGCTGCAGCTGTCGCCCGAGATCAACTACATGCTCGGCACCGAGCAGGCGGCGTTCGACTACTCGCTGGCGCTGCGCGTGCTGGCCAGCGTGCCGCTGTGGCGCGGCGCGCACCTGGTCGCCGCGGTGCAGCAGCGTGTCGCAAGCTCCGACAACGTCGACCGGGGCGAGATCGGCGTGGTCGCCGATCTGCGCCAGGACAACGGTCTGCAGACGCTGGCGCTGCACCAGTCGCTGTGGCTGGGCCCGCATGCGCTGATCGGCGCCGCGGTGGGCCGATTCGAACACCGTGCGTTCGGCGTGGAAAGCCAGGCGGTGGTGTTCGTGCCGGGCCGCGACGATGTGCTGCGCCTGCGCGGCCGCCAACTGGAACGCAGGAACGACATGCCGCGTGGTGCAGACGAGGCCCTGGCCTTGTCCTACCGCTGGGTGCCGATGGCATCGACCTGGCTCGAGCTCGGTGCGCAGCGCTACAACGATGGCAGCCAGGGCCCGAGCCTGGTGTTCAGCCGCTGGTTCGGCGACATCGGTGCCCACCTGTTCTACCGCCGCGGCGGCGAACGGCGCTTTGCCGGGGTCGAATTCTCGGTGCCGCTGACGCCGCGCGCGGCGCCGGTGCAAGGCCGGATCCAGTTCTCGGGCAGCCCGTCCTACACCCGCGGCATCCGCACGCGGCTGCTCGATGACAGTACCTCGCGCAACCTGGTCGAGCCGCGCCACGTGCGTGACCTGCAACTGAGCTGGGACCTGGAGGTCCAGGCGTTGAACGCCGGCCGCATCGGTCCCGATTACCTTGCCTCGCAGTTCTCCCGCATGCGTCAGGCCTTTCGCCTGTACGCAGATTCCCCATGACCTGGAATGGAAAGGACACTGACATGCGCATGATCCAACTCGCCCGTAGGCACGGGCATTCACTCGTCGCCGTCGCGGCGGCACTGAGCCTGGCCGCGTGTTTTGGCGATGACGACGATCCGCCGGACATCACCGTGACCGGCACCGTCGCCAAGGGGGACGCCATCAGCGGTGCCGCCGTCACGGTCACCTGCAAGTCAGGCACCGGCACGGCCACCACCAACGCCCAAGGGTCCTACACCGTGACCGTGGTCGACGGCACCGGGCCGTGCCTGCTGAGCGCCACCACCGGCGGCGTCACGCTGCGTTCCATGGCCATCGGTTCGGGTACCTCGCTGACAGCCAACATCTCGCCGCTGACCGACATGCTGGCCACCTACCTGAGTCAGGTGCCGGTGTCCGGCGGGGGGACCTTCCCCACGGTCGAGAGCTGGTTTGCGAACGCCAGCGCTCAGTCGTTCCTGTCGTCGACGACAGCGGTGAGCGCGCGCGTCACGACCGACTTCCTGCCGGCCATGAAGTCCCTGGTCGCCGCCGGTGGCGGCACGCTCGCGCTGAACGACGCGAGCTTCCTGACCACGCCGTTCACGCCGTCACCGACCGATCCGCAAGACGTGGCGCTCGAGATTCTGATCAGTTCCCAAGTGGTGGCCGGGAGCGGCGCCGCGACGACCGCCACGCTGACCAGTCTGGCCGCCAATGCGAGCAACGACACGCCCCTTCCGGTGACGACCACCGGCAGTGGCGGCTGACGCCTGCCCGCAGCGATGCGGGGGCCATCGGCCCGCCGCTTGACGGGGCCGACCCACCAGGCGGCCGGGACATGCCTGCGCAGCACCGTGCGCTGCGGGGTGTGCCTGACCCCCTTGATTCGATCCAAGGCGCCAAGTCCTCGAAAGGGATGGGTTTGAGAGTTCTGCAGCTTGGCAAGTTCTATCCCCCGGTCCGGGGCGGCATCGAAACCGTGATCTGGGAACTCGCCGAAGGCTTGACGCAAGCCGGTTTGCGTTCGGACGTGTTGTGCTCGAACCAGCGTCCGGTTTCGATGCATGAGTGGTTTCCCGGCGGCTACGAAGTGGTGCGGGCCGGCTCCTTTGGCCGTTTGCTGTCGACCTCGATGGCACCGGCGATGGTGCTTGAACTCGCGCGCCTGCACGAACGCTACGACCTCGTGCACATCCACATGCCCGACCCGATGGCGGCATTGGCCGTCTGGATGACGCGGCCGGCAGTGCCCCTGGTGGTGCATTGGCACAGCGATGTGATCCGCCAGCGCCGCACGATGAAGCTGTACGAGCCGCTGCAGCATTGGTTGCTGCAGCGCGCGGATGCCATCGTCACGACCAGCGAGCCCTACGCGCGCACGTCACAGCCGCTGCAGGCCTGGCGTCACAAGGTCGAGGTGATACCGATCGGCGTCAGCGACCATGGTCACCGGCACGGCCACCTGGCCGCGAAAACCGCCGCCATCCGGCATCGCTTTGCGGGCCGGCGCATCATCTTTTCACTCGGCCGCATGGCCTACTACAAGGGTTACGACGTGCTGATCGACGCGGCGACGCAGTTGCCGGACGACTGCGTGGTGGTCATCGGCGGCGACGGAGAATTGCTGCAGCATTACCAGCAGGAAGTGGACCGGCGCGGCATTGAGAGCAAGGTGTGCCTGCTGGGCCATGTCAGTGACGACGACCTGCCGGCATACTTCGACGCCTGTGACATCTATTGCATGACCTCGACCGTGCGCGCCGAGGCCTACGGGGTGGCGATGGTTGAAGCGATGGCCCACGGCCGACCGGTGGTCGCGACCGACATCGAAGGCTCCGGCGTCCCGTGGGTCAATGTGGATGGCTGCACCGGCTTCAACATGCCGGTGGGCCAGCCCGGTGCGCTGGTGCAGGCGCTGAAGCGCCTGCTCGGCGACGCGGCGCTGCGCGAGCGCCTGGGCCAGGCCGCGCGGCAGCGGTTTCTGTGCGAGTTCAATGCCTCGCTGATGACCCGCCGCACCGCGGCGCTCTACGAACGCCTGCGCGTGACCCAGGCGCGCAAGGCCAAGCGTCCCAATGCCGTGCCGGCGGCCGAGCGAGATCGGCCCGCATGAAGTGCGTCGCGATGGCGGGCGCCTGTGTGATGCTGGCCGCCTGCGCGCAGATTCCGACCAGCGGGCCGTCGACCGAGGCCGCGCTGGACGCTGCCCGCGCGCCCGGCGCGGCGGCGGTGCAGGTGGTCGACATCGACGCGCGGGTCTCGCGCGAACTGGCGCAGAACCGGCGCCAGCGCCTGTTCTCCGAGCTGCCGCCGGCGGTGGGCGCGGCCGAATTCATTGTCGGCGCCGGCGATGGCGTGGAGGTCAGCATCTGGGAAGCGCCGCCGGCGATGCTGTTCAGCGGCACCGGGCTGCTTGAAGTGCCGCTGGGCGCGGCAGCGACCTCGCGCGCCACCGTGTTGCCCGAGCAGGTGGTCGACGCGCAGGGTTTCATCACCGTGCCCTTCGCCGGCCGCGTGCCGGCTGCGGGCCGTTCGGCGCGCGCAATCCAGGCCGACATCGTCGCGCGGCTGCGTGGCCGGGCGCACCAGCCCGAAGCGGTGGTGCGCGTGGTGCGCAATGCCTCGTCGGTGGTCACGGTGGTCGGCGAGGTGGTGACCAACCTGCGCCTGCCGCTGACACCCAGCGGCGAACGCCTGCTCGACGCACTGGCCGCCGCCGGCGGCGCGCGCCAGCCAGTCAACAAGACCATGCTGCAACTGACCCGCGGCAGCGAGCACCTGAGCCTGCCGCTGGACCGCGTGATCCGCGACCCGCAGCAGAACGTGCGGCTGTCCGCCGGCGACGTGATCACCGCGATTTCGCAGCCCTCGAGCTTCACCGCGCTTGGCGCGACCGGCAAGAACGAGGAAATCCCGTTCGAGGCCCAGGGCATCACGCTGGCGCAGGCGCTGGCCCGTGCCGGCGGTCTGCTCGATACCCGGTCCGATGCGCAGGGCGTGTTCATCTTCCGCTACGAGCCGCAGAACGCGCTCGAATGGCCGCGCCGGCCGGAGTTCATGACTGCCGAAGGCCTGGTGCCGGTGGTCTATCGGCTCGATCTGCGCAACCCGGCCAGCTTCTTCGTGATGCAGGGCTTCGCGGTGCGGGACAAGGACGTGCTGTACGTCAGCAATGCGCCGCTGTCGGAGGTGCAGAAGTTCCTGAACCTGGTGTTCTCGCTGACCTTCCCGGTGCTGAACCTGGTTCGTTGATGCCGGCCGTCTGCCTGAACGGCAAGTTCGCGGCGCAGCAGATCACCGGCGTTCAGCGCGCGGCCCGGGCCTTCATCGAAGCGCTGGACCGCCATGAGGGCCCGGCCGTGGCCGATTGGCTGCTGCTGCGGCCGGCTGGCACGAGGCCGCTTCCTTTGCGATATATCAACCAGCGTGAGATCGGCTGGCCCGGCATGCCCTTGCATCTGTGGGAGCAGTGGGCGCTGCCGCAGGCCGCGCGCGGCGCGCTGCTGGTCAACCTGGCGGGCTCGGCGCCCTGGTGGCCGCGCGGCAGGCAGCTGACGCTGATCCACGACGCGGCGGTGTTCGACCGCCCCGAGGCCTACACGCCTTGCTTCGCTGCCTGGTACCGGCACCTGCACCGCCGGCTGGCGCGCAACGGCAGCGCCTTGCTGACCGTTTCGGCCTTTTCGCAAGCTCGCCTCGCGGCGGCGCTGGCGCTGGCGCCGGATCGCATCGGCCTGCTGCCCAACGGCGGCGATCATCTCGACGATGTGCCGGCCGATGCGGCGGTGCTGCCCCATCTCGGGCTGAGCGAAGGGCGCTACCTGCTGGCCGTGGCCAGTGCGAACCCGAACAAGAACATCGACGGCCTGATCGCCGCCTTCACCCGCCTGCCGGCGGCGCGCGGGCTGCAGCTGGTGCTGTGCGGCGGCGACAACCCGCAGGTCTTCGCCCGCGCGCCGGCCGCCTGCGCTACGGCCGGCGTGCTGCGCATCGGCTACCAGGACGACCGCTCGCTGAAGGCGCTGTACCAGCATGCCCTGGCCCTGGTCTTCCCCTCGGTCTACGAAGGCTTCGGCCTGCCGCCGCTGGAGGCGATGGCCTGCGGCTGTCCGGTGATTGCGGCGCGCGCCGCGGCGATTCCCGAGGTCTGCGGCGACGCGGCGCTGTATGTCGAGCCGCAGGCCATCGACGCCTTGACCGCCGCGCTGCAGCGCGTGCACGACGATGCCGGCCTGCGCGACAGCTTGCGCCGAGCCGGCGCCGCGCGGGTTGCGTCATTCCGCTGGCGGCATTCGGCGGCGCTGCTGCGGCGCCATGTCGGTGACGTGTCGTTTGCGTGATGGCGATTGCGTGATGGCGATTGCGCGGCGGCGCCTGCCGGATGACGCCGGCCCTGCGCTACCGCCTCGGTGGCCTGCCTATCGATCCAGCGCGGTTTCGTCGCACTCGACCTCGACCAGCGCTGCGCTCGTCGCATCGAATTCCGCATGGGCCTGCGCCTGCGCGTCGCCTGGCGCCGGCGCTGCGGCGTCCGGCCCGGTGCCACTCGCGTGGGCGAGGAACAGGCGCATCACGTGCGCGACGCCTTCTTCGCGCACGCTGCGCAGGTCGGCGTCGAAGTAGCTGCCGCGGCTGTGAGGGCCGGTGATGATCTCGTAAGACGGAAAGTAGCTGGCCGCCGGGAAGCGCTGCACGATCGTGTCGGCGGCCACGCGCAGCACGGCCTTCGAATAGCTCGTCGCCGACAGCACATGGGCACCCGGCGTGGCGGTGGCGACCAGGGGCACGGGCGAGACCGTCAGCACCAGTTGCGCCCGGGGGTTGACCGCCAGCAGCGCTTCGGTCAGCCGGCTCAGGTCGGTGATCACTTCGTCGACCGGCTGGTTGTGGAACGCGTGGCGTTCCGCGCTGAAGCTGCCGCCTTCGACGCCGGGACAGATCGGGAACACCGCACCGTCTTCGGTGGAGCGCCAGCACTCCGTCAGGCCGAGCGTGAAGATGAAGACGTCCAGCGTCTCGAACATGCGGCGCACATGGGCCAGGTGCTGGCGTCGGTCGGCCAGCATCTCGGCGGCATCGATGAAGCCCCCCGGCTGCACCGTGGGCCGGAACGGATCGACGATGGCGCCGCCGGTAGTCGTCCACGCCGGCTCCGCTGGCGCAAAGCTGCCGAACGCCCGCTCGAAGGTCTGCAGCAATTGGCGCGCGGTGTAGACGTTGCCGTAGCGCGCCGAGTACAGCCCATAACCCTGCTCGGTGCGGCGCGCTGCCGGAATCAGCGGATGGCCCGGCTCGGCGACGTAGTGGTGGTAGCCGCTGGCGCGCAAATGACGCGACAGGTGCTGTGCGAAGCAGCTGCCGGCCGTGGCCACGCGCATCGTGCGGTCGAGCCGCAGGCGGAATTCGCCGACCGGGTCGACCTCGGACTTCGCCGGCAGCGCGACCGCGCGCTTCCAGAAGGCCTTGTCGGGCAGCTCACGGTAGGGGTGCGCAGGCGGGGGATGCATGGTTGAGCTCCTGGGCCGCCTGCCGGATCAGGGCCAGCAGGCGGCGGCCGAACAGTGAATTCGCATGGGTCGCATCGGCTCCGTACAACGCGGGCCGCAGGAAGCCGCCGGCGGTCTGGCAGTCGGCCGGCACCGGCAGCAGCGTGACGCCCCACAGCGGGCACAGCTCGCGCAGCACCCGAACCTGCAGCGTCCACAGCTTCAGGCGGATCGATGCCGGCGTCACGCCACGGATCGTGATGCCTTGGCGCACCAGCGCCGAGTCGGGTCGCTGCAGGATGTACTCGGCGTCTTCCTTGGGCGGCGGCGGCGCCAGGTGCAGCACGGTGGCCCGCGTGCGGCGCGGCAACTGCGGCAGCAACTGGCCCTCGTGCGCGAGCACGCGCGCCGTCATCAGCGCATGCATCGCCGCGTACGGGATGATCTCGTGGCCGGCCAGCGCCGGCAGGTCGGGCCGTTCGGCGCAATGGAAGTCGAAGGCCTGCGGGTGCTGCACCAGGCCGATCAGGCTGTGCTGCTGGCCGCCGAGCGCCGAGACCACCAGCTCGCCCGGCGCCAGGCCGGTGGCGCGCTCGAGAAAGGCCTCGTACGCGATGTCGCCGATCGTGACGCCGTTCTTGTCCTTGGTGCGGCGCAGTGCACTCGTCTCGGGCGCGGTGGCCGCTTCTTCCTGCAGCGCGCGCTGGATCGCCACGACATGGCTATCGCCGATGATCAGCGTCCTCGGCACGGCGGCAGGGGCGGCAGGGGCGGCAGTCACGGTGTCTCGGTGCATGCGCGCTGCCTGCCTGGCGTCAAGGCCGGCCGCATGCCGCGCCCGATTGGGTTTGTTGCGTGTTGTCGGCCGCGGCGCAGGCCGGCGCGGCGCAGCGCAGCGCCGCGTGCTTGCAGTCCGGCGTGTCGAAGCGGTTGTGGCGCAGGCTGACGCGCAGCGGCGGGAATTCGCCGCTGTCGTCGACATGCACCGCCACGCGGCGCACGGGCCCGGCGCCGATGCGGTTGTGTTCGATCAACACATCGTGCACCTGGCGCTGCGCTTCGGCCGGTCGCGCACTGAAGATGCCGACGCCGCGGCCACCCGGGCCGGGTTGCAGCTCGTTGTTGCGCACGACGATCTGCTGCGCGCCGTGGATCAGCTTCAGCGCCAGGCTGTGCGCGGCGACGCGGTTGCCCAGCACGGTGATGCCGTCGCCCCACAGGTCCAGCCCCTCGTCGACACCGCTGATGCGGTTGCCGCTGATGAGCGAGTCCTGCCCGGTGCCGATCGCGGCGAAGTTGATGCCGTCGCTCTGGTCGCCGCGGGGCGTCAGCGGCAGCATGCGCAGGTTGGCGATCACGTTGCCGGCCAGCGTCAGGCGGCGCGAACCCAGGCCGCCGACACGGGTGTCGTCGATCGAGATGCCGGTGATCTGGAACGAGGGCAGGTCCGGCGGCACGCGGGTCGAGGCGGTGCAGGCGTCGTGGATCAGCAGCCCCCGGATCTCGACGTCGTTCGAGCTGCGCACCGTGACGATGCCGGGCGCCAGCGAGAAGCCGCGCAGCTTCAGCCGCCGCAGCTGCACTTGCGAGGCGGCACGCACGTCGATGCCGATCACGTAGCGCTCGTCTTCGTAGTCCTTGACGATGAAGAAGTCCTGCAACACCACCTGGCGGCCCGACACCCGCAGGCCGGTGCCGCGCGGCCCGTAGAGCGCGTCGTCGCTGCGCAAGGCGGTGGTGTTGGCGAAGCCCTCGGCGCCGGCGGCGAGCAGCAGCGTCGCGGTGCCGTCGGACAGCAGGCCGGCGCCGTCGCCGAGATCGAGCCGTCGGGTGATGCGGTAGACCTTGCCGGACGCCAGCCAGACCGGCCGGCCCTGGGCCAGCGCAGCCTGCAAGGCCGGCGTGTCGTCGGCGACGCCGTTGCCGCGGGCGCCGTGGCGCTCGGCGAGTACCGCGTCCGGCGGCGCGCGGTCGACCGCTTTGCCGGCCGCCGCCGCATCGCCGATCTGGGCCGTGAAGTACGCGGCCGCCGCCGCGTTGTCGCGCTGCAGATGGGCCAGCGCGGGCGCGGGGCAGGCTGTCGGCTCGGCTGCCGCCGCGGGTCCGGTGGCCGCGGCGGTGCAGCACAGCAACAGCGCGGCCAGCGGCGCGCCCAGCGGCCGGCAGCGCAGGGCAGCTTCCAGAATGGCCTGGGTGGCCCAACTCTTCCGGTGGCGGTGCAGCAGGCGCGAACCGCAGTCGGAGCCCGAGTTCGGCGACACCATGATCGTGCGCAGGCTCAGGCCGGGGGGCGGCGGAAGAACAGCACCACACCCAGCTCGCCGCCATGATCGGAGAACTCGACATGCATCTCGCGGATGCCGGCGGTCTGCGCCAGGTAGAACACCTCGTTGAGCGGGTAGATGTTCATCTGGATCTCCGGGTCGGCTTCCGGGTCGGCGTGCACCGGCCGCGGCGCGGCGGACGATGCGGCGAGGGGCGATGCTGCCAGAGACGACATGGCCGTTGCCGCGGCAGGCCCAGCCGCCCTGGCGGCCGCAGGCGCCGGTGCCGCCGCGCTTGCCGCGGCCGCTCTCTTCGTCAGGAAGGGCCAACGCCAGCGCCAGCGCGAGGCCGCGGCCACAGGGGGCGGGATGCCTGCGGCTTCGGCCTTCACCGCTCGATCGGCGTTGGCGGCCGCATGCACAGCGGCGGATGCCGGGCCCGCCGGCGCCGTGGCCGGCGCCTGGCCCTTGTGCTCGGGCCAGTAGGCCTTGGCATAGGTCAGGTGCAGCGAGCCCAGGCCGCCGGGCTTGACGCGCTCGACCAGCCGGCCGAAGAGTTCGCAACCGCGGCGCGGGTCGATGTGCTGCAGCACGATCGTCGAGTGCACCAGGTCGAACTGGCCCTGCACCTGCGAGAGCTGGTCGTCCGAGCGCAGCAGCACGATGTTCTGCAGGCCGCGCGCGTCGCAGTTCTTGCGCGCTTCGTCGAGCATGGCTTGCGAGATGTCGACGCCGACGATCTCGTCGGCCCATTCCGCGAAGCCGACCAGCAGCCGGCCGACGCCGCAGCCGAAATCGAGCACCCGGCTCGGCACGAAGGCCGGATCGAAATGGCGCTTGCACACCGCCAGCACATGCTTGGCATGCGCGCGGCCGGATTTGAAGAACAGGCGCAGCGCCGCGGGATCGAGTTTGTCGCGGCGGAACATCTCGTGGGTGATCACCGCGTAGTACGGATCACGCTCGCCCCATTGCCGCCAGTGCTGGTCGGTGTCGTGCGGGCGGAGCTCGTCGGGTTCCACGGTCATCGAGATTCTGGCTTCGTAGGCAGGGGGGCTGTCGAACGCTAGGGTCCAGTCTTCGCCGGCGTCGGCCAGGGCCGGGTGGCTGAACGCATCGATGCGCGGCAGCCGCGGCGACCAGCGCGCCTGGAACAGCCGCTGGTCGGCCGATTCGTCCAGGCCCCCGCGGCTGCGGCCCTCGTGGTGCAGCAGCACGGCGGCAGCGGCGACGGCGCTGCCGAGGCCGGCCTGGCGCAGGCGAAGGCAGTAATCGATGTCATTGCAGGCGATCGGCAGCGCCGGGTCGAAGCCGCCGATGCGTTCGAACACGTCGCGGGCGCTGAGCAGGCAGGCACCGGTGACCGCCGTTTGCATGCGGTCGCTGGCCAGCCAGCGCGCGACGCGAGGCTCGCTGCCGCTGCAGCCGCGAAAGCGGTGGCGGCAGGCGGCCAGTGGCGCGGCGTCGATGGTGACGCCGGCATGCTGCAGGCTGCCGTCGGGATAGCGCAGCACCGCGCCCACCGCACCGACGCCGGGGCGTGCCGCCAGCCTCAGCATGGCGTCCAGCCAGCCCGACTCGACCGGTTCGACATCGTCGTTGAGGAACAGCAGCCAATCGCCCGAGGCGGCGCGCGCGCCGAGATTGTTCAGCGTCGACCAGTTGAAGCTGCCCTCGTGCTCGACGATCACCGGCGACCAGCGTGCCAGCAAGGCCCTGGCCTGCGCCATGCCGACGCCGGCCAGGTTGTTCAGCACGACGACGATGTCCAGTGCTGCACCGCCCGTCGTGTGCTCGCGCAGCCCATCGAGGCAGCGCGCCAGCAGGGCCGGATCGGCAAGGCAGGTGGGCACGATCACCGAGACGGCCGGACGCGCTTGCGTGGCGTTAGCCTGCACGGCGGTCTTGGGCGCTAGCGGTGCTATCGGCGCCGTTGGCGCAATCGGCCGGCTGATCGACAGCAGCGGCAGCGGGATCTGCGCCACCTGCCGGGCATGGCGGGCGGCCTGGGCCAGCCGCGGCCAGACGCTGATCGGCGGCTGCCCGGTTGGCGGCAGGCCGGCACCGGGCGGGTGGTCCCGGCCGGTACCCAGGCAATCCAGCCGCAGCAGCCAGGGCCCTTGCTCGACCTGCTCATGCTCGGCCAGCAGGGAGGACCAGCCGGGCTTGAGCACCGGCTCGTGTGCGGCGCCATCGGCGCGCCAACGGTCGTGGTCTGCATAGATCAGGTCCAGCGCGGGTTGCTGCCGCATCAGCGCAGCGACCAGCGTCGCGGCGCCGGGCACCAACCGGTCGCCGGCACGCAAGCGGCCGGCGAAGGCCGTGGCGATCGGAGGCAGCGGCTGACCCGTGTGCACGACGATGGCGGCGAAGCGGGCGCGATGCGATTCGTCGTGCAGCGAGGCCAGGGTGGCGGCGAGCTCATCGTCGCGGCTGTCGTCGCTGCGCTCGACCAGCCAGGTGGCCACCGGCTCGTCGCTGCCCGGGTCGCCGCAAACGGCCAGCGCTTGGGCGAGCACTTGCTGCCGCCAGGTCTGGTACGCGGCCACGGGGTCGGCGATATGGATGCTGCGCTGCCAGCAGTGCAGCATCCCGTCCGCGCCGTGCACCCGGACCTCGAGACGATGCTCGCCCGGCGCCAGGCCGGCCAGGTTGAGCACACCAGTGAAGCCGGCCTGGTGCAGATTGGCAAAGCCGGCCTGACGCGCCGTGTCGCGGCCGGCATCGGCGGCCGTGGCGTGGCCATAGGCGGCCGCGACATCGGGCCGCGGCATGCCATGGCGCAGCAGAGCCGGCGACCGCGAGTCGCACACCGCATCGATGCGTTCGATCGGCCGCTCGCACAGCGCCCAGCCCTGCACCACCAGGCGTTCGCCGCGGCAGGGCGGTGCGGCGGCCAGCGGCGCTTCCAGCACACCGGCGAAACGTTCACGGGTGGTCAGCAGCATCGGCGATCCCCGTTCAGAACGGACCCTCGATGACCACCTGCTCGCAATGGTTCATCAGCAGTTTCTCGCGGTGCCATTCGGCGGCCATCGGCACGGCGGCGTATTCATGGAAGCAGGGCGCACCGAGCGTGAAATGCACCAGCCGGGCCTGGTCGTTGGCGCCGAACTCGTCGGGCAGCCAGTTCCATTCGATCGGCAGCTCGCCGATCTCGCCATCGGCCAGCCAGGTGAAGCGGTGCAGCTGCGCGCCACTGGCCTCCATCACGAAGCCCGGCGTCACCGCCCGGTTGGCCGGATGGGCGCAGTTCCACAGCACGACGCTGGACCAGTTCTTGCGCGGGTAGCTGGCATTGCGCGAGCCGAGGTACTTGCCGGCCGCGCGGGTCTGGTAGTCGTGGTGCACGCACATCACCGCCTTGCTGTCGTCGCGCAGCGCCCACAGCTTCGCGACGTCGTCGCGCAGCAGCATGTCGCCGTCGATGAACAGCGCCCAGCCCTGGTAGCCCATCAGGTGCGGCACCAGAAAGCGGCTGTAGATGAAGGGGTTGCTGCCGTCGGTGTGCGCCTCGCGGTAGAAGTGCAGGTTCTTCAGCGCCAGCGGCGTCAGCGCCAGCGGCACGCTGGACTGGCGGACCAGGCTGTTGGCGCAGGCGTGGTAGATCACGGCTTCGCGCGGGTCGTATCCGATGAAGATGTTGATCACGGCAATCACTCCCTGGTCAGCGTGGCAGCAGCAGTCTTGCTGGCAAACATGGCGGGACGCTCAGGCGACGAGTTGGCACAGGCGTTGCCATGCCATCGCCGAGCCGTTCAGCGCCGTGGTGTTGGCCACCGCCCAGGCGTGGGCCGCGATGCCGGCGCCGGCGCTGTCATTGAAGAACGCCGGGTCGAGGTCGGCCGCATCGGTCACCACCGGCAGGCCGCGGTAGTTCTCGACGTCGCCCAGGCCGGCGGCGTCGCTCCACAGCACGGCGGGCGCGGTGCACATCGCGGCATCGAGCACGATGGTCGACGGCGGGCTCACCAGCCCGAGGCCGGCTTGCAGATGCTCGGCGCCCAGCTGCCCGTGGAGGAAGCGGTAGGCCGACCCGTCTTGCCGGCGTTCCAGCGTGCGCTTGCCCGGATGCGAGCGCACGACGATCGGCCAATCGATCGCGGCATGCGTGTCGGCGATGAAATCGAGAAAACGCTGGTAGCGTTGCGGCGATGCGAAGCGCACGGAATGCAGGTTCTCGGCGACGATCAGCGCCGGCTCGCCGTCGGCACCGCTGCGGGCACCAACGCCGGCACCAGCGCCGGCACCAGCACCAGATCCGGCACCCGGCAGCGGCATGTCGGCAGCAGCGTCGTGCCAGGCCAGCTCCTGCAGCCGCGCTGCGCGTTCGGCAATCGCCTTCGTCACGCCGACAGCGATGCACTTGCCGCGGTCGGCCGGGTGCAGGTTCGGCAAGTCGTCGGGCGTGCGCCAGGTGAACACCAGGTCGGATGCAAAGCGCACGCCTTCCGGGAACTGCAGGTCGTGGGCGCGGTGGTGGCGCAGCCCGATGCATTCGTAGCCATGCTGGAACGTGACGCGCAGCGCGCGCGGCGGCGCGCTGCGGCAGGCCAGGTGCGAGAACGAATGGCCGGGGGCGCTCGACTCGGCGGCGGTGATCAGCAGCGACTTGCCGCTGCCGAGCGCCGCGGCAACGTCGGCCGGGCTCAAGGGCGTGAACCACGGCAGCTCGTGCACCTGCAGGAACTGCTCGACGAGGGGCCACAGGTGCGAGCGCAGCATGCGTTCGGTGACGGCGACGCAGGCCTGCATCGGCGCCCCGGGCTGCGCGGCGCGCGCCATCTGCCCCTTGATGATCTCGAAGTCCTGCACCAGATCGAGCACGAACACCGCTTGCACCGGTGAGCCGGTGCTGCCGCCGCGGTAAGCCGGCGCGGCGCTGCCAAGCAGCGGATAGGCGTCCAGCCGCGCCGGCGTGCTGAGCAGGAACTCCAGCGCGCCGCACGCGGCAGTCCCGGCTTGCCGGTGAGGGCTGCCCTGGTGAGCGGCGCTGTGCGACAGGAAGGGCTTGAAGCCCGCAGCGGCGACGGCGTCGACCAGATGCGTGTTGTCGAAGGCATCGGGCAGCGCATCGGCGTGCGCAAGCCACGCGTGCCGGGTGGCCTGGCGCAGCAGCGGCAGGTCTGCCGGCGCCAGCCCGTCGACGCTGAGGCAGGCGGCCTGCTGGTGCTGGTGGATCTCGATGCGCTCGGCCAGGGGCAGGCCCAGCAGGCCGCGCAGGCCTTCGGCGCCGCGCTCGGGCAGCGCGAACCAGACGGGATGGCGGGCCAGCGCGGCGCGCAGCGCCGCCAGCGTTGCGTGGCGGGTCCGGCGCGGCTCGGCGGCGCTGTGCGCACGATCGGTCAGGAGCACGGCGTCTGCACTCATGGCGCCACCGCCCCGGCGTGTGGGTTGTCGATGCGCGCCATGGGTTCGGTCACATCGCCCCACAGGTGCTCGCGGCCGCGGTAGCGCGCCCACAAGGCCCGCAGCCGCGCCTCGCGGAGGGCCAGTGCCGGATCACCGTGCTCGGAGAAGGCCGGCCAGCCACCGCCTTCGTCGTCGGCCAGGTCGAAGCGGTCGAAGCCGAGCCGGCGCAGCCAGCCGATGCCGAGCGCGATCAGCGTGCCGCACCAGCGCTCAGCCGCGTGCGTCAGCGGGGACGGCAGCAGCGGCAGCGTGGCCAGGGCCTCGCGCAGTGCGGCATCCGGCTCGGCGAGCAGCGTGGCGGTGCGGCTGGCCTTGTCGAAGTGAACCTGCCAGCCGTCTGCCTGGCCGGTCAGGGCCACGTCGGTCTCGACCCCGTCGAAGGCGAGGCTGCGCTCCATCGCGGCCAGCGTCGCGGCCCAGCCGGCAGGGCTGAGCGCCAGCATCGCCAGCACGCCGTGCTCATGGCGGGGCGGCAGGGCGATCGTGAAGTCGTGGGCGGCGTGGGGCCCGTTATCAGCGAAACCTAGCGACAACCAGCCCAGCGACTGCGCCAGTTGCACCGCCTCAGGCCGTGCACGCAGGGCGATCAGCACCCGCGGTGCGGCCGGCTCCGCACACCGTGCCGGGGCGCTGCGCGGCGGGCGCTGCGGCGGGCCACCGGGCATGCGCTGCGGCCCGGGTCCGTCTGCCGCGCGGCTGGCCGGCGTGCAGGCTGCCAAGGCGGCTAGCAAGCGGTCTGTCGCGGCTTCGTGGCCGATCGCTGCTGACAGCCCGGCCAGGCTGCGCTGCGCCAAGGCATGCACGTCGGCTTCGCCGGCCTGCACGGCGCGGATCGTCGCGGCCAGCGCATCGACCGAATGCAGCACGGCGCCGCCATCAAGCGCCGGGTAGGGCCCGTTCGGGCTGGCCAGCACCAGGGTGTCGCGCAGCAGCGCATCGCTGCAGCGGTTGTGGCCCTTGCTGACGCTGAAGCCCGACAGGTTGCTCGGCAACAGCACCCCATGGCTTCGGGCCAGCAGATCCGCACAGACGGTTTCCGACCAGTCGATGAATCGCCCGGCGAGGCCGTGGCGCCGCAGCGCGGCCAGCACCGCCTCGACCGCCGGCCCGCGGTTGCTGCAGATCGTCAACTGCAGTTCGCAAGCGGTGTCGAGCCGCTCGCGCAGCGCGACCAGCCGAGGCAGCGATTCATGCAGGGACTCGAGCCCGGCATGGAAGAACGGGTTGGCCGCGAGGCCGAACCACAGCAGTTCGAGCCTGCCGCCGAGTGGCCATTTCTCGCGCACCGCCTGGCTTTGGGCCTCATCGAGCAGCGGCACCGGCAGCGGGTCCGGCAGCAGCACGGTGGGGCCGTCGCGCAGCGTGCGAATCACCCCTTCGAGGTAAGGCGTGCCGGCGATCACCAGCGACGCGTCGCGCAGGCTGCGCAGCCAGTGCCAGTGCAGTTGCCGTGCTTCGGTGCCGGGTGACCAGCCGAGGTAGTTGTCGAACACATCGACGGCCACCGGCACCTGCCGTGCCAACAGCGCTTGCAGCAGCAGCTGGCTGACGCTGTCGTTCGGCTTGGCCAGCACCACGGCGCGGGCGTTGGCGGCGACCTCGTCCAGGCGCTGCGCCAGATCGGCCTGCGAGATCACCTCGGCCGGCACGCCGCGGCGCACCAAGGCGGCGACGCTGGGTTGCACGCGGATGCGCAGGCCCGCATGGCTGGGCGAGGGATCGGTGACGACCCAGTAGATCCGTGCCGGCTCACGGCCCGAGGCCGGCCGCGGTGCGAAGCTGTTGATCATGCGCGGCGCGGCCATGTCACAGCGCCACGACGCCGATGCTGGCCAGCTGCGCCAGCGGTGGGCAGCGCTCGAGGATGCGCTGGTCGATCGGCAGATCCAGATCCATCTCGCGCGAGCCGCGGCCGACATGCTCGACCACCGCGGCGCCGATGCTGACGTGCCGGTAGCCCTGCTGCAGCGCACGGCAGCAGAAGTCGACATCGTTGTAGTTGGTCGGGAAGGCCTGCGCGTCCAGACCGCCCAGTTCGTCGTAGACCTCGCGCCGCAGCATCGCCGCTGCGAAGGTATTGCCATGGGTCTGCTGGGTCCGGTCCAGCATCGCGGCCGGCGGCTTGTAGGCCGACAGCGGCGAGCCGCCCTGCAGCAGCCACTGGCGCGGTGAAGGCGCCAGCCCGAGCGACTGCAGCTTGCCCTTGGCGTCCGCAGAGCCGACGATGCGAAAACCCACCGTGGCCACCCAGCGGATGGCCGCGACGTCGGCGGCCAGCGCCAGCGCATCGGGCGACAGCAGCAGTGCGTCGTTGCTCAGCATCAGCAGCAGCGGGTGGCGGGCCGCCCTCACGGCGAGGTTGCACTGCGCGCTGTGGTTGAAACGGTGTGGGTAGTCGATGACCTGAACCGATGTTGCGCCGAACAGCTCCTGCGCCCGACGGCTGATCAGCAGGCCGTCTTGCGGCGTCGATGCGTTGTCGACCAGCACCACTTCGAGCGCGCCGTGCCAGGCTTGCGCTTTCAGCGACTCGAGGCAGCGCAGGGTCTCGTCCGCGCCGTTGCGGAAGTTGACGATGGCCGACAACGCCGGGTCCGGACGGCCCGGCCGCGGCGACCGGGCCGGCAGCCGCGGCGGCAGCGGCACCGCGACATGGGCGGCGCCCAGGCGCTCCTCGGCTGCCGGCGTCCAGGGCAGCTCGATCGCATCGAGCACCACCGGCAGGCAGTTCACCGCATGGTGTACCAGCGATGCGAATACATGTTCGAGCTCGAGGGCGCCGGAGCGCCACGGCGCCGGATCAGCCTTCAGCGTCTTCAGCAGCAAGGGCGCCGCGACGATCGCCGCATGCAGCGGCAGCAGGGCATGGTCGCCGAGCGCGGGGTCGAGCAGCAGGCCGGTCTTCGCGACGTAGGGCCGGGCCACGCCGTCGAGCCAGATCGAATGCCAGTGCAGCAGCTGCGTCGCGGCGCCACAGCGTTGCCGCTGGTTGTGCACGACGGCCCAGAAATCGGGCCGCAGCAGGCAGCGCCGCTCGACCAGCAGCAGATGGCGCGTGCCTTTGGCGGCGGCGAAGTCCAGCAATGTCTGCTGCTCGCCGCCGGCCAGGCGGACGCTGCCATCGCAGGTCAGCACGCCGGCCCGCGGGCACACCGCGAGTGCGGCCTCCAGCGTCTCGTCGACGGCGAAATCATGGCTGTCGCGTGAATAGACGAGCAGCGCGGTGCTGCCGCGCTGCGGTGCATCGCTGGGGGTCGGCGTTTCGAGCCGTTCGCTCAGCTCGGCGTCGAGGTGTGCGCGTGCGATCTTGGCCGCCACGTCAAAACTGGCCTGGCCGCCGGCGAGCAGGCTGTGGTAGTCCAGCAGCGCGCGGTGGGCCTCGGCATGCAGTTCGGGCAGCGGGATGCAGTCGGTGAGCAGCAGCCTGCGCTGTGCATCGCTGGCCACCAGCAGCACGGGCGCATGGCGCGACAGCAGGCGCAGCGTCAGGTTCGACAATTGCGCCATCGGCTCGATCGCAAAGCGCGCCAGGCGTTCGAGTCTGCCTTCGGTCCGCGACTGGTAGACGTCGAGCAGGATCGCCGATGCGTCTTCGCGCGGCGGCGTGGCCTCGAACAGCAGGCGCAGTTCGTTGCCAGCGGCGAAGGACAGGCCTTTCAGCTGCCCGATCGTGCGCTCTGGCGGCAGGCGCGCAAAGGCCTTCAGCGGCGAAAACGTGTGGCCCTGGGCCAAGTGGGCGTTCAGCGCGATGCCGAGGCTGGCGCCGCCGTCGCCGGTCGGGCTCAACTCGAAGCCCGCGAAGCTCGGCGACAAGGCCGCAAAGTGCAGCAGCCCGCCGAGCTGCACCCTGAATCCCAGCTGGTCGGTCGGCAGGTCGTGGACCGCCTGCAACTCGGGCCGCGACTGGTCGAAGGCCAGCTGGCCGAGGATGCGGCCGCCGAAACTCAAAGCACAGGAGCCGCCGGCTATGCCATAGCCTTCGGCGAACGAGCCGGTGAAACGCTCCAGCCGCAGCGAGGGGGTCAGGCCGGTTCCCGCGGTAGACACCGCGGGAGGCCGGGCGGCCCTGGCCGGTGCCGGCCTGGGCCCATCGAGCGCCATGACAGGGTCGGCCGCACTGATCGGTCCCACCGTCCCCACGGACGCCGCCGACCCCGCCGTGCCCACCGTCCCATTGAGCGCTGCAGCGGGTGCTGCCGCCTGCACCCCGTGACTTGCCGCCTGGGCTGCGTCAAGCGGCCGCTGCACTCTGGCCGGCGCCTGCACTTTGGCCGCCTGCGCCTGGGCCGGCGCCGGTGCCGGACGCAGGCGCCGCGACAGCGCACGCACGGCGCTGCCGATGCCCTGCATGCCGGATTCGGCGGCGGCCACCGCCTGGTCGAGCCCTTCGAGGCGCGCCTGCCGGGCCTTGCCCTCGGCCGAATCGCGCAGCCGGGCCAGCACCACCACGCGCGGCGTGCCCTGGCGCAGTTCGGCCAGGTAGTTCGTGCTGCCCTCGCCATCGGCTTCGCGGCCGAGCAGCAGCTGGTAGGCCTGGTCGATGAAGTCCGCGTCCTTCAAGGCCAGCAGCGCGTCCAGCGTGACCGCGGGCGGCGCCGTGCGCCGTTCGGCGCGAACCGGCGCCGGCGCACCGGCTCGCACCGGCAAGCCGCGCCGCGCGGCATACGCACGGCCTTCCTCGCTGGCCTGCAGTTCGCCCAGGATGCGTTCCTTGGGCGCACCGCTGTGCAGGCTGTGCAGGTAGTTGCGCAGGCCCGATGGATCGGCCGCGCGTCCGAGCGCGTAGGCATAGGCCGCCTCGACGAAGTCGAGTCCCTCGAGTGCCAGTACCTGTCGTGTGTCGTGCATGTCGTCGGTCTCCCTGTGCGATCAGGCGCTGGTCACGCTGCGCAGAAAATCGTGCCACTGCGGAAGAATGCGCTCCGGCAGGAATCGCAGCGCATTGCGCGCGCCGGCCTCGATCAGTTCGCGCCGCACGCCTTCGCGTGATTCGCCCAGCAGGCGTTCCAGCGCGGCGGCCAGCGCTTCGACCGAGTAGGGGTTGAAGTACGCGGCCGCGTCGGCGAAGACGCCGCGATGCGCGGCAATGTCGGATGCGGCGACGATGCCGCCCGAGCGCATGGCTTCGATGCCCGAAAAGTCGAAGCCTTCGTACAAGCTGGGGCAGACGGTGACCGCGGCATGCCGGTAGAGCAGGCGCAGTTCGTCGGCGGGCACATCCTCGAGCAGCATCACCTCGCCGCTGCCCATCCAGGGCCGGCAGCGCTGCACGATGGGCTTGTGATCCCAGCCGAGCATGCCGACCAGCACCAGCCGCAGCCGCCGGTGGCGAGGGTTCGAACGCAGCCGTTCCCAGGCCGAGAGCAGCCTCAGGTGGTTCTTGCGCGGCTCCAGCGTCGACACCATCAGCAGATAGTCGAACGAGGGATCGGAGTCGTCGTAGCGGTTGCGCTCGGCGTCGTGGGCATAGCCCGCGTCGGCGCGGCGCAGCATCGTGGCGTGGCGATGCAGGGCCAGGATGTCGGGCACCCGCTCGCGCGGCGATTCCTCCGGGAAATAGGCCTCCGACACGGCATTCGGAATGGTCACCACGCGCGCCGCGGCCTGCGGAAAGATCGACAGCAGATCGGCGCGCGTGGCATCGGAAACGCAGGAGAAGTAGGCGCCCTGCAGCACATTGCTGCGCAGCGCCTGGTAGTGCGAGGCCTGGTGATAGGCTCGATCGGAGATCGTGTGCGGCATCAGCAGAGGGATGGCATCGTGATAACGAACCACCAGCGCGGTACCGCGTGTCATCCGGCCAGGGTAGGGTGTCTCGGCAATCATGACGTCATAGCCGCGCGTGTCAAGGTGGGGGTAGCGGGCCCTTCCCGACAAAGCACGCGTCAACATGCCGAAGCGGTGCATGGCGCCCCAGGGCACGGCAGCAACGCGGTAAGACGCACCGGCGACGGCATCGAAGTGGCGCGGATGCAGCGTTTTCGCGAACATCGATTGCCAGATGAAATCGCGGTAATGCGAGGTATCGAAGTGCGTCAGTTCCTGCGTTCTGCCGAAGAGCTGGCCGGCCACCAGCGACAGCCCGCTGCGGGCGGCGGCCAGCGCATCGGCCAGCCGCCGCGGCAGCAGCCCGCCCGGCCTTTCGCGCAAGGAGATCACCACCTGCGCCAGCCGGTTCAGCTGCACGTCGCGCGGCAGTGTGTGGCCGCTCGGGTGACCGTTCAGTGAGCGGCCCAGGCGCCGCGCCGGCAGGCCGCTGGCCAGCACGCGGCCGCCGGACTGGATCAGGCCGTCGACTGAAACGCCGGGCAGCGAGTTCAAGCCCTGGAACGTCAGTCGCGTCTCTTGGGGAATGCCGGCATGGCCTTCGAGCGCCGGCCGCATCTCGAGCAGGATCTTCACGGCGCGCCGGCTCTTTCGAAGTCAGGCATCGTAGTTTTCACGGCATCAGGCCGGTGCCGATTGATAGAAATCAAAAGCAGCGTCCACCGAAGGGAATTGCAAAAGTTTGCCCCGGTGCAATACGCAGGCCGATTCGCAATACAGCTTGATCACCGGGGCATCGTGGGTGACCAGGATGAACGCGCGGTCGCGCCGCTTGTGGAACAGCTCGACATGGCAGCGTTCGTGGAAGCGCGCATCGCCGACGACCATCGCCTCGTCGATCAGGAAGCAGTCGAATTCGATCGCCATCGACAGCGCAAACGCCAGGCGCGTAACCATGCCGGTGGAATAGTGCCCGACCGGCTCCCGCAGGTAGCTGCCCAGCTCGGTGAAATCCTCGACGAAGGGCAGCAGCGGCCGGTGGTCGACGCCATAGACGCGGCAGACGAACTTCAGATTGTCCAGCCCGGTCAGGTTGGGCTGGAACGCACCGCCAAAGGCCAGTGGCCACGACACGCTCATGCCGCGGCGGATGCGCCCGGAGGTCGGCGCCTCGGCGCCGCTGAGCAGCCGGATCAGCGTGGACTTGCCGGCGCCGTTGCGGCCGAGAATGCCCACGTTGCGGCCGGGAGCGAGGCGCAGGCTGACATCGTCGAGCACCGTGCGCAGGCCCTGGCGCGTGCGGTAGACCTTGGAGACGTGGTCGACCGTTATCACTTGGCCTCCAGGCGGCGCGAGGCATTGCGCAGCAAGACCAAACCGAAGAACAGCAGCAGCAGGTTGGCTTCGGCCAGGTACACCGGGTCGTAGTGCGTCTGCACCGCGTCGCCGAAATAGCCGGCGCGCAACATCTCGACGCCGTGGACCATCGGCAGCAACAAGGCCATCTCCTGCGCCGCCGGTGCCAGCCAGTCGACCATGAAGGCCGCGCCGGACAGCGGAAACAGCAGATAAGCGATCGGCTTCCACAAGCGGCTGACGATGTCGCTGTAGCTGGTCGCCGCGCCCACCAGCAGCGCCAGCGCGGCGCCGAACCAGGCCAGCATCAACCAGCCGCCGATCAGGCGCAGCGCATCGGCCGGCGGCGGCGCCGCGCCCAGGCCGACCCAAATCACGCCCAGCACGATGAACGAGCCGGTGGCGCCGCAGGCTTCCAGCGCGATGCGGGCGAGCAGCACGTCCAGCACCGTGACATTGCGGTGGAACAGCAGGTTGATGTTGGCGTGCAGCGCATCGGTGCACTGGCTGACGGTGTTGCGCCACATCAGCACGGACGAATAGCCGGTCAGCGCAAAGGCGGCGATCGACAGGTTCGCATGCTGTTGAAAGCCGGCGGCGACCCACAACGCCGAGATGCCCAGCGTGAACAGCATCGGCTCGACCAGCAGCCACAGCACGCCGAGGTTGCGCCGGCCGAAACGGGTGATGGTCTCGCGCAGCAACAGCGCGCGGATGACGCGCCCCTGGATGCACAGCGAGCGCCACAGCGTGGGCGGTGGTGGTGATGCGGCCAGGCTCAATCGACATGCTCCCGGACGCCGGCCAGCACCATGCTCGCGACACCCCACAGCACCAGGCCCACCACCAGCACCACCAGCACCGAGCGCAGGCGCCGCGGCTCGATGGCGACGTCGGGCAGGTTGGGCTGCACCAGGCGTTCGAGGTAGAGCTGCTTGCGCTGCGCTTCGTTGCGAGCCGTCTCCAGCGCCGCGAGCGCGCTGGCCAGCTGGCGATCGGCGAAGCCTTTTTCGAGCACCAGGCGGTCGTAGTCGGGCGCTCGCGCGCTCAGCGATGCATCGCGGCCGACGAGCTTGGCGGTTTGTTCGGCCATGGCGTCCTGCAGCAGCCGCACGCGGTTGGCGACGATGGGCACCTGCGGGTTGTCCGGCGCAATGCGCTGCACCTGGGCCAGCTGCGTCTGGGCCTGCAGCAACTCGTCCTGCAGCTTGCCGATGCCCTGCAGCTGCAGCGCGCCCTGGCGCTCGGGGTCGAGCAGCTTGTGCTGCGTGCGGAAGGCCGACAGCGCCAGCGCCGCCTTGGCGTCCTGCGCCTGCGCCTGCGCGACTTCCTGCTGCGCGACCTTGATCAGGTCTTCGCGGCTGCGGATGTTCAGGTTGTTGACCAGGCGCTCGCCCATCTGCAGCAGCAGGTCGTTGATGTCGTGGGCGTCGCGGGCGCTGAACGCGGCGACGCGCAGCACCGAGATCGACGACACGCTGTCGTATTCGATCACCGCGCGGCGCTGGTAGTAGCGGTGCAGGGCTTCGAAGCTGGCGTCGAAGTCCAGGCTCGGAAAGCGCTGGAACCGGTCGATGCCCTCGTGGCTGTAGGCCCGGCGCACCTGCAGCTTCTGGTCCAGTTCACGCAGCGCGTCGCGCGAGCGGATGAAGTCGTGCACCGAGTAGGTGTCGTCCTGCGAGCGTGAGAACACCGTGCCTTGCAACAGCGCGCCCAACCCGCTGGGCGCGCTGCGTTGCGGGTTGCGCACGACGAAGCGGGACTCCGAGATGTACAGGTCGGTCGCGATCAGCCCGTAGTACACGCTGGCCACCAGCGTCGGCAGCAGCACCGTGACGATGAAAGTCGGGCCGGGCGTGTGCCACCAGCGGCGCTGGGGCTTGGGCGGTGGCGGCGTCGACATGTCGACGGGCTGCAGCACGATCGCGTCGATGCGTTCCATGGTCTGTCGCTCAGCTGAGGAGGAAGGGCTCGCCGCTGTGGCGCAGCCAGTCGTGCACCCGTGCAACGTCTGCCGGGTCCTTCATGAACAGGTGGATCGGCTCGTTGACGCCGGTGCAGGGATCGGCGGCTTCGACGACGACGACACCCAGCCCCTTGCGTGCGCAGCCGAAGCGCTCGGTCAGGTCGCGGCCATAGAGGTGGTGCGCCTTCCAGGCGTGCTGCGGCGCGTCGAGGTCGAGCGTCTTGTCGCGCTGCAGCGGCGCGCCGAACGTGACATGCAGCAGGCCGGCCGGCGACAGGATGCGGCACAGCTCGTCGAAGCCGATGCGATCGTCGGGAACGCTTTCGAGCACATGGCTCAGCGACAGGAAGTCGTAGCTGGCGTCCGGTCGATCGATGGCCTGGATGTCCAGGCTGTTGGCGCCCTCGAAGACCGACAACTCCCAGCTGCGAAACCAGCCGCCGTCCAGGCCGCCGTCGGGGCTGAACTGCAAGGCCCTGCGCCAGTTGATGAAGTCGTGCGGCAAGGCCTGGAACACGCGGCGCGCGATGCGATGGCGTTCGAGCGAGCCGCACTGCAGGCAACGCGGCAGCTGGCCATTCACCGAGGTTCTGTCGTTCGGTCCGAGGCCGAACTCGGTCGAGCCGCAGATGTTGCAGCGCACTGACGGTCGCTGCGCGAGCCGGATCTCGCGGGCGCTCCAGGCCTCACGTTTGCGAAGCACGAACCAGTCCTGCCCTTCGAGGGCATCGCGCCGTGTCAGCCAGCTGCCCTTGCGCTGGTCTATCACTTCAAGGCCGTGGCGGGCGAACTGCCGCAGCAGGAAGTCTTCGGTGTAGGCGATCACGTGCAGCGGATCGCTGGCGCTGTGCACGAAGGCATGCTCGGACACCTGCGCGGTCGGCGCCAGGGCTGCATCGCCGGGTACGTCCTGCAGCGTGAAACCGCTGGGCAGGCAGAAGAAGGTCGTGACCCAGGTGCCGCCGGTTGCCAGCAGCCGCGAGAGGGCGCCGAGGTAGCGGACCAGATCGTGCTCGTCCATGTGCGTGAAGACGGACAGGCTGACCAGGGTGTCGAACGACGCGGCGGCGTAGGGCAGGGCCGCCTCGTCGAAGGGACCACCCGCCGGGTTGTAGCGCTCGTTGTGATGGTCGACATGGTCGAAGCGGTAGCGCTGCGCGTCGTCGGCACCGGCGGCGAAGTGCTCGTTCAGCCAGCCGATGTGGCGCTGCAGGATGTCGAAGCCTTCATAACGGCCATCATACGCGGCTCTGCGCAAGCCGTAGGCCAGCCGGCCGTAGCCGCAGCCGATGTCGAGCAGCCGCCGTGGCAGGCTGCCGCGCGCTGCCTCGACGAGGCCGAGGACCTTGCCGGCCAGCCCGTCGGCCTGGGTGAAGAAGACGTCGTCGCTTTCGGCCATGAAGCGCAGCTCGGGTGGCGGCATCGTCGCGGCAGGCGGCGATGGCAGCGCCCTCGACAGCGGCCTGCTCGCCGGCCGGCAGGCATGCACCAGTGCGGCAAAGCTCTTCTGCACATGGCTGTACAGCAGCGCATCCTCGGCTTCGGACTGCATCAGCAGATCGATCGAGTCCGGGCTCAGCTGCATGCGCTCGGCCTGCTCGTCGGCCAGCGCTTCGGTGTCGTGCACGCGCGGCAACAGGCTCTCGGGGCAACCGAGGCTGGACCACAGCAGGTGCACCATGTCGGCCAGCCGCGGAAACGGCGCGGCGAGGAAGTAGCGCTCGTCGATGAACTCGCGCGCGCGGCCAAAGCTGGGTTCGCCGCAGACCAGCCGGCATTGCAGGTTGTGCAGCTGCCGCCGCAGGCCCGGCACGTCGCTGTCCAGCGCTTCGCGCAGGAAGGCATTGATGTCGAGGCGGCAGGCCGCCTCGTGGTACGGGCTCTTCGGGTTGCCGAGGAAGGTGGCGTAGGTCGAGCGGTAGCGATCGATCGGATGGCGCAGCACCGTCAGGTACAGCGGCGCCCGCGCAAAGTGGCGGTGCATGCCGTATTCGACATGGCCGCTAACGCAGCAGATGCGCGACAGTTGCTGCGTCGTGCACTGGTCGATCTCACCCGCGTAGTTCATCAGGCAACGCTCGCTGCCGAAGGTTTTGCTCAGCAACAAGCGCAACGAGGTGCCACCTGTTCTCGGCACATGAACATGCACGAACAACGCGTCGTCGTCGACTTTCTGCAGACTGCGAAACAGCATGCTCGGCGTTCTCCGTGAGGTGCGAGGACTGGCGCTAACGCTAACACGACGTGGCTGGAATTATGTGTGCATTGGATGCTATAAGAATGCCGGGGCCGCCAGATTCGGGCTGCCATGATGTCCTCTTGCCGACCCAACCGGATCGGCGGCGGACGCACAGGGAGTGAGCATGGAACACGGCACGCAGGCGGGCGCAGACACCGTCGTGGCAGCTGAAACCGGCGCTGAATCCAGCGCCGACCCAGCGAGTGCGCAGACGCCGCACACAGCGCCTGACGAACACGGGGAGCGGGTCGAGCCGGACTTCGCCGATCCGTCCGACGAGGCCTTGAGCAGCGCTCGGGCCGGGCTACTGTCGATGGCACGCGGCAAGATCGACCGCATCGACACCGACGGCGTGGCCGGCTGGGCCTTCGATGTCGCGAAAGCCGGCGAATCACTGATGGTTGAACTGTGGGATGGTCATCAGGCGCTTTTGAGGGTATGCGCGAACATTGCGCGCAGCGACGTCAACAAGTCCTTCGAGATCACTGGTGCGCACGGATACCAGATTTCATTTCCGGAATCCCTTTACGACGGCCATGCCCATGCCATTCGCGTGCTGGTGAATGGTCGCGAGGCCAGCCGCACGAAAGCGGTGCCGCAGTCGATCACGCTGACGCGCGCCGACCTGCAGCGCATTGCGCCGGCCGCACGCTACGAAGGCCGTGTCGAAGGCTTGTCGAACAGCCAGGTGCACGGCTGGGCATTCGATCGCAAGAACCCGGATCGGCCGGTGAGCCTGTCGGTTTTTGTCGATGACGAATGCGTCGGCCTGATCAGCGCCAATCGCTTTGCCGCGCGCGTGCGCTCGGATCAGCGCGACGGCCATCAGATCTTTCTGTTCAAGTTCCCGCTGCGACTGATGAACGGGCAGCCGCGCAACATCCGGGTGCATGTGACGGGCACTGATTTCCAACTCAACGGCAGCGCGGCGCCGGTGCTGTTTCCGCTGGTCGACCACTTCGGGCAACTGCCTGCGGCGGCCGAGGCCCGCGACTTTGCCTACGCGCCGCCGGCTCGCGTCTGGCGTTCAGCGGCGCCCCAGCGCGGCAGCGACGCGCCGGACCGCGCGGACACCGACACCGCCGCGCCCTTGCTGTCGCTGATCGTGTTGAACTGGAACGGCGCGTCGCTGCTGCAGCAGTTCCTCGAGTCCTTGCAGCGGGTGCGTTGGCGGCACAGTTTCGAAGTCATCCTGGTCGATCATGGGTCGACCGACGAGAGCCTGGCGCTGGCCCGCGCCGCGGCCGACACGCTGGACCTGCGCATCATCGAACGCGGCGCCAACCATTCATTCTCGGCATCGAACAACCTGGCGGCCGGTCTCGCGCGCGGTCGTTATCTGGCCCTCGCCAACAACGACCTGGTGATGCTGCATGACTGTTTCTCGGTGATGCTGCCGCATCTGGATGATCCGACGGTGGGCGGCGTCGGCCTGAAGCTGCTGGAGCCGCTGAAGACCGGGCCGGGCCGCTGGGGCTACATCACGCACCACCAGGGCGTCGAATTCGACACCAGCGGCAAGCTGCCGGGCACCGACATCCGCTACTACACACCGATGGAGATCGGCGAGCGCAGCGAAGCCGAGCTCGCCGCCGCCTACCATCTGCCGGCCAGCACCGGCGCGCTGTTCATTTGCCGCGCAACCGACTTTCGCCAGCTCGGCGGCTTTCACGAGGGCTACGTCTACGGCATGGAAGACGTCGACCTGTGCCTGGGCCTGCAACTGAAGCTGGGCAAGAAGGTCATCACCGATACCAGCGCGGTGGCCTTGCACAACCGCAGCGCCACGCGCGAAGCCAAGCTGCCGGCGCCTGAGCGCGGGCGGCGCCAGACCACGCAGCAGCATCTGGCCAATCGCAAGCTGTTCATCCGGCGCTTTGGCCGGCACTTGCCGCGCACCGTGCTGGCCTCGCTGGTGCGCGGCGAGACCTTCTGGCGCAGCACGCCCTTGCGCGTGGTGTTCGTCGTCACCGAAGCGCACTTGTCGACCGCGGCCGGCGACTTCTTCACCGCCGTCGAGCTCGCCGAATCGCTGCGCCGGCTGCATGGCTGGGAGGTGATGTTCGCGACGATGCGCACCTACGCGCTGAGCGGCGCCGATGTTGCCGTGGTGATGTGCTACGACTACCAGGTGCAGAAGATCAGCGACGCCAATCCCGGCCTGGTGACCGTCGCCTGGGTTCGCAACCGCGTCGACCAATGGGTCGCTTCGCCGTACTTCGGCGCCTACCAGCTGATCTTCTGTTCGTCGCGCAAGGGCATGGCCTACATCGCCGAACGCACCGGCCGCAGTGCCACGCTGCTGCCGATCGCCACCAACGCGCGGCGTTTCTCGCCGAAGCCGCCGGTGGCCAACCAGGCCAGCGACCTGGCCTTCACCGGCAGCAATTGGAGTTCACCGCGGGATGCGGTGACCTGGCTCGACGCCGAGGCCATCGACTTCGCGATTTATGGCCATCGCTGGGACCAGGTTCCCGAATGGCGGCCGCATTGGCGCGGCGCGGTGCCCTACACCCAATTGCCGGAGATCTATTCGTCGGCGAAGATCGTGCTCGACGATTCGCATCCTGTCACGCGCGACTGGAACTCATTGAACTCGCGGGTGTTCGACGCGCTGGGTTGCGGCAAGCTGGTGCTGACCAATTGCGTCGGCGGCGGCGACGAGCTGTTCGGCGGTGAACTGCCCACCTTCAGCGACGGCGAGGCCTTGCGGCAACTGGTGCTGTACTACCTGGCGCAGCCGCAGGAGCGTGAGGCGCTGGCCCAGAAGCTGCACCGCGAAGTGCTGGAACACCACACCTACGACCACCGCGCCCGGCTGTTCAAGGAGGTGCTCGGCGAGTTTGCCGAGCGTGCGCTGCGCTTTGCCATCAAGATCGGCGTGCCCTCCCGCGCCGAGTGCGAGAGCTGGGGCGACTATCACTTCGCGCTGGCGCTGCAGCGCGCGCTGCGCCGGCGCGGGCACTTCGTTCGCATCGACTTGCTGCCGGACTGGAACAGCGGGCTCGGTGCCGGCGACGATGTCGTGATCGTGCTGCGCGGGCTGTCGGCGTACCAGCCGCAGCCGACCGCGATCAACCTGATGTGGCTGATCAGCCATCCGGACGAGGTCAGCCTCGCCGAATGCCAGGGCTACGACCATGTCTTTGTCGCTTCGGAACCCTACGCGCAGCGCCTGGCCGCGCGCCTGGGGGACAAGGTCTCGACGCTGCTGCAGTGCACCGACCCGGCGCTGTTCCATCCCGTGTCGGACGCCGAGCCGAGCGCCGGGGTGGCCGCGCCAGCGGACTCGGATCCACTGCCTGACATTGGCGAGGTGATCTTCGTCGGCAATTCGCGCGGCCAGCGCCGCGATGCGGTGCAGTTCGCGCTGGACGCCGGTGTCGATGTCGCGGTCTATGGCGCGCTGTGGGAGGGCCTGCTGCCGCCGTCGCGGCTGAGGGCCAGCCATGTGCCGAACCGCGTGCTGCAGCGCTACTACGCCGGCGCCAAGGTGGTGCTGAACGATCACTGGCCCGACATGCGCAGCGAAGGCTTCGTCTCGAACCGCCTCTTCGACGCCGGGGCTTGCGGCGCCACGATCCTGTCCGACGACATGCCGGCCTGCCGCGCACTGTTCGGCGATGCGGTGGCCTACTTCGATTCACCGGCGTCGCTGGCCGAAGGGGTTCGCACGCTGCTGCACGACGAAGCCGGCCGCCGCGCACGCGGCGCACAGCTGGCAGCCCTGATCCGCGCGCACCATAGCTTCGACCATCGGGTCGACGCGATCCTCGCGACGGTGGCCGCGCTGTCGGTGCCGGGCTGAAGGCGGGCCGTCGCAATGCGTTGGCTCATTGTCGGCACGGCCCGCAGCGGCAGCACGGCGCTGTTCAGCGCGCTGGCCGATGCGCTCGATCGTCCGCGGCTGTTCTTCGAGGAGCCGGCAGCGCAGCTGAGCGCTGCCTTGCGGCGGGACCCGGCGGGGCCGGTCGTCGCGAAAGTGATCTTCGACAACGAATCCGCGGCCGACATCCTGTCCGCTGCCCTGGGCGTCGATCACAAGATCGTGTTGCTGCGCGACCCTCGCGACAGCCTGGTCAGTAGCTTGCTGTATGCCATCGCCAGTCTGCCGCCCCAGCTGGCCGACCCGGCCTTCTGCGCGCAGCTGATCGACCTGCTGCAGCGCAAGCAGCAGGCCCCGGCGGCGCTACCGCTCATCGAGATCGCCCGGCTGTTCGACGACACGCGCATCGGGCCCTTCGTCGCTGACTCGCTGCGCAAGCTGGAAGACTTCGCGCACTTTGAAGCCGATCTGGGCGAGCACTGGCTGCGGCTGCGCTACGAAGACATCGTGGCCGGGCGCCTGCCGGCGTGGGGCAGACCCTTCGGACTGGCCCTGCCGGCTGAAGTGGACGTGCCGGCGGAGCACGCCCGGGTCGCTCGCCACCGTGCGGCCGGCGATTGGCGGCACTGGTTCACGGCGGCCGACGTCGAGGCGCTGCGTCCGGGCATCGACCCGCTGCTGCGGCGCCTGGGCTACGCCGCCGACTGGACTTTGGCAGCGCCGGCGCACATCGGCGAGGCGCACAGCTGGCGCTATGTGCAGCGGCTGATCGAAGAACGCCGGCGGCACTACCAGCTGCCGGCGCATCCGTCCTGCACCGTCTGCGGCGGCAGCGATTTTGGCCCCGGGCCGCTCGGCCGAATGGCCACCAGCGGGGCGCCGCCGCACTGCCGCCGTTGCGGTGCGCTGGAGCGCCAGCGCATCATTCGTGGCTTGTTCCAGGCCTTGCCGCCGGCGCTTTTCGAGGGCCGGCGTGGCCTGCAGTTCAGTCCCGACAACGGCGTCGATGCCGCGTCCTTCGCGCGCTATGAGGTCTCGGTCTACGGCGGCGAGAACAGCCTGGATGTGCAGGCGATCGCCCGCGACAGCGGCGCCTACGACTTCGTCTCGCTCAGCCATGTGATCGAGTTCGTGCCTGACGACCAGCGGGCGTTCGACGAGCTGGCGCGCGTGTTGTCACCGGGCGGCATGCTGCTGGCCTGCTTTTCGGCGCCCTTGTCCCGCGCGCGCTGCATCGACTATGCTGAACCCACCGGGCCGCACGGCTGCTGGCATCTGTACGGTGCCGACCTGGCCGCCCACTTCCGTTGCCAGGACAAGGGTTTGACGACGATGGCCATCGAAGGCACCGATCCCTGCACCGGCACCCAGGAGGTCGTGCACCTGTTCCTGAAGGACCGCGCTGACGCCGCGCGCATCGCCGCCTGCTTGCGTACTGCCGGCCTCGGCGCGCGTGTCGTGCAGATCGACGCATGAGCGCGATGGACAGCACCTGTGCACTCGCCGGCGCTGAGGGCGACGCTGCCTTCGAGCCCTTGCGCCGCGAGTTGGCGCAGTGGCAGGCAGCAGGGCGTTGTTGCCCGCTGTGGTGGCGCGACGATGATCTGGTGGCCGACACGCCGGCGCTGCGCCGGCTGGCCGACTTTGCCGCGCGCAACGCGCTGCCGGCGCTGGTGGCGGTGATTCCGGGCCAGGCGGCGGACGCGCTGGCCGCGGACACGGCGGCGTTCACCGGCCTGTCGTTCTGCCAGCATGGCTGGCAGCATCGCAACCACGAAGCCGACGGCGCAGCGCCCAGCGAGTTCGGCGCCGCCCGGCAACTCGACGCCGTGGCCGAGGACCTGCGGCGCGGGCGTGAGCGCATGGCCGGCCTGTTCGGCGATCGTTTCGTGCCGGTGTTCGTGCCGCCATGGAACCGCTTTCGCAGCGATGCCCTGACGCTGCTGCCCGAACTGGGCCTGCGCGGGATCTCCCAGTACCGCGGCCAGACGCGGGGGACCGATGTCGCGGTGCGCGCGGTTGACTGCCACCTCGACATCCTGCAATGGGCGCCCCAGCCACCGATACGCTGCCAGCCGGTCGACGCGCTGGTCGAGGTGCTGGTGGCCGTGCTGCGTGAGCACCGCGAGGCCGCCGAGCCGCCGCCGCTGGGCATCCTGAGCCATCACCGGCCGATGGGCGACGATGCCTGGGCCTTCATGCAGCGCCTGGTCGATGTCAGCCGTGAATTCGACTGCGTGCGCTGGCTGCCGGCGGCCGAGTTGTTTGCGCTGGACCGCGGCTGATGGTGTCGCCGCCGAATTCCGCGGCCACCGACACCGATGTCGCCGCCACCGAGGTGCCGCACCGCCCGACCAAGGGCGACATCATCAACCGGCTGATCCGCCAGCACCGGCTCGAGCGCTACCTCGAATACAACAAGTTCGACGGCGCGACTTACTACGGCGAGATCGTCTGTGCCCACAAGGAGAGGGCCTACCAGCCGGAGCGCTCGTACCTGGATGCCGGCAACCTGCGCCGCCTGCTCGACGTGGCGAAAGACGCCGAGATCGACGCGATCCTGCCACTCGACCGCCTGCTCGAGCGCTACCAGGGCGAGCGCTTCGACCTCATCTTCTTCGACCCGGTGCATGTGCGGCCCGATGTCGACCAGGCACTGCAGTTGCTGCCTCGCCTGCTCAGGCCGGGCGGCTTCCTCGTCGTGCACGATTGCAACCCGGGCCTGTTTTCGCAGACCACGCTGCAACGCAAGCCCGACGCCTGGGTTGGCGAGACCTACAAGGCCTTTGCGGTGTTCAGGGCGCACAACCGCGAGCGGGCGATCACCGTCGACGAGGATTTTGGTGTCGGCCTGGTCTGGAACATCGATCTGAACCTCGACTACGCGATCGACCACGACATCGACTATTTCCATTTCGCCGAACGGCGCGAGGACTACATCGGCTTGATCGGCTACGACGAGTTTCTCGCCCGCACGGCCGAGGGTGATGCGGCGCGCCTGTTCGCGCAGCCGCCGCCGACCAGCGCGGTGCATCTGTTGCCGAGGCGGCCCGGCGGCGACAGCGGCGCAACGGTGACACTGCCAGGGCCGGCCGCGTTGTCGCCGCAGGCCGCGAGCGGCGCCCGCTGGGCCAGCAGCCAGCTGTTCTGGCGCGGCGCCGGTGCGGACTTTGCCGAGCGTGAGTCGTGCGAACTGCCGATCTGCTTCGATGGCCGGCGCCAATTGCTGTCGTTCGTGCTCTCGGACCTGGGCAGCGGCGGCGTTGCCGGGCTGCGCTTCGACTTCGCCGACTGCTGCGGGCTGGCCCGGCTCGACAGCATGCATCTGACCGATTCGCAACACCGGACGCTGTGGACCTGGGACGGCCGGCATGATGTGCTGCAGGCGACGCGCAACCTGCGCTTCGTCTCGGACGCGGCCTCGCCAGGCGAGCTGTTGATGCTGGCCACCAGCAGCGATCCGAGCTTCGAACTGGCGCTGCCGTCCGACACCTGGGCCGCCGTCCGTGCCGGTGCGCGATGGGTCGTGCAGCTGACGCCCTTGCCGGACTTCATGCACGCGGTGGTCGTGGCGATGGACGCCCGCCACGCGGCCCTGCAAGCCCGGCTCGACGCCGTGACGTCGCGCGTCGATGCGCTGCAGGCCGAGCTGGCCGCGGCGCGGGAAGCCCTCAGCCCGGCCGCTGCCGCGCCTGCAGCCGCAACGCCGTCTTGCGCACGATGACCGCGAATGCCTGCAAGGCCGGCGCTTTCACGCCCTGGGCACGCCACAGCAGCCCTGGCGTGCGGATGGGGGTCGGGCTCTCGATGGGCACGGTGCGCAGGCCGGCCAGTTCCGCCGGCACGGCGTTCGCGGACACGATGGTGCCCACCGGCACGCGCTGGACGAGGCCGATCATCGGCGCCACCGTCGACATCTCCGCCACCACCGAGGGCTCGGCGCCGCAGGCCGCGAAGCATTCGTCGAGCATCGTGCGGGTCGTGAAGCGCGCGGGCAGCAGCACCAGCGGCTGCTGGTGCAGCTCCACCATGCGGATGCGCCGCCGGCCGGCCAGCGGGTGCGTCTCGGCGACCACCAGCACCATCTCCTCGTTGTAGAGCGGCTCGAAGCTCAGGTCGGTCGGCCCGCTGGGCCGGTAGGCGATGCCGAGGTCGAGATCGCCCGAATGCAGCTGCACGCCGATGTCGTCGGCCGGCAGTTCCTCGATGCAGACCTTCACCGTCGGGTGGCGGGCCAGGAACAGCGCCACGCATTCGGGGATCAGCCCGATGTTGAAGGTGTGCGTTGCGCCGACACGCACCTGACCGGTCAGGTCGTCGGCCGTCGGCCGCAGCATCGCGATGCCGGCGTCCACCTCCTTCAGCGCGCGTGCCGCGTAAGCCAGGAAGAGCTGGCCGGCCTCGGTGGTGACCACCTTCTTGCCGATGCGCTCGAACAGCGCCTGGCCGATCTCGTCTTCCAGCTGGCGGATCTGGTGCGACAGCGTCGACTGGGTCACGTGCACACGCTCGGCGGCGCGCGTGAAGCTGAGGCATTCGGCCAAGGCGACGAAGTAGCGAAGATGCCTCAGCTCCATGAAAACCCTTCGAGATGATCGATGCCGTCGATGATATCGATGGAGATTCATCACTGTTCAAACGGCCGGCGATGTCTATCCTGCGCAGATCACCCCGCGGGCACCCCGGGGGCACGAACAACAGAGGAGACACGGCATGCACACCCGCCTGGTCAAGCGCCGCAGCGCGCTCGGTTTCTCCCTGGCCGGCCTGGCCAGCTGGCTCGGCTCCTGGGGGCTGGCGCGCGCGCAGGGCGCGCCCATCCGCATTGGCAGCACGCTGGCGCTGACCGGGCCGCTGTCCGCCACCGCGCAGATCCACAAGATCGTCGGCGAGATCTATGTCGAGCAGGTCAACAAGCGCGGCGGCTGGCTCGGCCGGCCGCTCGAATGGGTGCTGAAGGACGACCAGAGCAAGCCCGACCTGGCGCGCACGCTGTACGAGCAGCTGGTCACGGCCGACAAGGTCGACCTGCTGCTGGGGCCCTACGCCACCGGCGCGATCCTCTCGGCGATGGGCGTGGCGCAGCGCTACGGCAAGGTGCTGGTGCACCACACGCTGGGCATCCCGTCGCTGGCCAAGTACGACATGCAGTTCCCGGCCTGGTCGCTGGGCTCCGAGCCCGCGAGCACGGTGCCGAACACCGTGTTCGAGGCGCTGGCCGCCGGCCCCAAACCGCCAAAGACCGTGGCCGTGGTGACGAGCAAGTTCCCGTCGATCCAGTTCATGTCCGCCGGCGCGCGCGAGGTGCTGAAGAAGCGCGGCCTGAACGAGGTGCTGTTCCTCGAGTGGGACTTCGGCAACCGCGACTTCGGCCCGATTGCCAACCGCATCAAGGACGCGAAGCCCGACTTCGTCTGGGTCGGCGCCATCGGCCTGGACGGCAACCTGCTGCTCGACGCGATGAAGAAGATCGAGTACCAGCCGCCGCAGCATTTCTACCTGTACCCGGCACCGGGCCCGCTGGTCTCGCTGCCGGAGGCGAAGAACGCACTGTCGGTGACGATCTTCGAGGAGCAGCCGCCGTTCAGCAACGCGCCGGGCGCGGCCGAGTTCATCACGCTCTACCGTGAGCGCGCGACCGCGGCCAAGCTGCCCGACCCGTCGGTGGAGGTGCAGGCCGGTGCTTCGTACACGGCCTGGCAGATCCTCGCCGCCGGTGTCGCGGCGGCGAAGAGCCTGGACGACAAGGCCATCGCCGCCTGGCTGAAGGCCAACCGCGTCGACACCATCCAGGGCAAGCTGCGCTTCGACGGCCCCGGCAACTACGGTGACGACCTGATGCGCGTGAAACAGGTGCAGAACGGCCGCTGGGCCGTGGTCTGGCCGAAGGAGTTCACCGCCGGCGGGACCAAGCTGCTGTCGAACTGACGGCGCCATGTCGGGATTCACCATGCCCAGCGCCACGCTGCTGGCGCAAAGCGTGCTGTCCGGCGTCTTCGTCGGCGCGCTCTATGGCCTGCTTGGGCTGGGGTTGAGCCTGTCGTGGGGGCTGCTGCGGCTGATCAACCTGGCGCACTTCGGATTCGCCTTCCTCGCTGCCTACCTGTGCTACCAGATGGCGACGATGGGCCTGGACCCGCTGCTGTCGCTGCTGATCATCGTGCCGCTGTTCTTCGCCATCGGCGCGGCGCTGCAGGCCGCACTGGCCCGCTTCGCGATCACGCCCTTCAATTCGCTGCTGCTCAGCTTCGGGCTCACCGGCATCATCGAGGCGCTGATCCAGTCGGTGTGGACAGCCGACTTCCGCAAGCTGGAGTCGGCCTACGGCGAGCACCGCTTCAAGTGGCTCGGGCTGTACCTGCCGCTGCCGGAGCTGATCACGCTGGCGCTGGCCGTGAGCCTGTCGTTCGGCGTCTGGGCCGTGCTGCGCTACACCGACCTGGGCAAGGCCTTGCGCGCCTCGGCCGAAGACGCGCCGATCGCCGCCGCCTTCGGCATCCACCAGCGGCGCAACGCGCTGCTGCTGGCCGGCACCTGCTCGGCGCTGGCCTCGGTGGCGGGGGTCTGCCTGGCGCTGGGCTTCACACTCGCGCCGTCGCAGATCTACGCCTGGATCGGCGTCGTCTTCGCGGCGGTGATGCTGGGCGGCCTGGGCCGCGCGCTGGCGCCGCTGATCGCCGGCATCGTCATCGGCATCAGCGAGGCGGTGACGATGGCGGTGACCGCGCCTTCGTGGGCGCCGCTGGTGTCGTTCACGCTGCTGATCACGATCCTGCTGTTCCGTCCGGGCAGAGCGGCATGAATTTGTACCCCCCCGAAGCGCCTGCGGCGCTCCCCCCCAGGGGGGCGCCGCCAGCGGCCGGGCAGAGCCCGATCCGCGGCGTCCGCTTGGAAGGTCTGCGCACACCGCTGGCCATCGCCGCCGCGGCCGCCGCGCTGTCCTTCGTGCCCCGGCTCGGCCTGCCGGCCTTCTACGACTCGCTGCTCTACCTGGTGCTGCACTGGATCGTGCTGGCCACCTCGTGGAACATCCTGTCGGGCTACACCGGCTATTTCTCGTTCGGCCACGGCGCGTTCTTCGGCGCGGGCATCTACACCACGAGCACGCTGCTGTCGCGCTATGAGTGGCCGTTCCTGTGGACGCTGCCGGTGGCCGCGGGCGTTGCCGGCGTGCTGGGCCTGGCACTCGGCGCGGTGGTGTTCCGCGTCAAGGCCATCCGCGGCGAGGTCTTCGCGCTGCTGACGCTGGCGGTGACCTTCGTGCTCGGCACGATCATCGTCAACACACCGATCGACGGCGGCAACGGCGTCTCGCTGGCCGCGGTGCCGGTGCCGGCCATCGGGCCGACGCCCTCGTCGACCTTCTACCTGCTGGCGCTGGCCGCGGCGACGCTGACGCTGCTGGTCGCCTGGCGCATCACGACGACGAAGTTCGGCGCCGGCCTGTTCGCCATCCACGACGACGAGGACGCGGCCGAGGTGATGGGCGTGCCGACCTACCGCTACAAGCTGGCGGCGCTGGGCATCTCCTGCGCGCTGGCCGGCGTGGCCGGCGGCATCCACGCGCTGTTCCTGTCCTATGTCACGGTGGGCGAGGTCTTCACCATCACCGTGCCGCTGACGGTGGTGCTGATGAGCGTGCTCGGCGGCACGCGCCACTGGGCCGGGCCTGCCATCGGCGCAGTGGCGATCACGCTGCTGCTGTACAGCTTCACCGCGGCCAACCATGCCGTCGCCGGCAAGGCGATGGTCGGCGTGATCCTGATCGCCGCGATCCTGTTCATGCCGGACGGCATCCTGCCGCGTCTTCAGCGCCTGCTGCCGCGCCGACGGCCACCGGCGGTGCCGGTGGCCCTGAGCGTCTCGCCACCGGCGGTGCCGGCGACCCCGAGCGTCGCGCCGCCGGCGCCGGGCGAGGTGCTGCTGCGCACGCGCGGGCTGAGCAAGTCCTTCCGCGGCGTCAAGGCGCTGGACGGTGTCGATGTCGAGGTGCTGCGCGGCGAGATCCTCGGCCTGCTGGGCCCCAACGGCTCGGGCAAGTCGACCTTCATCAATGCCGTCACCGGCCACCACCTGCCCAGCGCCGGCAGCGTGGTCTTCGAAGGGCAGGAACTGGCCGGCCGCGCCGCGCACCGTATCGCGCGGGCCGGCATCTCGCGCACCTACCAGATCCCGCGGCCCTTCGCGCACCAGACGGTGCTGGACAACGTCGCGCTGGCGGCGATGTTCGGCGGCGGCCTGGCCACGCCGGCGGCGGCGCGTGCGCAGGCAATGAGCTGGCTGGCCTTTGCCGGCCTGCAGGACAAGGCCCATGCCCAACCGGACGCGCTGAACCTGCACCAGCGCAAGTTCCTCGAACTTGCCCGCGCGCTGGCCTCGCGGCCGCGGCTGGTGATGCTGGACGAAGTGCTGTGCGGCCTGACGCCCAGCGAGATCGACGATGCGGTGGCGCTGGTGCGGCGCATTCGCGACCAGGGCGCGACGGTGATCTTCGTCGAGCACGTGATGCGCGCGGTGATGGCGCTGACCGACCGTGTGATCGTCTTCGACCACGGCGAGCTGCTGGCCGTCGGCCCGGCCGCCGAGGTGATGCAGCGGCCCGAGGTGATGCTGGCCTACCTCGGCACGCCGCAGCCGCCCACGCCGCAGCCACCCGCTGCCGAGCCCCCGGAGCGCAACCATGCTTGAGGTGCACGACCTGCAGGTGGCCTACGGCCCGGCGCCGGCGCTGTGGGGCGTGAGCTTCGTGCTGCGCCCGCGGGAGCTGCTGTGCGTCGTCGGCCCCAACGGCGCCGGCAAGACGACGCTGATCCATGCGCTGGCCGGCATGCTGCGCAGCCGCGGCGGCCGCATCGATTTCGAAGGCCGCGACATCACCGCGCTGCCGCCGCACCGCTTCTGCGAGGCCGGCATCGCGATCGTGCCCGAGGGCCGGCGGCTGTTCGGCGGCATGAGCGTGCGCGAGAACCTGGAGATCGGCAGCCTGCTGCCGGCGGCGAAAGCCTATCGTGCGAAGTCGATGGCCTCGGTGCTCGCGCTGTTCCCGGCGCTGCAGGCCAAGCTCGGCCAGGCCGCGGCGGAGCTGTCCGGCGGCCAGCAGCAGATGCTGGCCATCGGCCGCGCGCTGATGGCCTGCCCGCGGCTGCTGCTGCTGGACGAGCCCTCGCTCGGCCTGTCGCCGCTGATCGTCAGCGAGATGTTCTCGGCCATCCAGCGCGTCAACGCCGAGGGCACGGCGGTGCTGCTGGTCGAGCAGAACGTCGCGATGGCGCTGCGCGTGGCCCACCGCGCCTACGTGCTCGAACAAGGCCGCATGGTCGCCGAGGGCACGCCCGACGCGCTGATGCAGCGCGACGAGATCCGCCGCGCCTATCTCGGCAGTTGATGTCCTGAGCAGGAGGATCCGCCATGCTGTTCCCCACCACCATCGTCGGCAGCTTCCCGCAGCCCGACTGGCTGATCGACCGCGAAAAGCTCGCCGGCCGCTTTCCGCCGCGGGTGCGCGCCCGCGAACTGTGGCGCATTCCGCCGCAGTACCTGGAGCAGGCGCAGGACGACGCAACGCTGATCGCCATCCGCGCGCAGGAAGAGGCGGGGCTGGACATCGTCAGCGACGGCGAGATCCGGCGCGAGAGTTATTCGAACCGCTTCGCCACCGCGCTGGACGGCGTCGACCTCGACAAGCCCGGCAGCGCGCTGGATCGTTCTGGCCACCCGAACCCGGTGCCGCGCATCGTCGGCCGCATCAGCCGCCGCCATGCGGTGGAGGTCGACGACCTGAAGTTCCTGCGCGCGCACACCCAGCGCCAGGTGAAGATCACCGTGCCGGGACCGTTCACGATGCTGCAGCAGGCGCAGAACGATTTCTATGACAGCGAGGAAGAAGCGGCGATGGACTACGCCGCCGCCGTCAACGCCGAGATCCGCGACCTCTTCGCCGCCGGCGCCGACGTGGTGCAAATCGACGAGCCCTACATGCAGGCGCGGCCCGAGAAAGCGCGCCGCTATGGCCTGGCGGCGCTGAACCGCGCGCTCGAAGGCATCAGCGGCACGACGGCGGTGCACATCTGCTTCGGCTACGCGGCCATCATCCACGAGCGTCCCAGCGGTTATTCCTTCCTGCCCGAGCTGGCGCAGTGCAGCTGCCGGCAGGTCTCGATCGAGACCGCGCAGTCGCAGCTGGATTGCAGCGCACTCGTGCCGCTGGCCGGCAAGAAGGTGATGGTCGGCTGCCTGGACCTGTCGGACCCGCAGGTCGAATCGGTCGCCACCATCGTCGCGCGCATCGAGCGTGCGCTGCCCTACATCGCGCCGGAGAACGTGATCCTGGCGCCGGACTGCGGCATGAAGTACATCCCGCGCGCCACTGCTGCGGGCAAGCTGGCCGCGATGGTCGATGCAGCGAAGCTGCTGCGCCGCCGCTACGGCTGAGTGCCCATTCCCGCTCGGAACGAAGTCTTCGATGCTGGCTGCGGAGCGATCTACCGTTATTCCGGGAGTCTCGCCATGCACCTGGAGCTGCTGACGTGATCTATGCCTTCATGTTGATGGACCGGCCCGACGGCGCCGCCTTGCGCCAGAGCGTGCGGAGCGCACACAAGGCCTATCTCGCGCAGGTGGGCGACCGCATCGCGTTTGCCGGCCCGCTGACCCGCGACGACGGCGTGACGATGATCGGCAGCCTGCTGGCGATCGACTTCGACAGCCGCGACGCCGCTCACGCCTGGCTCGCCGGCGAGCCGTTCACGCGCGCCGGCCTGTACGCCAGCGTCGCGGTCCACGTCTTCGCCAATCTGTGGCCGCAGAAGGCCGGCTTCCCGGCCGCGGCCATCGGTGCCGGCGGTGACCTTCAAGTGCGCGAAGGCGCAGCCCCACCCGCCGGGTCCACCGCGGCGGGACACCACCACGACGATCCAGGAGACAACGGACATGTGCAGACTCTGCGATGAAGGCCGCCCGCAACCGCATTGGAATGCCCGGCGCGGTTTCCTGAAGGCCACTGCCGCCGCGGCGACGATGGCCGGCGCCGGCGGGCTGGCGCTGTTCGCGCCGCGCCCGGCGCTGGCCGCCGCCGAGCCACGCGCGCCCGAGGGCAGCGGCCGCCGCGGCGTGCGCTACCTGATCAAGGGCGGCGCGGTGATGTCGATGGACCCGACGGTCGGCGACTTCGTCAGCGCCGACGTGCTGGTCGAAGGCAAGAAGATCCTCGCCGTCGGGCCCGGCCTCGCGGCGCCCGGCATCCCGGTGATCGACGCGCGCGGGCGCATCGTGATGCCGGGCTTCATCGACACCCACCACCACCAGTTCGAGACCGCGCTGCGCGCCTGGCTGGCCGACGGCATCCTGATCAACGACGGCTCGAACACGCCCAGCGGCAACCAGACCTACTTCGAGTACATCCTGTCGCGCTTCGCGCCGGTGTACCGGCCGCAGGACGTCTACATCAACGAGTTGTTCGGGGGCCTGAGCCAGCTCGACCATGGCGTGACGACGGTGCACGACATCTCGCAGATCCACCACACGCCCGAGCATTCGGACGCGGTGGCGCAGGCGCTGTTCGACACCGGCCGCCGCGCGGCGCTGGGCTATTTCGAAGGCGCCGGCGGCACACCGGGCCCGGCCTACGCCTACCCGCAGGACGCGACGCGGCTGAAGCAGAAATGGTTCTCCTCGTCCGACCAGCTGGTGAGCATGACCATGGGCGGCGAGGTCTACCTCGGCGCACCGACCTACACCCAGGCCTGGACGCTGGGCCGCCAGCTCGGCCTGCAGGTGGTGGCGCACATCCTGTCGCCGTTCGGCATCCGGCCCATCATGGACTTGCTGGCGCAAGGCAAGGGCGGCGTCAACAAGGACATCGGCATCGGCCCGGACAACCTGTTCGTGCACTTCACCGGCATGTCCGACCTGGCCTGGCAGCGCGTGAAGGACGTCGGCGCCGGCATCTCGCTGGCGGTGCCGATCGAGATGAACATGCGCCACGGTACGCCGCCCATCCTGAAGATGCAGAGCCTGGGGATCGAGCCGTCGCTGAGCACCGATGTCGAGTGCACCATGACGGCCGATTTCTTCACGCAAATGCGCTCGATGATGACGATGCAGCGCATGGTCGTGAACCAGATGATCCTGGACCCCGGCTTCGCCAGCGACAACTGGTGGCCGACGCCGCCGGCCGGCACACCACGGCTGCTGAACACGCGCGACGTGCTGCGCTACGCCACGATGAACGGCGCCAAGCACCTGCGGCTGGACGGCAAGGTCGGCTCGCTGACGCCGGGCAAGGAAGCCGACATCCTGATCCTCGACGCGCAGGCGATCAACGTGGCGCCGTTGAACCACGTGCCCGGCGCGGTGGTATCGCTGATGGACCGCGGCAACGTCGAGACGGTGATCGTCGCCGGCAAGGTGCGCAAGTGGAAGGGCCGCCTGCTCGACGCCGATCTCACGAGCCTGCGCCAGCAGCTCGAAGCCTCCCGCGACTACATCTTCAGCGCCGCCGGCATCCCGCAGGACCTGTTCAATCCGAACTGAGCGAACTCACCATGGCCCCGTCCACCGAACCCCAGATCGATGAGCTCACTGCCGCCGTGCTGCGCACATTCGAAGGCAACGCCGACGCGCGCTACAAGGAGATCATGTCCGCCGTCGTGCGCCATCTGCATGCGCTGGTGAAGGAGGTGGACCTGAAGCCCGAAGAATGGATGGCCGCCATCCAGTTCATCACGCGCGTCGGCCAGACCTGCAGCGCGCAGCGGCAGGAATGCATCCTGCTGTCGGACACGCTGGGCGTGTCGATGCTGGTCGTCGGGCTCGAGCAGGCACGGCGATCGAAGCAGGCGCTGGCCGACCCGGCCTTGCGCGAGATGCCGACCGAGGCCACGGTGCAAGGCCCGTTCTACTGGGAAGGCTCGCCGGTGCTGTCGGCGGGCAGCGACATCGGCCAAGGCCTGCCCGGCGAGCCGGCCTACTACAGCGGCACCGTCAGCGACACGCATGGCCAAGCGATCGCGAACGCCTGCCTCGACGTCTGGTCCGGTGACGGCGAGGGGGTGTACGACATGCAGAGGGGAGGCGAGGTGGGCATGCGGCTGCGCGCACGCTTCCACACCGACGACCAGGGCCGCTACCGCTTCTGGTCGATCAAGCCGACCTACTACCCGATCCCGATGGACGGCCCGGTCGGCGACATGATCAACAAGATGGGCCGGCACCCGAACCGGCCCGGGCACATCCACGCGATGGTCTACGCCGAGTGCTACGTGCCGGTGACCACGCACCTGTTTCCGTCGGACAGCCCGTTCCTCGATTCCGACGTCGTGTTCGGCGTTCGCAACAGCCTGGTCGTGCCCTGGGAGAAGCACCCGCCGGGCACCGCGCCGGACGGGCGCGTGATGGACCGTGCCTACCACACCGCGCGTTATGACTTCCACCTCGCCAGGGCGGCCTGAGGGCTTGACGCCATGAAGATCGGCAAGACAACGGTGCCCGCATCGGCCATCTGCACATCGGACGACGAGACCATCGTCGTGCGCGGCGAAGACCTCTGCCGCGACCTGATCGGCAAGCTGGGCTTCGTCGACTACTTCTTCCTGCTCGTCACCGGCCAGCGGCCGAGCGCGATGGCCAGCCGCGTGCTCGATGCCACGCTGGTGGCCATCGCCGAGCATGGCCTGGTGCCCAGCGTGCAGGCCAGCCGCATGACCCTGGCCGCTGCGCCGGACGCACTGCAGGGTGCGGTGGCCGCCGGCATCCTGGGCTGCGGCTCGGTGATCCTCGGCGCGTCGGAGACGGCAGGGCGGCTGTTCGCGCGCATCGATGCGCTGGCGAGCGAGCGTGAACTCGCGCTTGATGTGGCAGCCGAAGAGGGGGTGCGCGAACTGCGCGCCGCCGGCCAGGCGATTCCCGGCTACGGCCACCCGCTGCACAAGGCGCGTGATCCACGCGTGGCGCGGCTGTTCGAGGTGGCCGCCGAGGCCGGCACGCCGGGGCGCTTCGTCGCCATCGCCGAGGCCGTCGAGCGGGTGCTGCCGGGCATCACCGGCCGCGAGCTGCGGCTGAACGTCTCGGCGGCGATTCCCGCGGTGCTGCTGGACGTCGGCTTCCCGCTCGAGGCGCTGAAGGGCGTGCCCATCCTCGCGCGCACCGCCGGGCTGATCGGCCACCTGGTCGAAGAACTGGCGCAGCCGATCGGCTTCGCGCTGTCCTACCAGGCCACGCGCGAGCTGCGCTACACCGGGCCGCTGCCCGCGGGCTGGACGCCCAAGGACTGAGCGTGAGCCCAGGCGCGACACCCACCATGAACGCCGCCGAGGTGCTGCAGCGCTACCCCGGCCCGGTGCGCACGAT
>NZ_DATILJ010000229.1:0-48362 GCF_035476535.1 Aquabacterium sp.
CGGCGGATCCAGCGGAAACTGCGTGCAGCCCAGCTGGCCGGAGATCACGCGGCTGGCCTGCTGCAGCATGGCCACCAGGGCCGGCTCCTTCTCTTCGCTGTAGCGGAACGAGGGGAAGCTGACCGACAGCCCCGCCACCGGCTGATTGAGCCGGTCGAACACCGGCACGCCGACGCAGCGGATGTGGTCGTCGAACTCCTCGCGATCCTGGCCGAAGCCCTGCTCGCGCGTGCGCTGCAGTTCGGCGGCAAAGGCGTCGCGGTCGGTGATGGTCTTCTCGCGGTAGCGCTTGAAGTCGCAACCTTCGAGGATGCGTTCGCGGCGCTGCGGATCTTCCCAGGCCAACAGCACCTTGCCAATGGCGGTGCAGTGCAGCGGCGCGCGCCGGCCGACGCGCGAATACATGCCCAGCATGTGCCGCGAATCCACCTTGTGCACGTAGATGATCTCGCTGTCGATCAGCGTGCCCAGGTGCACCGTCTCGCCGGTCTGGTCGGACACCATCTGCATGTGTGTGCGGGCCAGCTCGGTCAGGTCGGGGAACTGCAGCGCCTTGGTGCCGAGTTCGAACATGCGCATGGTCAGGCCGTAGCGCTCGCTATCGGCCTCCTGTCGCACGTAGCCCAGGCTCTTCATCGTCTGCAGGAAGCGGTAGATCGTGGCCTTGGGCATGGCCAGCCGCATCGACAGCTCGGAAATGCCGGTTTCATCGCGTTCGCCCAGCGCCTGCAGGATGGCAAACACCTTCAGCACCGCGGCCACCGATTCGGGCTGTTTGGGGTCGAGTGAATCGTCGTCCATCGTTTCGGCTGCTCTGATATGGCGTTTCAAAAGTGGATTTTGCCTGCAAACCGGCAGCTCACGGCGCGGATGCGCCCTTGCCCGGCCCGCTGTTGCGGTATTCGGCCAGGTAGGGTTCCGCCGGGTCGGGCCGGCGGTAGCCCAGCGCTGCCGGGTTCTTGCCGGTGGCCTGAAGCAGGTGCCAGAAGTCGTCGCTGCTGGTCTGCACGGGTCGGTGATTGCGGGCGCTACGCTCTGCCTGCCAAGGCGCCCAGGGCGAGGCGGTTTTCAAGTGGCTGCCGAGCCGCGAGTTCAGCACCGCCATCTTGCCCACCGTCTCCAGCGTCAGCGTGCTGATCGCATCACCCGTGTTGGCAGCGCCGCCGGGCACGATGGCGCACTGTGCTGCCTTGTCGCCATACGGGCTGCACGTGGCGCCGGTGAACCACTGGCGGGCCAGGTGCACACCGCCAGCCTGGGCCAGGCTACCGCCCTCGTGCGTGAAATCGCACTCCTCGAAGACGAAGCCGTACGGAATGCCGAGGTTCGTGCTCGGCGCTGCGATGTAGCCCGAAGCCAGCTGACGCCGGCCGCCGACCCAGCGGATCTCGCTGGACTGGAAGTACGCGGTGGTCGGACCGAAGATGAAGTCCACATCGCCGGCCACCAGGCTGCGGTGGATGAAGCTGCGTACGGTGCGGTCTGCAGCCGTGGTGGTGAGGTACAGCGTGTCCTGGTGGCCGAGCAGCCGCACCTGCTCCAGGTGCACTCGGTCGGCACCTTCGGACTTGAAGGCCACGGCCTGGTGTCGTGCCTGGGGCTGCAGCGGTGAGTCACCCCGGTCGGGGTCGTGGCCGTTGTCCACCGTCAGGTTGCGTGCCTGGAAGCCGTCACGCTTGACCCACATCACCGGCGTGCATCCGGTATTCAGCGTGAGCTGCCTGCTGCAGGCGCGAAAGAAGGCGGCGATGTCGGCATGCAGGCCCGCCGCTTCGTACACCACCGCATGCTGCGCGATGTACGCGGCCACGGGCAGCCCGGCATCGAGGGCGTGGTGGATGCGCACGGCCGCCGGGTCGGCGCCCTGCCCCCACAGCGTGATGGGTATCGGGCCGGCGGGCACATAGACCACTTCGTGGTAGCTGCCGGGAGCGATGCCGATGTAGACCCGCGACACCGCCAGCGCGCCCAACGCGGCATCGCCATGCGCACGATTGACCGCGGCCTGCACGGTGGCGAAGACCGTGCGGCCGTCGGCCGCCGCGGGGTCGACGCGGTAGTGGAAGGCAGGCGGCGCGCGACCGGTGATGACCAGGTCCGCCAACGGCTCCCAGCCGTCGGCCACCAGCGCGCCGGCGTGGCCGGCGGCGGCCAGCACGCGCTGGCGGGTGTAGGCCAGGGCCTGCGCATCGCTGAGTTGAGGCCGCAGGACGCTGCCGCGCACTTCCCGCGCTATCACTGTCGAGCCATCGCCTGCGCAGGCCACCAGCGCAGCGCAGGCTGCTCCGGTGATCCCGTGGCGCAGGCCGGCAGGCATCACAGATCGGCCAGGAACAACCCGGGTTCGCCGGCCTTGTCGCAGCTGAACAGCACCTGCTTCTGATCCGGCGTGAAAGAGGGGTGCGGGTGGGTCACTTGCCGGTCGCCCTTGTAGACGCCCCACGAACTGTCGTGCCGCGCGATGCGCCGCTCGGTGCCGGCCTTCAGGTCGAACAGGTGCAGGTACGGGTCGGTCTGGATCGCGTAGCCCGCGCTGTCATTCACGTCGACGGGGCTGCCGCAGCCGTCGCCGACGATCAGCGTGCCATCGGCATTGCTCATCAGGTGCGAGCATGGCGGCATGTTCACCAGCGCGGTGTCCTGCAGCGTGACCGGGTCCAGCGAGCGGATCCAGCGCTCTGGCCGGCCCTTCTGATAGGACACGTAGACCATCGCCGAGCCATCCGGCACCCAGAACTCGTGCGTGCAGCTCTCGCCCTCGGCATGTTGCTTGCCGCAGCGCAGGTTGGTGCCGTCCTCGTTGATGAACCACATGCGCGCATCCACCAGGTCGTGGTTGCCCTCGTGGCAGAAGGCGACCGTGTTGTCGTCGAAGGGCCGGTACTGCGGGTGGCCGAGCCACAACTTCTCTTCGTGGATGGTCTCGCGCTGACCCGTCGCCAGGTCGATGCGGATCAGCCGGCAGCGCGGCCTGGCGTAGAACATGTCGCGGAACTTCTGCCAGTCCGACAACGGGAACCAGTCAGTCGCCAGGATCTCGATGCCGACCATCTTGGTGCAGGCGCTGTTGGCCACCCAGGTGCCGTAGCCTACCCAGGCTTCGGGTACGGTGTAGGCCACCTCCTCCCGCAGCGTCGCCAGTTCCAGCCGGATCAGCTGGCGCTTGGCGCGCACGAAGTACAGATGCTTGTCATCGGGGCTCAGGAAACCGCCGAAGGTGTTTTCCTCCGGCTGGTCGGTGAGTTGCAGTGCCTCGCCGCTGGCCAGGTCCAGCAGGTGGTAGTGCCAATCGTCCCCAGGCCCGAACTCTCCGCCGAAGACCAGCTTGCCGCCGTCGTTGGTGAAACACTTCTGGTAGAAGTAATTGCGATGGCAGGTGACGTCGATCGGCGTCAGCCGGGTCATCCGGGCGCCGGTGTCGGGATCCTCGCTGACATCGAATGTGAGCGTGTGGACGGTGTGTTTGCCTGATGTTTTCATTTGATGCGTGCCAAGAGCGCATTGCCATCGATGAGCAAGCGCGTTGCGGCCTCCTGTTCGGTGATCTTGTCGTAGGACACGCGCTCGAAGACCTCACGCATGAACTTGCGAAAGCGCGCGTCTTCGAACTTCGGTGAAGGCAGCTCGATGCGGCCAGCATCGCGCTGCGCCTTGATCTGCAGGTAGGCCTTCAGTTCCAGTGGCGGCAACAGGCCGGCCTGTTGCAGTGTGTTGAACGCGCGCGCCGTCGACGGCACGCCGCGCGACAAGGCCAGGATGCGGGCCGCCTCGGGGTCGGTGAGCAGAAAGTTCAGGAAGCGCGCCGCAATCGCCGGATGTTTGCAGCGCTTGCTGACCGAGAACAGCATGGCCGGCCGGCCGAACATGCCGCTGTTCCTGGCATTCGGCAGCGTCAGAAACTCACCGATGTCCAGCTTCTGCTGCTTGTCCAGCGTGCTCTGGCGCAGGCGCAGCGTGGTGTCCCAGGCGTAGTTGCCGGCCCAGTTGCCGACCACCCAGTCGGGCTGCTGCTCCAGCGGCTTCTCGGCCCCGCCGAGGCTGGCGCGGTGGCGCAAGGGCGTGGCCACATGCGCATCGACCAGTCGCTTGTAGAGCTGCACCCATTCCAGCAGCGCGGACGGGCTCATCGCCACCTGCTTGCCGGACGCATGCACGTAGGGCGTGCCATGCTTCTGGAAGATGTAGGCCTGCGCCAGCAGCAGCATGTCGTAGGGCTCGCCGTCGATCGGATAGGCCTGCTCGCCGAGCTTCTTCTGGAACACCGGGCCGGCGGCGAACAGGTCGTCCCATGTGCGCGGCAGCGAGAGCCCGGCGCGCGCGAAGCTGGCCTGGTTCCAGACGAACAGGCGCGCGGTGTACGAAGGCGACAGGCCATTGAGCTTGCCCTGCACGCTGCCCATGCGCAGTTCTTCATCAGGGAACTGATCCATCGCCAACTGGCTCTTCTGCTGGTTCAGGTCGTAGAAACCGTCGCCATGGCGGCTGAACATCGCCAGCCAGGCCCAGTTGATCTGCATGATGTCCGGCTCGGTGCCGCCGGCCATCTGCATCGTCAGCTTTTCCAGGTAGCCGGTCGTGCCCATGTACTCGGGCTTGATCTTCACGCCCGGGTTCTGTGCTTCGAATGCCGCGATGGCCTGCAGCGTGCGCTTGTGGCGCTCACCGCCGCCCCACCACAGGAAGCGCAGCGTGGCGGTTTCGGCGCGGGCGGTGCTGCCGGCAAACACCAGTGGGGCAGCGATAAAGGATCGGCGATGCATCACGTCAGATCAGCAGATTGACGCCGTTGGCGCTGTCGAAAGCATGACACGCCGCCATCTGCACGTGGAAGACGTGGCTGTCGCCGCGCGCTTTGCCCACCAAATCACCCAGGGCATCCGAGGCCACCCGGCTGGTGAACGGCAGGCCGCCGAGCTCGGCATGCACGAAGACCTCACTGCCCATGTTCTCCATGAAGCGCAGCGTGCCCGGCACCCGAACCGCACCGGCGTGGCTGGCGATCGCGGTGATGTGTTCCGGCCGCAGACCCAGCTTCACCGCGCCATTGCCGCGCGAACGCAAACGATCGGCTTTCACCACCGGCAGCGGCAGACGCACACCGCCAAAGCTGAACGCCACATCGTCCGACGTGACACTCAACTCGACATCGTGCTGATTCATCTCCGGCGAGCCGATGAAGCCGGCAACGAACGCGTTCGCCGGCCGCTCGTACAGCGCCGCCGGAGTATCGACCTGCTGGATCGTGCCTTCCTTCAGCACGCAGATGCGCTCGCCCATGGTCATCGCTTCGACCTGGTCGTGGGTCACGTAGACCACGGTCGCCGGCATGCCCTTGTCGCGCAGCGTCTGGTGCAACTCCGTCAGGCGCACGCGCATCGACGCGCGCAGCTTGGCGTCCAGGTTCGACAGCGGCTCGTCGAACAGGAACACCTCCGGTCGCTTGACGATGGCGCGGCCCACCGCCACGCGCTGCGCCTGGCCGCCGGACAGCTGCTTCGGGTAGCGGTCCAGCAGGTGGTCCATCTCCAGCAGCTTGGCCGCTTCACGCACGCGGCTGTCGATCTCGGCCTTGGGCGTGCCGGCCAGCTTCAGCCCGAAGGCCAGGTTGTCCCAGACCTTCATGTGCGGATACAGCGCGTAGTTCTGGAACACCATCGCAATGCCGCGTTGCTTGGCCGGCAGTTCATTCACGACGGTGTTGCCGATCACCAGCTCACCGCCGCTGATGCTTTCCAGCCCGGCGATCATGCGCAACAGCGTGCTCTTCGCGCAGCCCGAGGGGCCGACAAAGACCATGAACTCGCCGTCCCTCACCTCCAGGTCCACGCCATGCACGGCCTTGAAGCCGTTCGGGTAGACCTTGGCAATCTTCTTCAGGCTCAACTGCGCCACAGGAATTCCTAGCCTTTAATGCCGCTGGAGGCGGCACCTTCGATGAAGTGCTTCTGTGCTGCAAAGAACACCAGAACCGAGGGCAGCAGCGCCACCACCGAGATCGCGATCGCGCTGGCCCATTCCACTTCTTCGGTCGCGCCGATGGTCATCTTCAGCGCCAGCGAGACCGGGTACTTTTCCACCGACGACAGGTAGATCAGCGGCCCCATGAAGTCGTTCATCGTCCAGATGAACTGGAACACGATGACCGAGACGATGGCGGGCTTGAGCAGCGGCACGATCACGTACAGCAGCAGCTGCAGCGGGTTGCAGCCGTCGATCATCGCGGCCTCTTCCATGTCGCGCGGAATGCCGCGCAGGAACTGCACCAGCATGAACACGAAAAAGGTGTCGGTGGCAAAGGCCGAGGGCACGATGATCGGCCAGTAGCTGTCCAGCCAGCCGAATTCCTTGAACATCAGGTACTGCGGAATGCGCAGGATGATGTGCGGCAGCATGATGGTCGTGACCATCACCGAGAACAGGATCTTCTTGCCCCAGAAATCGAAGCGCGCGAAAGCGTAAGCCACCAGCACGCAGGAGATCACCGTGACGATGATGCGCGGAATGACGATCAGGAACGAATTCAGGAAGTAGGTGGCGAAGGTGTATTCGGAACTGGTCTTCCAGCCCTTGACGTAAGCGCTGAAGTCCAGCCGGCTGGGCAGCAGGCCGATCTCGCTGAAGATCTCGGCATTGCTCTTGAACGACGCCGCAACCAGCCACAGGATCGGGTACAGCATCACCAGCCCGACAGCGGTGAGCGCGCCGTAGCGCAGCCACGCCGCCAGGCGCTCACGGCGTTCGGTGTTCAGGCTCAGGGCTTCAGTGGCACTCACTTGCGCACCTCTTTTTCGCCCGCATAGAACACCCAGTACTTCGAGCTCCAGAACGACACCGCGCTCAACGCACCGATCAACGCGAACAGCACCCACGACAGCGCCGCGCCATAGCCGAGGTTGAAGTACTTGAAGCACTCCTCGTAGATGTAGAGGCTGAGCACGTAGGTCGAATGCAGCGGCCCGCCTTCGGTCACCATGTACGGGCCGTTGAACTCCTGGAAGCCGTGCACCAGCTGCATGATCATGTTGAAGAAGATCACCGGCGTGATCAGCGGCACGGTGATGCGGGTGAACTGCTGCCACTTGCTGGCGCCGTCGATCTCCGCCGCTTCGTACAGCGATTGCGGCACGTTCTGCAGCGCCGCCAGGAAGATCACCATCGACGAGCCGAACTGCCAGGTGAACAGCGTCACGATGGTCCAGATGGCGTAGTGCTCATCGGCCAGCCAAAGAATGGGCTCGATGCCGAGCTTGGCCAGCAGGATGTTGACCAGCCCACGCTGCGAGAAGATGAAGCGCCACAGCACCGCCACCGCGATCGAGCCGCCCAGGATCGACGGCAGGTAGAAGGCCGAGCGGAAGAAGTTGATGCCGCGCAGCTTGAAGTTCAGCACGTGCGCGATGAACAGCGCAAAGCCCACCCGCAGCGGCACGGCGAGCACCACGAACAGCAGCGTGACGCCGAGCGACTGGCGGAACACCTGGTCCTTGCTGGCCAGCTCCACGTAGTTCGCCGCACCGATGAACACCGGCGGGCTGAACACGTCGTATTCGGTGAAGCTGAGCGCCAGGCTCATGATGAACGGGAACAGCTTGAAGCCGAGCACGCCCAGCACGAAGGGCAGCACGAACAAGAAGCCGATCCGCTTGTTCTCGTACATCGTGTCTCCGGTGCCTGCCTTGTCGTGGGCAGGTCTGAATTGTTTGGCTAGCGCGCCAGCCAGCCGCCATCAACGGCCACCGTGTAGCCGTTGACGTAATCCGACGCTTGTGAAGCGAGGAACACCACCGGCCCCGCCAGATCGTCCGGCACGCCCCAGCGACCTGCCGGAATGCGCTCCAGGATCGACGCATTGCGTGTTTCATCGGCGCGCAAGGCGGCGGTGTTGTTGGTCGCCATGTAGCCCGGCGCAATCGCATTGACATTGATGCGATGCCCGGCCCATTCATTGGCCATCGATCGGGTAATGCCCATCACCGCGCTCTTTGACGCCGTGTACGAAGGCACGCGCACGCCGCCCTGGAACGACAGCATCGACGCGACGTTGATGATCTTGCCGCCGCTCTTTTGCGCCATGTATTGCCGCGCCACGGCCTGCGAGAAGAAGAACACCGACTTCAGGTTGATGTTCATCACATCGTCCCAGTCCTTCTCGCTGAACTTGATCGCGTCTTCGCGGCGGATGATGCCGGCGTTGTTGACCAGGATGTCGACCCGCCCGCGCCAGTGCACCGCGTCGCGCATCAGCGCGGCGATGCAGCCTGAGTCGGCCAGGTTCGCGCGCAGGTCCAGGAACTGGCGACCCAGGCCCTGGACCTGGCTGATGGTGTCCTGCGGCTGCGACTGGTTGACGCCGACGATGTCGGCCCCCGCCTGCGCCAGCGCACGGGCCATGCCCTGGCCGAGGCCGGTATTGCAGCCGGTGACGATGGCCACCCGGCCTTGCAGGCTGAATTGCTCCAGTACCATGGACGACATGCCTTTTGTGGGTTAGCGCAAGGCCGTCATCGGCACGTGGTCCATGTCCTTGAACACTTGGTTCTCGCCGACCATGCCCCAGATGAAGGTGTAGGCCTGCGTGCCGACGCCGCTGTGGATCGACCAGCTCGGGCTGATCACCGCCTGTTCGTTGCGCACCACGAGGTGCCGCGTCTCCGCCGGTTCGCCCATCATGTGGAAGACCACGCCGTCGGCCGGCATGTCGAAGTAGAAGTACACCTCCATGCGCCGGTCGTGCTGGTGGCAGGGCATGGTGTTCCACAGGCTGCCGGGCTCCAGCTGGGTCATGCCCATCAGCAACTGGCAGGTGGGCAGTACGTCCGGCACGATGAACTTGTGGATCGTGCGGCGGTTGCTGGTCTTCGGATCGCCCAGCGTCTCGGGCGAAGCCTCGCTCAGCGTGATCTTCTTGTTCGGGTAATGCGTGTGCGCCGGCGCGCAATTGAAGTACAGCTTGGCCGGGTGGCCTGCATCGACGCTGGTGAAGCTCAGCTCCTTCGCGCCCTGGCCGATGTACAGCGCCTCGCGCGGGCCGACCTCGTAGCGCTTGCCGTCGGCTTCGACCACCGCGGCGCCGCCGATGTTGATCAGCCCCAGCTCGCGGCGTTGCAGGAAGAAGTCGGTACCGGTGTGCTTGCCGAGCTCGGGCGCGAAACGCACGGCCTGGTCCACCGGGTGGATGCCGCCGACGATGATGCGGTCGATCTGGCTGTAAGTCAGCGTGGCCTGGTTGGGCTGGAACAGGTCTTCGACCAGGAAGTGCTTGCGCAGGCCAGTGGTGTCGAGCGTGCGGGCATGTTCGCTGTGAACGGGTTGCCGAATCTGCATGAGGGCTCCTAGGGCTGTGACGGGTGCCAACTCCGCGGGCACCGCGGCGCCCAGTGTGGCGCGCCGTGAACGGGTGGGTTGGGACTTTCCCGGAAACGCTGTTCTTATTTAATGAACCGACGTTTCAAATTGAATTCGTGGGGCTATAGTACACGCAAATCAGCGTTTCACAAGGCCTGCGGGCCACGGGAGATCCCCAGGGAAACACGGGGACGCTTCCAAAGCAAATGGAGCAGAGATGTCACCGTTCTTCCTGCATGCCGAAGTTCCGTGGACCGAACTGGGCGATGGCATTCGCCGCAAGATCGTCGGCCACACGCCGGAGCTGATGTCGGTGCTGGTGCAGTTCGACAAGGGCGCCATCGGCACGCCGCATGCACACGATGCGCATGACCAAATTGCCTATGTCGTGGCCGGCTCGTTCGAGGCCACGGTCGCCGGTGTGAAGCGCGTGCTGCACGTCGGTGATGCCTTCGTGGCGCCGCGCCTGCACGAACACGGCGTGATCGCCCTCGAAGCCGGCAGCACGCTGCTGGATCAGTTTTCGCCCCGCCGAGAGGACTACCTCTAGGCCTGGCCCTGCCCCGGCGCGTGCCGCACTGCAGCGGCCCGCGCCTTGAGTTCCGAAGGGCGCCCTGCGCGCGCCCAAGACCGTGATCCCCGTGACTCGGGCACGGCGCCGCATGCCGCGGCGCCGGAAGAGTCCTGCGCACGCAGCGTTGCCCAGCTGACGCACCATTCGAACGTTATCAGGAGACAAGCCATGACAAGGCGCCACCCCCATCCGCTGCCCACCTCGACCCTGCCGGGCCAGCGCCCCCTGCGCATAGCCCCCACCGCCGTGATGCTGGCCGTGACCACCCTGGCGGGCCCGGCACTGGCCCAGACCGAGACCCTGCGGGTCGAAGTCACCGGCTCGATCATCCGCCGCAGCGTGTCCGACGAGACGGCACTGCCGGTCACCTCGCTGAAGGCCGAAGATCTCACGCTCCGGGGCCATACCGAGCTGAAGGACTTCATGCTCGAGCTGCCACAGGCCAACTCGCTCGGCAGCTTCGCCGGCACCGCCGGGCCGATCACCAGCCTGCGCGGCCTGGGTCCGATGCGCACCTTGACGCTGCTGGACGGCCGGCGCCTGGCCAAGGAGCCACTAACCAACCAGTACGTCAGCCTCTCGGTGATTCCGCGCATGGCGCTCGAGCGCGTCGACATCCTGCGTGACGGCGCGTCATCCGCCTATGGCTCCGACGCCATCGGCGGCGTGCAGGCCTTCTACACCATGCGCGCCTTCGAGGGCCTGAAGGTCCGCGCGGAGTTGCTGGAACCCGAGCGTTCGGGCGGGGGCGACGAGCAGACGCTGGGCCTGGCCTTCGGCCGCGGCAACCTGGCCAAGGACGGCTGGAACGCCTATGCCGCGCTCGAGGTGCAGAAGCGCAAGGTGCTCAAGCGCGAAGAGCGCCCGGAGCTGATCGACGGCTCGGCGCTCAATTCGCTGGGCATCTCCACCGCGCCGGCGCTCGGCGCCAATGCCACGCCCGGCAACTTCACCGATCCGACGCATCCCACCTCGTCGCAGCGCACGCTGCGCTACAACCCCTACTATGGCGCCGCCTGTCTGGACGGGCATTCGGTGCCCAGCACCGCAGGCGGGCGGCAGACCTGCTTCCAGGATCCGGACACCTACACCGCCTTCAGCAACGGCAACGACAACCTCACGCTGTTCGCCAAGGGCACACTGGCGCTCGGCGCCGACCACCGCCTGAGCCTGGAGTACAACCTCGCCAAGTTCACGGTGAAGCAGTACAACGCGCCGGTGCCGGTCACCGTGCGGCTGGAGAGCACGCATCCCTACTACCCCGGCAAGGGCCTGGTGCCCGCCGTGCCCGGCGTCGATACCGGCGACCGGCCGATCGACGTGCTGTGGTCCGTCGACGACCTGGGCCACCGGGTGCGCGAAGACAAGCACACCAACCAGCGCATCGTGCTGGCCGCCGAAGGCCGTTTCGGCCAGTGGGACTACCGCAGCGGCCTGAACTTCGGCACCTCCGAGCGCGACACCGGCGCGGGCTCCGGCTGGACCACCGTCACCGGCATCGCAAGCACGCAAGGCACGGCCAGGACGCTGTACCTCGACCCCCGGCTCAACCCCTTCGGCCTGCAGACCCAGCAGGGGCTGGACCTGCTGAACGCCAACTCGGTGGAGGGCCGCAGCTTCCGGCTGCACAAGGCCGGCAACACCAGCCTGGACTTCACGCTCACCCGTGACCTGATGGACATGGCCGGCGGCCCGTTGACGCTGGCCGTCGGCGGCGAATTCCGCCGCGACAGCTGGCACGCCGTGGGCCTGGCCATCAATGACCCGGCACCTTCGCTCAACGGCCTGGTCGACCTGCTGGGCCAGGATGCGCAGGCCGTGGGCGCCAGTGCCAAGACCGAGAACAAGATCAACCGCAACATCACCTCGGCCTTTGCCGAACTGGATGTGCCGGTGCTCAAGACGCTGACGCTCAATGCCTCGGTGCGCGCCGACAAGTACGACGACCTGCACGAGACCACGGTCAACCCCAAGCTCAGCGCACGCTGGCAGCCGATGCGGCAACTGGTGCTGCGTGCGTCGGCCAACACCGGCTACCGCGCGCCCAGCATCCCGGAGATTTACACCAAGGAAACCGAGCTCACGTCCATCCCGACCTTCGACGACCCGACGCTGTGCCCCACGATCAACGGCGTCAAGACACCCCGGGCGGGCTACACCTTTGCCGAGGTCTGCAGCCTGACCAACCGCTTCCAGATCACCAAGGACCCCAGCACCACCGGCGTGAAGCCTGAGACCTCGAAGAGCTTCACGCTCGGCTTCGGGCTCGAGCCCGTCAAGGGTCTGACGATGACGGTGGACTACTGGAAGACGCAGATGGACGACGTGATCGGCACCCGCCCGATCGACTTCATCCTGGCCAATCCGGACATCTACAGCGGCATCATCCGCCGCAACGCCGATGGCACCTTGGCCCTCAACGCGGTGTTCAACGCACCGTCCAATGTCGGCTCGGTGCGTGCTGCGGGCCTGGACGTGAGTGTGAAGTTCGTCAGCCAGCCCAGTTCGGCGGGCATCTTCAGCGCCGGCATCGACATCGCCTACCTCACCCGATGGGATGCCCGCTCCGAAGGCGTCAACGGCGACAACTGGATGACGGCGCTGGGCTACTACAACGACGTCGTGCCGGTGAACCCGAACGCCGGCCTGAGCAACGCCACGCGCGGCTTCAACAACCGCTGGCGCCACACTGCTTCGGTGGGCTGGGCCCTCGGATCGTGGAAGGCGCAGCTCTCGCAGCGCTACCAGAGCAAGTTCCGCGACCAGAACGCCGCTGCGCGCACCGGTACCGGCACCGAGGGGCCGCGCAACGTGGCGGCCTATGAGCAGTACAACCTGGGCATCGAGTACAGCGGCATCAAGAACCTCAAGCTCGGCCTGGCGGTGAACAACCTGTTCGATCGCCAGCCGCCGCTGACCAACCACACCGGCTACAACGGCTACCTGACGAGCTCGGTGGATGTGCTGGGCCGCGCCTATCGCCTGTCGGCCGAGTACACGTTCTGATCGCCGCATGCGTGTTCTGGCCGGCATTCACCGCAGGCTTTGACCCCTTGACTGACACGGAGCGTAAGACATGACATCACGCCTGCTCTTCGCGCGCCTGCTGGCCGCTGCGGCCTTGGCGCTTGCGGCCGTCGGCGCCAGCGCGGCGCTGACGCCAGGCGCCAGCATCACCGCGCTGCAGGACGGCAGCCCCAGCCTGCTGGGGGCCGACAGCGGCTACGCGGCCGGGCCGGGCTCGAATGTCACGGCGCTGAGCGACAGCGACCTGGAGTTCCTGACGGCCGATTTTGCGATCGGCATCGACTTCTTCAGCAGTGGCCTGCTGCAGCTGTACGACAACGGCGGCAGCGGCCTGGCCGGCAGCACGGTGCTGGCCTTCGACTTCAGCGGGCTCGCGGCGCCGCTGGGCAGTGTCAGCGTCGATCTGTCGGCGCTGCTGTCCGGCAGCGTGACGGCCACGCTGTTGAACGATCACACGCTGCAGCTCACGCTGAGCGATGTGCAACTGGCCGACAGCTTCGGCCCGCTGGGCCTGCAGTTGCAGACGGTGCCCGAACCCGCGCCGCTGGCCCTGCTGGCCGCGGCGGCGCTCGGTGCGGCGCTGCAGCGCCGTGCCGGCCGACGTGGCCACTGATCCGCCGACCTGATCCGCTGACACACGAAAGACGCGGCCACCGCCAGCCCCTCACTGCTTGGCTGGCGCTGGCCGATGTCGTCACGACTTCGGAGACACGCTGATGATGCGCACTTCTTCCCAGCGCCTGGGCGCTGCCCTGGCCTGCACGCTGCTGACCGCGCTGGCCCTGCCCGCCGCGGCCCAGACCGACCCCGCTCGCGAGGTGGCTCCGGCCGACGGCTGGGCCGCGATGGCCGGCGGCACCAGCGGCGGCGCCGCCGCCACGGCCGAGCAGATCTACACGGTCGGCAACCGAGCCCAGCTGCTGGCGGCCATCGCCAACGGCGGCACGCGGCCCAAGATCATCAAGCTGGTCGGCAGCATCGACATGAGCGAGGGCCAGCCCTACACCAGCCATGCCGATCAGGACCTGCGCGCGATGGTGCGCCTGCCCTCCAACACCACGCTGATCGGCGCCGGCCCCGGCGCAGGGCTGGCCAACGGCCGCATCGAGATCATCGGCGTCTCCAACGTGATCGTGCGCAACCTGCACATCGTCGCGCCCTGCGACGTGGCGCCGGTATGGGATCCGAGCGACGGCGCCACCGGCAGCTGGAACGCGGCCTACGACGCGATCACGATCCTGGGCGCCGACCATGTCTGGATCGACCGCAACACCATCACCGACGTGCCGGTCACCGACGACACGCTGCCGATCGAGAACGGCAAGACCAAGCAGTGCCACGACGGCGCGATCGACATCACGCGTGGCGGCAACTACGTGACGGTGTCCTACAACATGCTCGACCGCCACGACAAGACCATGTTGATCGGCCATTCGGACAGCTTCAGCGCCGACATCGGCCGGCTGAAAGTGACGATCGCCAACAACGTGTTCAACGCCATCGGCCAGCGCGCACCGCGCGTGCGCTACGGCCAGGTGCACTTGTTCAACAACTACCACGCCGGCGCCAAGACCGCGCCGGTGTATGCCCATTCGTACAGCGTGGGCATCGGCACCGGCGCGCAGGTGATCTCGCACGCCAACGTGCATGCCATCAGCGGCGCGGCGCCCGGCTGCGCCAGTGTGCTGCAGACGCTGAACCCCGACGCCAACAGCGCCTTCGCCGACACCGGTTCGCTGCTCAATGGCGCGGCGCTGGGCGCCTGCCCGGTGTCGTCAGCGGTGGGCTGGAGCGTGCCCTATGCGTTCACGCCGCGGCCGGCCGCGCTGGTCAAGGCCAATGCACTGGCCAAGGCCGGCGCCGGCAAGCTCAGCACCAGCATCAGCGGCGGCGGCCATGTCGGCCTGCCGCCCGGCACGCTGCTGCCGGTCAAGGGCGGCACCGGCGTGCCCACCGACACGCTGCTGACGCTGGCCTTCGACAGCGCGCCTGTGCTCGGCAGCAGCGGCACCATCACCGTGCGGCGGGCCAGCGACAACGTGGTCGTCGACCGCATCGACATCTCGACCACGCCCTCGGCCACCGACACGCAGACCGCCATCCCCCGCAGCAACCTCGAGATCGACGCGCTGGGCCTGGGCGCGATGCCCGAGAACGCGGCCCGCGCCCGCTTCGTCTGGTACCGACCGGTGACGATGCAGGGCAATGCCGCGACGATCCGCCTGCACAGCAACAGACTGGCCTTCGACACCACCTACACGGTGAGCGTGGATGCGTCGGTGTTCACCGGCAACGTGGGCGGCGTGCCGTTCAGCGGCATCGGCAGCGGCGCGGGCTGGAGCTTCACCACGCGCAGCGCGCCGGCCAGCCGGACCAGCGTGGTGGTCGACGACGACGGCACAACGGCCGACTTCCGCACGCTGCAAGGCGCGCTGAACTGGGTGATGGCCGCCTGCTCCACCGGTAGCTCGGCCAGCGGGGGCTGCAACACCGTGGCCACGCCCAAGACCATCACGCTGAAGAACGGCCTCTACCCGGAACTGGCCACGCTGCGCAACGTGCACAACCTGACGATCGTCGGCGAAAGCCGCGACGGCGTGCGCGTGGGCGCGGCCAACTTCGAATCCCTCAACTCGGGCAGCGGCGCCAGCGCCACCAGCGCCGGCACCACGCTCACCACCTCGGGCCGCGTGCCCGGCCACCGCGTGCTGGGCGGCGGCCGCTCGGCCCTGCTGGTGGAGAACGCCGATCTGCTGACACTGGCCAACTTCACACTGGAGAACCCGCACAGCCGCAGCACGCTGTACGACAACCAGGCCGAAGCGATCTACTTCAACACCAGCACCACGCCGGCCGCGGCGCGCCTGGTGGCCAAGGAGATGAACTTCCTCAGCGAGCAGGACACCCTGCAGCTCAAGGGTTATGTCTGGGTCTGGCGCTCGCTGGTGGCAGGCAACGTCGACTTCATCTGGGGCAGCGTGATGGCCGCGCTGTTCGAACAGAGCGAGATCCGCTCCGTGTTCGACCCCGCCAGCAGCTCGGCCGGTTATATCCTGCAGGCCCGCGCCACCGCGGGCGATGCCGGCTTCGTGTTCCTGGACAGCAGCCTCACTGCCGGCGCCGGCGTCACCCAGGCCTGGCTGGCGCGCAGCGGCAGCACCACCAGCAGTACCTACGTGGACAACATCGCCTTCATCAACACCCGCATCGGCCCGCACATCCTGCCGCTGGGCTGGTGCGTGGGCACCGGCACCAGCCGCACGGGCACCGGCCAGGGCAGTTGCAGCAGCAACCCGCCGCCCTGGTCCGGCAGCGGCAACGGCGGCGCCACCGATGCGGCCGGCTGGCGCGAATGGAACAGCATGGACCTGGCCGGCCTGCCGCTCGATGTGAGCGGCCGCCTGGGCTGGACCAACGTGACGGTGAACGGCGCGTCCGCCACCGTGCAGCTGGCCAAGCCGCTGGACAGCACCACCGGCCTGGCCACGCGGGCCGAGGTGTTCTACAAGAGCACGGCCGCCACCGGCGCGCCGGGCGGCTGGGTGCCCGCGCCTTGAGCACGGCCCGCCGCCTCACGCTGGCCGCGGCGCTGCTCGCCGCGGGCTGTGCCGCGCCCGTGGCCACCGATCGCGCCACGGCGGCCGCCCCGGTGCTGGCCTTCCCGGGCGCCGAGGGCGCCGGCCGCTTTGCGCTGGGGGGCCGCGGCGGCGCGGTGCTGACCGTGCACAACCTGAACGACAGCGGCCCCGGCTCGCTGCGCGCGGCCGTTGAAACCCCCGGCCCGCGCACGGTGGTGTTTGCCGTCTCCGGCACCATCGCGCTCCAGCGCGAGCTGCGCGTCACGCACGGCCGCCTGACCATCGCAGGCCAGACCGCGCCGGGCGACGGCATCACGCTGCGCGACCACACGCTCACCATCGCCGCCAGCGACGTGGTGGTGCGCTACATCCGATCGCGGCTGGGGGATGCGCTGAAGGTCGACGAAGACGCCATCGGCATCGTCGCCGGCCGCCGCATCATCCTGGACCATGTGTCGGCCAGCTGGTCCACCGACGAAACGCTGTCGGTCAGCGCGCGCTTCGACACGCCCGAACGCTCGTTCGACGAGGTCACCGTGCAGTGGTCCCTCATCGGCGAATCGCTGAACCGCAATGCCGCCAAGCCGCCAGGCACCGAGCATGGCTTCGGCACGCTGCTGCGCGCCGGCCGCGGCGCCAAGGTCAGCATGCACCACAACCTGTGGGCCCACCATGCCGACCGCATGCCGCGGCCGGGCAACTGGCTGAAACCGGAGGTCGACCCGGTGGGCGCGCTGTACGACTTCCGCAACAACGTGTTCTACGACTGGGGCCGCGGGCGCTCGGGCTACAACATGGATTCGCAGGCCACCCGCTCGAGCTACAACTTCATCCACAACGCCTACGTGCCGGGGCCGATGTCCAAGCAGCGCCTGGCCTTCGAGGAAAGCAGTGCGCAAGCGCGCGCCTGGTTCGAAGGCAACCTGATGGACGGCCGCCAGCCCGCCGACCCCTACAGCCTGGTGGTGGCGCACAAGGAGCACTTGCCGCAAGGCCTGCCTGCTAACTACCGATTGGCGCAGCCATTGCAGATCGGCCCGGTGCGCACCAGCACCGCCGCGGTGGCCTACAGCCAGGTCATCGCCTGGGCCGGCGCGGCGCTGAAGCGCGATGCGGTGGACCAGCGCCTCGTCGACGACGTGCGCTTTCGCACCGGCCGCATCATCGACAGCCAGGCCGAGGTGGGCGGTTGGCCCGCGCTGGCCACGCGGCCGGCGCCCGCGGACAGCGATGGCGACGGCCTGCCCGACGACTGGGAACGCCGGCACGGCCTGAACCCGCAGGACCCGGCCGATGGCGCCCGCGCCAACCCGAAGACCGGCACCACGCACCTGGAGGACTACCTCGCGAGCCTGGTCGCCGGCGTGGGCCCGGGCGCCGATGCAGCTGCGCAAGCCGACACGGCGGCCCCGGCACCGCAGACACTGGGCGCCTTTGCCACCGTGCACCCGGCGCTGCACCTGGCCGGCGATTCGACGATGGCCGACAAGCCGCTGACCCCGCCGCAGCCCGAGCGCGGCTGGGGCCAGCTGTTCCGCCCGCTGCTGAAAGAGCCGCAGCGCCTGCTGAACCACGCCGCCAACGGCCGCAGCACCAAGCGCTTCATCGATGAAGGACGCTGGGATCACCTGCTGTCGCAACTGGCGCCGGGCGACTTCGTGCTGCTGCAGTTCGGCCACAACGACGCACGCATCGACGACCCGGCCCGCTACGCCCCGGCCCGCGGCGCCTACCAGGACAACCTGCGCCGCTTCGTGCGCGAAGTGCGCGCGCGCGGCGCCACGCCCTGGCTCGCCACGCCGCTGATGCGCCGCCAGTTCGACGCCAGCGGCCGCCTGGTGGACAGCCACGGCGACTACCCCGCCGCGATGCGTGCGGTGGCGGCCGAGCTGCAGGTGCCAATGCTGGACCTGCACCGCGCCAGCGCCGCGTTGTTGCAAGGCCTGGGTGACGAACCGTCGAAGGCGCTGTTCATGTGGATCCCGCCCGGCCGGTTCGACACGCTGCCCGAAGGCAAGAAGGACAACACGCACTTCACCGAGCGCGGCGCGCAAGCGATGGCGCGGCTGGCGGCCGAAGCGATGCGGCAGCAAGGCCTGCCGGTGAAAGACTGGCTGCAAGACCTCCCGGCCACCGGCCCTTGACGCGAGCGGAGCGCCCCGCGGCCCTTGACCGACGGCGTTTCGGCAGGGTCACGGTGAACGCGCACCGCGGCGCAGGTTCGCGCATGGCCCATCGACCTGGCGTCGATGGCTCCTTCGGCCGATGTGTGACGACCGCCCGGTTCCTACATTGCTCACACCGATCAACGGCCCTGCAAGCCATCCCTCTGGAGCGAGCACACCATGCACCCCATCCCTGACCTTCCCCCGGACCCCACGTTCCGCATCTCGATGCTGGAAACGATGATGCTGATCCGGGCCCACGAGGAGCGGCTGGCGTCATTGGCCACCCCGACCTCGCCCGGCACTTGCACGGCAGTCGGACAGGAGGCGGCTGCCGTCGGCGTCATCCGTGCCCTGGAGCTGCGCGACCGCATCCTCACCAACCACCGCAGCGCCGGCCACCTGCTCGCGCGCGGCGCCGATCCCGGCCGCCTGATGGCCGAGGTGATGGGACGCGTCGACGGCTACTGCAAGGGCAAGAGCGGCTCGCTGCACGTCTCGGCACAGGAGCTTGGCGTCGTGTTGACGTCGACCATCGTCGGCGGCGAGCTGTCGCTCGCGCCCGGCGTCGCGTTGGCGCAGAAGATGGGGCAACAGCAGCCGGGCGGCATCACGGCCGTGTTCTTCGGTGACGGCGCGGCCTGCGAGGGCATCTTCCACGAATCGATCAACCTCGCGGTCACCTGGCAACTTCCGCTGCTCTACATCTGCGAGAACAACCAGTGGCAGGCCTTCGTTCGGCGCGACGAGACGATGCCGATCGAGCACATCGCCGACTGGGCGCGCGGCCACGGCATCGAAACGCGCACCGTGGATGGCAACGATGTCGAGCTGGTACACGCCGCAGCGAAGCAAGCAGCGGCCGCCGTTCGCGCCACCGGCAAGCCCTATTTTCTGGAGCTCACGACCTATCGCCAGCGCGGCCACTTCGAGCCCGACGACCAGGCCTATGTCGACGCGGTCGAGCTCGCGTCATGGAAGGCACGCGATCCGATCGCGCTGCTGCGCGGGCGGCTGCTGAAGGAAAGTGTCGTCGCGTCCGGCGAGCTCAGCCACTTGCAGCAGCGGGTCGACGCCGCCATCGCCGCGGCACTCGACTTCGCCCAGCACTCGCCCTGGCCCGACCTGCGCGAACTGACCACCGATGTCTACGCCTGAACCCGGAGCTCACACCATGCAAACGATCACCGTTGCCGATGCCGTCGGCCAGGCCTTGGCCGAAGAAATGCGCCGCGACTCGCGCGTCCTGATGTTCGGCGAGGGCGTGGCGACGAAGCGCCGCGAGCTCGTCACTGAATTCGGCGTCGAGCGCGTGCGCAATACGCCGCTCGCCGAGGGCATCATCGCCGGCACGGCCGTCGGCGCCGCCGCCATGGGGCTGCGCCCGGTCGTCGACTTGCTGTTCGCGCCCTTCCTCACCTTGTCGATGGACGCCATCATCAACAGCGCCGGCAAGCTGCGCTACCTGTCGGGCGGCCAGTTCCAGTTTCCGATGGTCGTGCTGACGATGACCGGCGCGGGCTGGGGTGTCGGCGGCCAGCACAACCACAACCTGGAGGCGATGTTCGTGCACGCGCCGGGCCTGAAGGTCGTGATGCCGTCGAGCGCCGCTGACTTCAAGGGTTTGATGAAGGCGGCGATCCGCGACGACAACCCGGTGCTGTTCTTCATGGACCTCGCGCTCGCCCATGCGCCCGGGCCGGTGCCCGACGGCGAGCATCTGGTGCCGATCGGCAAGGCGGCCGTGCTGCGCGAAGGCAGCGACGTGACGCTGGTCTCCTATGCGAAGACGGTGGGCCACTGCCTGCAGGCCGCGCAGTCGCTGGCTGAGCAGGGCGTGAGCGCCGAGGTGATCGACCTGCGCACGCTCAAGCCGATCGACGAAGCGACGGTGCTGGCTTCGGTGCGCAAGACCGGCCGCCTGATCGTCGTGCACGAAGCCAATCGCCTGTGCGGCGTCGGCGCGGAAATCGCCGCCATCGTCAGTGAGAAGGCATTCGACGCGCTGAGCGCACCGGTGCTGCGCTTGACCGGGCAGGATGCACCGGCAGCGGCGTCCTGGGTGCTGGAACAAGCCAGCGTGCCGCAGGCCGACGCGATCCGCGATGCGGCGCTGCGCCTGGCCGGTGCCGAAGTCGCAGCTTGACGGGGAAGTCAGCCCGGTTCGTCGGCCAGCAGGTCCTGCATCGCTTGCGGCTCGATCAGCGCCCCCGGATGCTGGATCACCCGCGCAGCCAGCCGGTTGCCGAAGGCCGCGGCCTCGGCGCTGCCGGCGCCCAGCAGCCGCCGGGCCAGGTAGCCGGCGGCGAATGAATCGCCGGCCGCGGTGGTATCCACCACGCGCGGCACGGGCTCGGTGGCCACGCTCTGCCAGGGCTCGCCAGCGCCGCCGCGCAGCAGCGTGGGCTCGGCGCCGCGCTTGATCACCAGCTCCGGCGTCGGCAGGGCCTGGGCAGCGACGATGGCCGCCTCCAACGATGGCAGTTGGTGCAGCGCCTGGTGGTCGTCGGCCGTCACCAGCGCCAGGCTGGCCAGCTCGAAGGCGCGTGCATAGCTGTCGCGCGCCTGGACGGGGTCCGGCCACAGCCGGGGACGATAGTTGTTATCGAACACCACCTGCGCGCCGCGTTTGCGCAGCGCCTGCGCCAGCGCGAACAGGCGCGCGCGGCCCTCGGGCGGCAGGATAGCCAGGCTGATGCCGCTGAAGTACAGCGCGTGCAGCCGGCCCGCCGCGTCTTCCAGCGGCGTATTGTCCGGCGACGTATTGCCCGGCGGCGTCTCGAAATAGGCCTTGGCTGCGCTGGTGTCGCGCCAGTAGCTGAAGCGTCGCTCGCCGCGTTCGTCCACCTCGATCAGGTACAGCCCGGGCATGCGGCCGGGGATGCGCCGCACCAGCCGCGTGCTCACACCCTCGGCCTGCCAGCGCTGCAGCAGGCCGTCGCTGAGGCTGTCGTCACCCAGGCCGGTGGCATACATCACGTCGAGGCCGCGGCCACCGGCCAGCCGCGCCAGGTACACCGCGGTGTTCAGCGTGTCGCCGCCAAAAGTCTGGCGCATCGCGCCAAAGGCCTGGCCCTGCAGTTCGAGCATGCACTCGCCGAACAGCGCCACTTGCAGCGCAGCTGTCATGGAATCCCCTAAGCAATTTGGAACGGTGTTTCGATATTCTATAAAAGTCGTTGCGAAGACTGAACCCGGGGCTATCCCACCCATCACCGTGCCTGCATTCCATCGCTTGCTGCTGACCGGCGCCGCCGGCGGCCTGGGTCGCGTGCTGCGGCCGCGGCTGAAGGCCTATTGCGCGCAGTTGCGCCTGTCCGACCGTGCCGACCTGGGCACCGCCGCTGCCGGGGAAGAGTTGTGCCCTGCCGTGCTGGAAGACAAGGACGCGGTACACGCGCTGCTGCAGGATGTGGACGCGGTGGTGCACTTCGGCGGCATCTCGGTCGAAGCCGCCTGGCAGCCGATCCTGCAGGCCAACATCATCGGCCTCTATCACCTGTATGAAGCGGCCAGACACCAGCGCGTGCGGCGCATCGTGTTCGCCAGCTCTAACCACGTCACCGGCTTCTACCGCCAGGACGATGTCATCACGCCGCAGGCACCGCCGCGGCCGGACACGCTGTACGGCGTCAGCAAGGCCTTCGGCGAGAACCTCTCGCGCATGTACCACGACCGCTACGGCATCGAGACCGTGTGCATCCGCATCGGCAGCGCCACACCGGCGCCCGAGAACCGCCGCATGCTGGCCACCTGGCTCAGCCACGACGATCTGGAACGGCTGATCGTGGCCGCGCTCACCGCGCACTACGTCAGCCACACGGTGATGTTCGGCCTGAGCGACAACACCACGCGCTGGTGGGACAACACCAGCGCCAGCCACATTGGCTACCGGCCGATGGACAGCGCCGAGCCCTTCCGCGCCGAGATCGAAGCCCGTGAACCGCTGGCCGACGCCAGCGACCCGATCGCCCGCTACCAGGGCGGCGTGTTCGTGAACCTCGGCCCCTATGACGCCTGACACCCTGCCCCCGGGCACCCCGAAGGAAATACCGATGAAGACGCTGAAACAATCACTGATCGCCCTGGCCACACTGGCCGCCTTCGCTGCGATGGGGCCGGCACGCGCCGCCGAGTTCCGTTCGGCCGATGTGCACAACAGTGACGAGTACCCGACCGTCGCCGCCGTCAAGCACATGAGCGAGTTGCTGGCCAAGGCCAGCGGCGGCAAGCACAAGATCAAGGTCTTCAACAAGGGCGCGCTGGGCTCGGAGAAAGAGACCATCGACCAGGTGAAGATCGGTGCGCTGGAACTCACGCGCGTCAACATCAGCCCGATGAACGCCATCTGCCAGAAGACGCAGGTGCCGACGATGCCCTTCCTGTTCCATTCGGTGGAGCACATGCGCAAGGCGCTCGACGGCCCGGCCGGTGAGGAAATCCTGAAGAGCTGCGAAGACCAGGGCTTCATCGGCCTGGCCTTCTACGACAGCGGCGCGCGTTCGATCTACGGCCGCAAGGCGGTGAAGACGGTGGCCGATGCCAAGGGCATGAAGATCCGCGTGCAGCAGTCGGACCTGTGGGTGGCGCTGGTCAGCGCGATGGGTGCAAATGCCACGCCGATGCCGATCGGCGAGGTCTACACCGGCCTCAAGACCGGGCTGATCGACGCGGCCGAAAACAACATCCCCAGCTACGACGGCTTCAAGCACTACGAGGCGGTGAAGTTTTACTCGAAGACCGAACATTCGATGGCGCCCGAGATGCTGCTGATGAGCAAGCTGGTGTGGGACAAGCTGCCGAAGAACGAGCAGGACATGGTGCGCAGCGCGGCCAAGGAATCGGTGGCCTTCCAGCGCAAGAAGTGGGATGAGCAGGAAGCCAAGTCGCTGGCCATCGTGAAGGCCGGCGGCGCCGAGATCATCGAGGTCGACAAAAAATCGTTCCAGGCAGTGATGGGCCCGGTCTACGACAAGTTCATGACCACGCCGGATCTGAAGCGCCTCGTCAAGGCCATTCAAGACACCAAGTGAGCGAGGCACCAGCGCCCGTGCTGGGCGCCTTCACGCGGTTCTGCGCGGCGCTGTCCAAAGCCGCCTTGATGCTGGCGGTGGTGGGCCTGATCGGCCTGATCCTGTGCGTGCAGTACCAGGTGATCGGGCGTTATGTCTTCAATGACACGCCCACCTGGGCCGAGGCGCTGGCGCTGCTGCTGGTGCTGTACGTCACCGCGCTGGGTGTGGCGGTGGGCGTGCGCGATGCCGGCCACATCGGCCTGGAATCGCTGGTCGGCCTGCTGCCCGAGGCCTGGCGGCTGAAGCTCGAGATCGTGATCCATGCGCTGGTGGCGCTGTTCGGCGTGCTGATGGCGCAGGCCGGCTGGCTGTGGGCCACGATGAAGTGGAACGAGAAGAAGCCGATGCTGGGTGTGCCCGAGAGCATGGACTACTTTCCGCTGGTCATCGCCGGCGGGCTGATCGTGCTGTTTTCGATCGAACACATCATCGCGCTGTGGCGCGGCCACACGGTCGAACCGGCCTGGAACTGATCCCCGATGGAACTGACCGTTCTCTGCGTGAGCTTCACGCTGCTGTTGCTGCTGGGCGTGCCGGTAGCGTTTTCGATCGGCCTGGCCTCGGTGGCCACCATCCTCGCGGCGGGCATGCCGGTGGCCATCGTGTTCCAGAAGATGGTCGGCGGCATGCAGGTGTTCAGCTTCCTGGCGATCCCGTTCTTCGTCTTCGCCGGCGAGTTGATGCTGTACGGCGGCATTGCCGACCGCATCGTCAAGTTCGCCAACAGCCTGGTCGGTCATGTGCGCGGCGGGCTGGGCATGAGCAACGTCATCGGCTGCACGCTGTTCGGCGGCGTGGCCGGCTCGCCGCTGGCCGACGTGTCGGCGATGGGCTCGGTGATGATCCCGCTGATGAAGAAGCAGGGCTATCACGCGGATTACGCGGTGAACGTGACCACGCATGCCGCGCTGGTCGGCGCGCTGATGCCCACCTCGCACAACCTGATCATCTTCACGCTGGCCACTGCCGGCATTGCCTCGGTCAGCGTGTTCAGCCTGATCCTGGCGGCCATCATCCCGGCGCTGCTGCTGACGCTGAGCAACCTGGCCGCCGCCTATGGCGTGGCGGTCAAGCGCGGTTATCCCACGCATGGCAACTTTCCCGGCTGGGGGGTGGTGTTCGCCGCCTTCCTGGCCGCTTTGCCGGGCTTGCTGATCGTCGTGATCATCCTCGTCGGCATCCTGTCCGGTGTGTTCACCGCCACCGAATCGGCGGCCACCGCGGTGTTCTGGGCGCTGCTGATCACCGCGCTGGTCTACCGGTCCTTGAGCTGGAAGAACTTCCTGAAGGCCTGTGCCAAGGCCTGCAAGACCACCGGCGTGGTGCTGCTGCTGATCGGCATCTCCTCGGCCTTCGGCTATTTCATGGCGCTGTACGAGGTGCCGCAGAAAACCGGCGAGCTGATGCAATCCGTCACCACCCAGCCCTGGCTGATCTTCCTGATGGTCAATGTGCTGCTGTTCGTGCTGGGCACTTTCCTGGACATGGCGGCGACGATCCTGATCTGCACGCCGATCTTCCTGCCGATCTGCCAGCACTTCGGCATGGATCCCACGCAGTTCGGCATCATGATGCTGATCAACTGCGCGCTGGGGCTGAACACGCCACCGGTGGGCACCACGCAATTCGTCGGCTGTGCCATCGGCGAGATCTCGGTCGGCGAGGTGATGAAATCCATCCTGCCGTTCTACGGCGCGCTGACGGCGACATTGATGCTGGTCACCTACGTGCCGGCCTTCTCCCTGTGGTTGCCGGGCCTGATGAGCAAATGACGCGGCCATGCGAGACGTGAACATGACAACCGGACCCGAGTTCCCCTTCCAGCCCAGCCAGCGCTACCCCGATCCGCGCATCGAGGTGCTGGAAGAGCACTTCCGCAGCGTGCGGCTGTTCAGTGCTGCGGTGGAGCAACTGGCCAGCGGCTGCCGCTGGGCCGAAGGGCCGGTGTGGTTCGGCGACGGGCGCTTCCTGCTGTGGAGCGACATCCCGAACAACCGCATCCTGCGCTGGGACGAGTGTTCGGGCAGCACCAGCGTGTTTCGCCAGCCATCGAACAACGCCAATGGCCTAACACGCGACATGGCAGGCCGCCTGCTGGCCTGCGAGCACTTGACGCGGCGCATCACCCGTACCGAGTACGACGGCACCCTCACCGTGCTGGCCGACAGCTTCGACGGCAAACGGCTGAATTCACCGAACGACATCGTCTGCCAGCGCGACGGCAGCATCTGGTTCACCGACCCCAGCTTCGGCATCCACGGCTGGTGGGAAGGCGCACCGGCCGCGCAGGAACGGCCGCATGGCGTCTACCGCATCGACGGCGCGACGGGCCGGCTCGATTGCCTGCTGGACGACCTGGCGGCACCGAACGGCCTGGTGTTTTCGCCCGACGAATCGCTGCTGTACGTCATCGAAAGCCGCGGCCTGCCGCATCGCAGGATCTGGGCTTACGACGTGGCCGGCGCCACCTTGAAGAACAAGCGCCTGCACGTCGATGCCCAGGGCCCGGGCGCGCTGGACGGCATGGCCTGCGACATCGAAGGCCGGCTGTGGTGCGGCTGGGGCGACGGCGGCAGCGGCGCCGAGGCCGAAGCGCTGGACGGCGTGCGTGTGTTCGACCGCGACGGCACGGCCATCGGCCACATCCACCTGCCCGAGCGCTGCGCCAATGTCACTTTCGGCGGCGCGCACCGCAACCGGCTGTTCATGGCCGCCAGCCATTCCTTGTACGCGCTGTACGTGAATACGCAGGGAGCCTGAGGGCCCGTCTGCGTTCACACGGTCCGGCCAGCGCGGGCCCGGCGCTCATTGCGGATGAACTTCCAACCTGAAGTCCTTGGCGCGCCCGAGGGTCTCGAACCCCGCCTCCTCGTTCATGAAACGCTTGATCTGCCCGATCCAGTCATCCTTGCACGCGGCCCGGTGCAGCCCCTCCTGATTCGGCACGGGCACATACTGGGTGCCGACGGCCTTCAAGTAGCCAAAGAACCTGGCGCGCCTGTAGCCCTTGCCGAACATCTTGTTCGCAAACTGCTGCGTGAAGGCCGGATAAAACCAGCAGCTGACGGCCGAATCACAGGCATAGATCTTGATCTTGCCCCTGAATCCCGTGTCGATCTTGTCCAGCAGGTCCTCCACAACGCTGTCCACGTCGACACTGGACTTGCCGGTGTTCGAGCTCAGCTTGCTGCCACCGGCTTCGCAGTGCCCCAGGATGTAAATGACATCGTCCTCGTCCAGGAGCCCGCGAAAGTTGTCACCCAAGTCACTTGAATCGGCAAACAGAATCTTGTCCCAGCCGAAACCCACCCCGCGCGCCTTGGTCCTCTCCAGGGCCCAGTCCAGCAGTTCCTGATACTCCGAAGCGCTGTCGCTCTCCGGGAAAGGAAGGTATGCACAGCGTTTTCCCATGTCACTCACCTCATGCGCTAGCCATCACCGGACGACTTGGGGGCGATTGTTGAAGGATCCCCCGCCCAGCGCAGGGCGCTGTGACTTAGTGCGCTCAGGCGCACCGCGACCACGCTCATTCAGAACTACCCAGGTCACATGACGCCGGCCCGCCGGATTGCAGTGCAGACTACCGAGCATCCATGACTGTCGGAAACGGCCTGCGATGAACCCGGTGCGTCAGATCCAGAACTACAACGCCGGCCGAGAAGCCGAACGCCTGCAGCTGAAGTACAAGAAGATGCGCGAAAGCGCCTTCGTCTTCCTGCGCGGCAGCTGCCACCTGTTCTACGCCCGATTGCCGAAGACCAGTGTTTTCCGCTCGGCGCCGCCGGTCTGGTGCTGCGGCGATCTGCACATCGAGAACTTCGGCAGCTACAAGGGCGACAACCGCCAGAGCTATTTCGACGCCAACGACTTCGACGAATCGGCGCTGGCCCCCGCGAGCTGGGACCTGGTGCGCGTGCTGTGCAGCCTGCGGGTGGCCGCCGACAGCGGTGCGCTGGGCCCCGCCAAGGCCAAGGACGCCCGGGCGCTGATGCAGACCCTGCTGCACGCCTATGCCGACACCCTGGCCGCGAGCAAGGCCTACTGGATCGAACGCGATACGGCCCAAGGGCCGGTGAAGGCCCTGCTCGACGGGCTGCGCCAGCGCAAGCGCCAGAAGTTCATCGACGAGAGAACGGAAACGAAGGACGGGCGCCGCATGCTGCGAGTCGACAACGACAAGGCGCTGAAGGCCTCACGCGCGCAGCGCGAAGCCGTCAAAGCCTTGATGGGCCGCTTCGCCAAGACGCAGCCCGACCCGCGCTTCTACAAGGTGCTGGATGTCGCCCGCCGCATTGCCGGCACCGGCAGCCTGGGCCTGGACCGCTACGTGGTGCTGGTGCAGGGCAAGGGTTCGCCCGACAACCACTACCTGCTGGACCTGAAGCGCTCGCTGCCCTCGTCGCTGCTGCCGCACTTGCGGCTCGCGCAGCCGCGCTGGCCCGGTGGCGAGGCGGCACGCATCGTCGAATTGCAGCAGCGCCTGCAAGCCGTGCCGCTGGCCTTGCTGCACCCGGTGAAGCTGGACGGCCAGCCCTTCGTACTGCGCGAGTTGCAGCCCTCGGAAGACCGCGTGGCGCTGGACACGCTGGGCCGCGGCGGCAAGGACTTCGAGCAGTTGGTGGCCACGATGGGCCGCCTGCTGGCCTGGGCGCAATTGCGCAGCGCCGGCCGCCAGGGCTCGGCCAGCGCGGACGAACTGATCGACTTCGGGCAGCGAAAGAAATGGCGCGGCAAGCTGCTGGATGCGGCAATGGACTGCGCCGACCAGGTGCAGCGCGACGCGCACGACTTCAACCAGGCCTACGACGACGGCGTATTCGCTGCTTGAGCCACCGCGGCGGCGCTATCGTGCCAGGCCATGCGCGAAACCGGGGCAGCACACGGAACGCAGCTGCGCCGGCGCCGCTCTAACACGAGGCAACACGGGCAGGCCCCGAGCCCGCCGTGAAACTGCCGGAGCCAGCGCCATGCAACTGCCTTTCCGCACCCTGCTGTACCGCTACCTGTGCTTCGGCTGGCTGTTCCAGGACATGCGTCTGCACGGCAGCTTGTTCGAGCACGCCGCGGCCAGGCGCCACAACCAGGAGCAGTCACGCTGGCTGCCGCTGTACATGCTGCGCTACGCCGTTCTCGGCGCCGGCCTCGTCGCACTGGGGGCGGCGGCGGAGTCGCTGAGCCCGGTTCTGTCAGCGCTGTTCTACATTCCCGGCACGATGAGCGTGCCGATGCTCGCGGTGGTGGGCGTGGCCTGGGCAGCGCTGCGGTTCAGGCACTGAGCACGCCGGAGTTCAGGCGCAGTTCCAGCCCCGGCAGGGCCAGCCCGCGCAACACCGTCTGCCAGACCTGCCCCGCCGCCACCGGCATGGCCCGCGTCACGGTGCCGGTGGTGACGATGTCGCCGGCGGCCAGCGGCGCTTGCGCGCCATCCTGCGCCAGGCCCTGCAGCAGATGGCGCAATGCGGACAAGGGGCCGCCGAGCACATTCGCGGCATGCCCGCGGTCGACGACCACGCCGTCGCAGCACAGATCGATCTCGAACGAGGCCAGGCTCGCCAGCCAGGCCGCTGCGCCGGCCGCCGCCGAGTGCCGCGGGCCGATCAGCAGCGCGCCGTGCAGGCCGAAGGCCGCCACGGTATCCGGCGCGGCGAACTTCCAGCCCGGGAAGATCGACTGCACGATCTCGAAGCCATGGGCCACCCAATCGATGCAGCCCAGCAGTGCCGCGTCATCCATGTCGACTGCGGGCGCCCGCGCCAGGCCGAACACGATTTCGGGCTCGATGCGCGGTTCGGCCAGCCCGGCCAGCGAGAAGCTGCCGCCCGTGGCCGGGATGTCGTGCACGGTGCTGTCGTAGACATCGCCCCAGATCGGCGCCCACACGTCGTACTCGGCCCAGATCGTGCGGTTGGTGAAGCCGATCTTGCGGCCGACCGGGGTTTCGCCGCGCGCCATGCGCGTGGCTCGGATCGACGCCGCGGCGCGGTAGGCCAGCGCCAGGTCGACGCCGGCATAACGCGCCGAGAACGGCGCGATCTGGCGCCGCTGCGCGACGGCGGCCAGCGCTTCGGCCGCCAGCGCATCCGCGCTGGCAGGGACGCCGGCAGGACCGTCGGCGGCTTCGGTCAGGTGGTCAGTGCTCATGAATGGCCGCTCTCTTCATTCACTAGCGCAACACTGCACTGGCGCGCGCCTTGTCGATCAGCGCGGCCGCGTCGTCCGGCAGCAGGAAGCCGGCCGCTGTCGCCCGCGCAGCCGCGCGCCGCACCGCGTCGACATAACCGTCGTGGTCGCCATAGCGCTGCTGCAGCGACGGGCGCGGGTCCTTGTTGGCCTCGCGTTCGGCTTCGGTGCGGGCAAACGGCAGCATGCCGCCGACGTAGTTGCAGATCTGGCCCTGGTGGAAGGGCCGGCTGCCGCCGGCGGTGATGTTCCAGCCGAGGTAGGTGCCCAGCGGCGCATCCAGCAGCACCACCGGCACGCCACCCCGTTCGTTGCCATCGGCATCGACGCGGGGCGCGAACATCGGCAGTACCTGCTTGATGCGCGGCGGTGCCAGCGTCGGCACGCCCGAGCCGTCGAGCGCATTGAACTGCGGGCCCCAGTCGTAATCGTGGACCGGCATGATGAAGTCGGGCTCGGGCACCGTGGCACGCAGGCCGGGCAGTGTCGGGAAACCGATGCCGGCCTTGTGGGCCGGGCCCAGGCTGCCGGTGGGCTCGCCCGCCCGCGCGGCCAGCGTCGGGTACACGCTGGGCGGTGGCGCCACGCCCTTCATCACCCACTGCCGGAAGTGGTGGCGCAGCGCATTGACCGTTTCGGTGTGCGGCACCGGGTTGGCGGGCAGCACGCCGGTGCCGAAGTTGTTGCCGGGGCAGGCCGGGCCAGTGCTCGGCAGGCCGACGCCGGGCAGGCTGCTGTCGAAGCCGCCAACGCCGCCGCCATGGTTGGAGCTGGCGATGTAGTAGCGCCGCACACTGTCGGGCAGCGGCAGGTCGGACTTGCCATCGGTGCCAACCCATTCGGGCGTCAGCTTCAGCGCCCAGACCTCGGCCGAACCGAAGTGCTCGATGATCTTCGGGCAGCTTCGGCTGGCCTCGCAGCGGCCCAGGATGCCGGCCGACGGCAGACCACGCAGCGCGTCGGAGGCAGGAGACCACCACTGCGGCCCTTCGCTGCCGGCCTGGTACAGCTCCAGCACGCCGTCGGGCTGTGCCCAGCGGAAGTTCAGCGCAATGCGCCGCCCGGCGATGATGGGCCACAGGCCGTCATGCACCGGTCCGCCGGTTTCACCGCGGTTGAAGCCCAGGTGCAGCCAGCCGCGCAGGAAGTTGCCTGACTGCGAAATGCCGCGGCCGATGCTGTGGGTGATGCGGCCGGCCACCGGGTTCGGCGTGCCGGCGTCATCGGCCCGCGCGGTCTTGAAGAAGCTGGCCACATCGCGCCAGGCCGCGAAGCCGATGCCCAGCACATAGGGGTCGGCTGCCGTGTAGACCACTTGGTAGAGGCGCCGCGCATCGAAGCCCGCCTTCAGGCAGACCTGCGTGGCATCCGGCACGCCGGGGAACGGGTTGGCCGCGTCGCAGCGCGCCCAGGCCCACTGGTCGGCGGGGATCTGCTGCTCGTCGAGGACCTCGCCGGCCTGGGTTTCGCCGCCGCGCGAGACCAGGCGTGCAGCCTGGGTGTCCAGGCTCACTGGGCGATAGGGCACGGGGTTGCTTTGCACCAGCAAGGGCTGCGAGTTCGGGCCGCTGCGGTTGACGATGCGGCCGAAGACCGCGCCGGTGATCGCGGCGCCCCCTTCGCCACGCGCCACCGGCAGCTTCAGGAAGTGCATGCCGGCCACCGAAGCCGTCGGCCGCACAGCCGTGCCGCCGCTGTTGTCGCCCTGCCAGGCGCTGGCCAGCAGCACATCGCCGGCCAGGCGTTCGGCAGCGGCCATCGGAAAATTGCGGCCGCGGTTCGGCACGTCGTGCCACAGCAGCCCGCTGGCCTGCGCCGCATCCATCGGCTTCAGCAGCAGGAAGCTCGCGACATAGCGCACTTTGCCGTCGGCGTCCTTGGCCAGCGCGATGTCCTGGATGATCGCGTTGCCGGCCAGGCCGGGGTCCAGCTCACCGAAAGCGCGACCGGCGATCTGCTCGTAGGCGATGGCCCCCGCGCCGGCTGCCGCGGGCAGCGGCTGCACCTCGTCGATCACGATGCGGGTGACGCGGGCCTGGGCCGGTGCGATCAACACCGCGGCCAGCAAGGAGCAAAGCATGAATGTGCGCATGCGATCGAGTGTGCGGGAATGCCGTGTCTCGCAGCACCCGGGAAAGACCGGCTTGTAGGACATCGGCTACACGACAAGGTGTGCTCGTCTTCTGCCCCGCTGCGCCAGGCCGGCCGACGATGAAGGCATCACCATGGCCCGCCAAGGAAACAGCATGTCTCAATCCGCACAGATCGTCGGCAAGGTCGAGTTTCGGGAAGGGGACGGCCCGAACATCCTCATCCGCCCGGGACCCGTCGAAGTGGACACCACGCAGGCCGATGCCACGCTGAGCTGGGCCGATGGTCCTGCGCGCGGCGCCGCAGCGATCCCGATCGCCGACTTCAGGCGCTATGTGGCCGAGGGCGCGATCAAGCTGCACTGAGCTTGGCGCGTCTCAGCCCTCCCGTCGATGCTCATGCCGTCGGCCGGCGCTCGAAATGCGCGAAGGCCGGTGACGGCTGCGTGAGCACATCGATGTCGAGCCGGTCGACGCGCGCGCCGGGTACGCTGTGGCGCAGCCAGTGGGCCATGGCCTGGAGTCGGTCCTCGGGACCTTGCAGCAGGGCCTCGACCGTGCCGTCCCGCCGGTTGCGCACCCAGCCGGTGAGGCCCAGGGCCTGCGCCTGCATGATGCAGGACTGGCGGTAGCTGACGCCTTGCACGCGGCCCTGCGCACGCACCTGCCAGGTCTGCACCGCAGGGCCGCCGCCCGCCACCGGCCTGCTGTCCACGGTCACCGGATCGCCGCGCTGCAGCAGGCCGCCTTGCAGCACCCGCGCGGTCATGCCGCCATGGCCGCGCATCGCGTTGTAGCCGCCCTCGCCGAGCACCGCGGCCATCTTCGAGCAGGGGTCGCAGGGGCCGGTGAGCTCCAGCACCACTGTTTCGCCAATGCGCAACCGCAGCGGCTGCTGCGCAAACGGCGATCGCGCGGCCACCAGGTTCAGCGCGCTGACCACCAGGTTGCGGCGCAGCAGCAGCGCGTCGATGTCGGCCCGGCCGGACCAGGCGGCGATCAGCGGCAGGTGCTCGGCCTGGATCAGCGTGACCTGGCGCTTGCCCTCGTGCGCGCCGGCCGCGCTGCGATCGCCTTCCAGGCCACGGCCGGCAATGGCCCGTGCGCTTTGAACATGGGCTGCCGGCATGTCCCGACCCGGCCGCAGCACGATGGTCTCCAGCCGGCCCGGCCGCGGGAATTCACGGGTCAATGCAAGCAGCGGATTGTCCATCGCCGCATTGTCGGCGCGCTCAACTCCCCGCGCGATTGGGATCGCGCCACGCACGTTCGAACGGCAGCCGCCAGGCGTGCGGCGCAATCAGCTGGTGGATGGACTTCGGCCCCCACGAGCCAACGGGATACAGCCGCACCGGCGGCGGTGCTTCGAGCAAGTGGGTGGACACCTGCCACAGCCGCTCGATGCCCTCGGCGGTGGTGAACAGCGTGCGGTCGCCGCGCATCGCATCGAGGATCAGGCGCTCATAGGCTTCCAGCACCTCGCCGGCCATGCCGGTGTCGTGCATCGCGAACTGCAGGCTCAGCTTGTCCAGGCGCATGCCGGGGCCGGGGCGCTTGCCGTAGAAGCTGAGCGACATCTTCGAGGCATCGGCCAGGTCGAAGGTCAAATGGTCCGGCCCCTGCGCGCCGACGCCCGAGCCGGGCGGGAACATGCTCTTGGGCGGCTCGCGAAAGGCGATCGAGATGATGCGCTGGCCCTCGGCCATGCGCTTGCCGGTGCGCAGGAAGAAGGGCACGCCGGCCCAGCGCCAGTTGTCGATGAAGCACTTCAGCGCAATCAGCGTCTCGGCGTCGGACTCCGGGTCCACGCCCTCCTCGCTGCGGTAGCCGGCGTACTGGCCGCGCACCACGTCGCCCGGTTGAATCGGCAGCATGCTGCGGAAGACCTTGTTCTTCTCTTCGCTGATCGGCGCCGGCTCCAGCGCGGTGGGCGGTTCCATCGCCATGAACGCGAGGATCTGGAACAGATGCGTCACCACCATGTCGCGGTAGGCACCGGTCTGCTCGTAGAAGCCGGCGCGCTTGCCCAGGCCCAGCGTCTCGGGCACGTCGATCTGCACATGGTCGATGAAATTGCGGTTCCAGATCGGCTCGAACAGGCCGTTGGCAAAACGGAAGGCCAGGATGTTCTGCGCCGGCTCCTTGCCGAGGAAATGGTCGATGCGAAAGATCTGGTCTTCGGCAAACACCTCGTGCAGCTTGCCGTTCAGCTGCACCGCGCTCGCCAGGTCGGTGCCGAAGGGTTTTTCCATCACGATGCGCGAGCGTTCGACCAGCTGCGCCTCACCCAACATGCGTACCGCCGGCAAGGCTGCGCTGGGCGGCACGCTGAGGTAATGCAGCCGGCGGCACTCGGCGCCCAAGCTCAGCTCGGCCCGGTCCACCGCGGCCTTCAGCGCCGCGGCACCGGCGGCCAGCGGCACATAGTCCAGGCTTTGCGCAAAGGCCTGCCAGTGCGGCTCAGTGAGCTTGCGGATCGACGACTCGTCCAGCGCCGCGCGGGCGATCTGGCGGAAGTCGGCGACATCGATGTCGTCCAGCGACACGCCGATGATGCGGCAGCCCGGGATGAAGCCGGTGCTGCTGAGGTGGTAGAGCCCCGGCAGCAGCTTGCGGCGGGCCAGGTCGCCGGTGACGCCGAACAGCACCACCACCTGCGGAAAGCGCGGGCCGACGCCCGGCGGAATCTTTGCCACTTCAGGACCTCCTCTTGCCTCGGCTGCATGCCCACCGGATCCGCAGCAAGTATTGCACCAGCACCCCGCCCGGAGCGCCACGCCGCGCCGCAGGCACTACGATGCGGTTCCCACCACCCGGGCCTTGCTGCCCGTCAAGAAAGCCATTCCATGAGAGTGAACCTGATCGTTGCCGCGGCGTGCGGCCTTGCCGCGCTGGGCGCCGCGCCCGCGGTCTTCGCCGAGGGCCAGGCCCATTGGGGCTACCAAGGCCACGGCAAGCCCGCCAAATGGGCCGAGCTGGACGCCGGTTTCAAGACCTGCAAGCTGGGCAAGCTGCAATCGCCGATCAACCTCGAGACCAAGAAGGTCGAGAAGTCGGCGGACGCCAAGCCGCTGGGCTTTGCCTACGCGGGCGGTGCCGGCGATGTGGTCAACAACGGCCACACCATCCAGGTGAACCTGCCGGCAGGCGGCGCGGTCACCATCGACGGCACCGAGTACAAGCTGCTGCAGTTCCACTTCCACACGCCGAGCGAAGAGATGTTCGACGGCAAGCCCTACCCGCTGGTGGCGCACCTGGTGCACAAGAGCGCACAAGGCCAGCTGGCCGTGGTGGCGGTGCTGTTCAAGCTCGGCCACGAGAACACCACGCTGAAGCCGGTGTTCGCCCACCTGCCGGCCAAGAGCGGTGAAACACTGAAGCTGGATGGCTCCCTCAATGCGGCCGACCTGCTGCCGGCAGACCGCAGCTACTACGCCTTCATGGGCTCGCTGACCACGCCGCCTTGCAGCGAAGAAGTGCGCTGGCAAGTGTTGAAGACGCCGGTGGAAGTCTCCGCCGCACAGCTGGCCAGCTTCAAGAAGCTCTACGCGATGAATGCGCGGCCGGTGCAGCCGCTGAACGGCCGCAAGGTCGTGCTCGGCCCATGAAGCCTGCCGGCGCGCTGTGCCGATACCGGGCTCCGACGTGATGACCGAGCCGGTGCTGCTGCGCGAGCTTCAGGCCGGTGTGCTGACGCTGAGCCTGAACCGCCCGGCCAAGCTCAACGCCATCAACGGCGCGCTGGCCAGCGCGCTGCTGGCCGAGTTGCAGGCCGCCGACGCGACGGCCGACGTGCGTGCGGTGCTGATCCGCGGCAACGGCCGTGCGTTCTGCGCCGGCCGCGATGTCAGCGAAGCGCCGACCGACGACGACCTCACCGGCGTGCAGGCCGTGGCCCAGGCCATCGTGCACTGCAGCAAGCCGGTGCTGGCCGCCGTGCAGGGTTGGGTCGTCGGCGCGGGGCTGGAGTGGATGCTCGATGCTGACATCGTGATCGCCGCGCGCGGGGCCCGCTTCAAGCTGCCCGAAGCCTCGCTGGGCGTGTTCGTCACCGGCGGCATCACTGCCACCTTGCCGGCGCTGGCCGGCCTGGCACGGGCCAAGGCACTGATGCTGCTGGGTGATGCGTTCACTGCCGAGCAGGCCCAGGCCTGGGGGCTGGTGTGGGCGCTCGTCGACGATGAACAGCTCGACGTGCAGGCGCAGCAGGCGGCCGCCCGCCTGGCCGCCTTGCCGGCCGGCATCGCCGGACGCTTCAAGCAGGTACTCAACGAGATCGGCTTGCCCGCGTTCGAGCAGGCGCTGCAGCGTGAAACGGCGATGCAGCTGGCGCTGATGGGCAAGCCCGCAGGCTGAGGATGGGCCAGCCTGTGGGCCGAGGGACCAGGCCGGCGGCTGAGCGCCAGCCCCGCCGCTGAAGCCGAGGCCGGCACAGGCCCCGGCATCGCCGCTTCACGCCGCCCAGCGGCGTTTCGTCGCAGCCCGGCTGCGGCACGCCCCGGCAGGGCCGACAGTGCAGCTCACCCACCCGAGCTGCACCATGCACACGCCCCACCCCCGCTCCCGCTCCCGCTTGCCGGCCTTGGCTGTCATCGTGCTGCTGTGGCTGGTGACGGCGCTCGGCGGCTGCGCCAGCCTGCCGGCCGGTGCCCATCGCCCGCTGTCGCAGGCCATCGAGGCCGGCGACAGCACGCTCGCCCGCATCGCCCGGCACAACACCGCGCCCCGGCCTGACCCGACAGGCCAGCCCGCGCTGTCGGGCTTTCGCCTGCTGCCCAACGGCGACCACGCGCTGGACGCCCGGCTGGCGCTGGTGCAGCGCGCCGAGCGCAGCCTGGATGCGCAGTACTACCTGATCAGCGCCGACGACTCGGGCCTGCAGTTCCTGCGCGCGCTGCGCGACGCCGCCGCACGCGGCGTGCGCGTGCGGCTGCTGGTCGACGACCTCTACACCGCCGGCGAACAAGCGCTGCTCGCCGGCCTGGCCGCGCACCCGAATGTCGAGCTGCGCCTGTACAACCCGCTGCCGGTGCGCGGCGGCGGCTTCGCCACGCGGCTGCTGCTGTCGTTGCATGAATTCGAGCGCATCAACCAGCGCATGCACAACAAGCTGCTGATCGCCGACGGTGCCTTCGCGCTCGCCGGCGGCCGCAACATCGGCGACGAATACTTCATGCGCGGCGCCTCGGCCAACTTCATCGACCTGGACGTGCTGGCCAGCGGCCCGGTGGTGGCCGAGCTGGCCGCTGTCTTCGACCGCTACTGGAACCACCCGCGCGCCTGGCCGGTGCAGGCGCTGGCCGACGGCCCGCAGGATCCGGATGCCCTGCGCGAGGCGTTCGAGCGCCAGGTCGACACGGCAGCCGCCGGCATCCATGTGTCGCCGCGCGACGTGCTGGGCCGCAGCAGCGTGTCGACCCAGCTCGCAGCGGGCCAGCTGGACCAGCACTTCGCGGCCGTGCGGGTCGTCGCCGACGCGCCGGACAAGGCCGCGCAAGCGCCCGCCTTGCCGCCGGCGCCGGTGACGCCCGAGGCACGGCCCGGTGCCGGTGCGATGGACAGCCTGCTGTCGCTGATGCGCTCGGCGCGTTCGGAGGTGGTGATCACCTCGCCCTACTTCGTGCCCGGTGCGCGCGGCATTGCGCTGCTGCAGCAGGCCGCCGACCATGGCATCCAGGTCCGCCTGGTGACGAACTCGATCGCCGCCACCGACGAGCCGCTGGTGCACTGGGGTTATGCGCGCTACCGTCCGGCGATGCTCAAGCTCGGTGTCGACATCCACGAGCTGAGCCCGCAGTTGGCCGCGCGCAGCAACTCGCTGGGCCCCTTCGGTTCGTCGGCAGCGCGGCTGCATGCCAAGGTGGCGGTGGTGGACCGGCGATTCGTGGCCATTGGCTCGGTGAACATGGACGGCCGCTCGGCACGGCTGAACACCGAGATGGGCCTGGTCATCGACAGCCCCGCACTGGCCGCCGACATCGCGCGGCTGATGCATCCCGGCACGGCCGCCGGCAGCTACCAGCTGCGGCTGGTCGATGGCGGCGAGCGCATCGAATGGCTGGCCAGCGAGGGCGGCCGGCAGCAGGTGCTGGCGCAGGAACCCGGCAGCGGCTGGGTCACGCGGCTGAAACTGAGCCTGCTGTCGCTGCTGATCGCCGAGGAGATGCTGTAGCGCACCGGGCCGTGCGCTGGCGGCCGCTGCGCGCAGCGCCGCCGTGCGGCTACCCGTCGTGCCGCGGCGGCTCCGCCTCGCCGGCCTGCGCCGCGGCCCGTGCTACCGCCCGCACCTGCCGCCACTGCAGCCACCCCAGCAGCAGGTACAAGCCCACCAGCACACGAAAACCGGCGGGCAGACCCCATTGCTGGCTCAGCAGCCCGCCGAGCACCGAACCACTCAAGCCGCCGGCCGGCCCGGCCATCGACGACAGGCCACCGCCATGGCCCCGGCCCAGCTCCTTCATCAGCTGACCGTAACGCGTGACGCTGCTCAGCTGCTGCAGCCCCAGGCCCACGCCCAGCAAGGCCGCGCCGCCCCACAACCAGGCGGGCGAGCGTGCAAAGGCCAGCAACAGCGCCTGGCCCAACAGCAGCGTGATGGCCACGAGGTAGCGCCGATCGTCGTGCCAGCGCACTGTGAGCGCGCCGCCGATGAACAGCGTGGCGACGAACAGCGCGCCCTGCAGCGTGACCAGCCCGGCGGCCACCTGCAGCCCCAGGCCGAAGTGGCGCATGGCCAGCAGCACGATGAACACCGAGAAATAGGCCAGCGCCATCTGGCCGATCATGTCGATCAGCATCGTGCGGCGCAGCATCGGCCGCGCGATCACCGTCTGCATCTGCCGCCGCACGCGCTGCACCAGCGGCGTGGCCTCGCTGCCGCGGCCCGGCGGCGCCTTGGCCAGCACGCGGCTGCCGATCACGAACATGCCGAGATAGGCCACGGCCAGCATCACGAAGGTCGACGGGTAGCCCAGCGCGGCGATCAGCAGCGCGCCCAGGCTGGGCCCGATGAAGTACATGCCCAGCGTATTGGCCGCGCGGTTCCAGCCGGCCTTGGCTGGATGCAGCGACGGCAGCAGGTGCAGGAACTCGGTGTTGGTGGTCACCAGCCGCAGCGGGATGACCAGCGCCAGCCCGGTCACGCACAGGATCAGCTGCCACGGCGCGCTGGCCGCGGTGAGCCCGAAGGCAAAGATCAGCGCCGCCGCCAGCACGCCGATGCGGAACAGCAGCAGGCTGCCGTGCCGATCGATCAGCGCGCCGGTGGGCATGGACAGCAGCAGCAGCCCGCCGAACTGCAGCCCGCCGACCAGCCCGATCTGCCACGACTGCGCGTGCAGCGAGGCCGCGAACAGCGGCAGCGCCACGCGCGAAATGCCGTGCGACGAGCCCACGAGCACATTCAGCGTCATGAATCCGGCCAAGGGAATCCCAGGCGGCGCCGGGTCGTTCTCCTGCATCACGGAAGACTACGGAACGGGATCAATTCACTCAACGCAAGCCCTTCCACCACAGCGTGTTCTGCCGCGGTCGGCCCAGCGTCAGCACCTCGCCGATCTCGGGCGTGGCCAGCGGCAGGCCCTGCTGCTCGGCCAGCGCGGCCACGCGGTTCAGCGGGTCCTGCCAGGTGTGGAAGGCCAGGTCGAAGGTGCTGTTGTGCACCAGGTACAGCAGCTTCGCGCGCAGGTCGCGGAAGGCCTTCACGGTCTCTTCGGGCGACATGTGCACGCTGGGCCAGTAGCTGTCGTAGGCGCCGTTTTCCATCAGCGCGATGTCGAAGCCGCCGAAACGCTCGCCGATCTGCGCAAAGCCGCCGAAGTAACCCGAATCGCCGCTGTAGAAGATGCGCTCGCCGCCGCTGCGGATAACCCACGAGGCCCACAGCGTGCGGTTGCGGTCCCACAGCGTGCGACCGGAGAAATGCTGGGCCGGCGTGGCGGTGAGTTCGATCTCGCCATGGCGCGCCTGCTGCCACCAGTCGAACTCCTCGATGCGATCGGCCGGCACGCCCATCTCGCGCAGCCGCGCCGCCACGCCCAGCGGCACGAAGTAGCGCTGCACACGTTCACGCAGGGTTTCGATGGTGGCGGTGTCGAGGTGGTCGTAGTGGTCGTGCGACAGGATCAGGCCGTCGATCGCCGGCAGGTCCTGCAGCGCCAGCGGCGTCGGGTGGAAGCGCTTGGGCCCCGCCCATTGCACCGGCGACGCGCGCTCGCTGAACACCGGATCGATCAGCCAGTAGCGGCCGCGCAGCTTCAGCAGGTGCGACGAATGGCCAAGCCGCACCACATGGTTGGCCGCGGGGTCCAGCGCGTCGAGCGCCGCGCGGTCGAGCCGGCGCACCGGAATCGCATCGACCGGCACGGTGCCCTGCTTGTCGGCGAACAGGAAGCGGCTCCAGATCGTCCAGCTGCCCTGCGCCGGCAAGGCCTGCGGGTTCGGGAGGTTCTGAAAACGGCAATCAGCACCCAGCTGCGGTGAAGCGGAGAGCCGCGGGTCGCAGGCGCCGCCGGTGGCGCAACCGGCCGCCGCCAGGCAGCTGAACGCCAGCAGCAGCCTGGCCGCCAGGCGTGACATGAAGGAAGGCATCGTCTGGGCCGTTGTCGTGAGCGTCGAAGACGCGGACTCTAAGCCAGATGCCGCACCGGGAAATCAACACTCGGCCGCGCAAGGGCATGCGGCGGCGGCGCACGAAACAGCGACGGCCGCCCGATACGATGCACGCATGACCGAGACTTTCAATGCCGTGGCCGAGGTGCTGCAGCTGTACTTCGATGGCCTGCATCACAGCGACACGCAGCGTTTGCGGCGGGTGTTTCACGCGGCGGCTTTGTACGCTTGCGCTTCCGATGGCAGCTTGTTGTCGCTGGGCATGGACGCGTACTTCACGCGGGTGGATCAGCGGCCCTCACCGGCCAGCAAGGGCGAGCCGCGGGCTGACCGGATCTTGCGCATCGAGTTTGTCGGCCCTGTCACTGCGCTGGCCGTTGTTGAATGCTCGATTGCGCCGAAGCGGTTCACGGATCTGTTGACGCTTGTGCTGTTGGATGGGCGGTGGCAGATCATTTCGAAGGTGTTCCACTACGTTGTGGATTGAGGGTCTGCGTGAAGGGATCCTTACCCGGCAAGCCGCCGCCCAAAGAACGCCAGAACCTCGTCCCGTGCCGCGACCGTCGGCTGCCCCGCCTCATCGATCAGGTGCGCCGTCACCACACTGTGCGGGTAAGGCACATGCTGCGCGAAGAACGGCGGCACATCGGCATTCGCAGCCGTGTCCGGCAGCACCCGCGCGACGAAGCGTGGACCCAGGGCTTCGGCATACGCCGCAAAGCGCTGCGCCCGGCAGATCCTGTCGCCTTCGAAGCGCAGCGCCAGCACCGTCAGGTCCTCCTGCTCCAGCCGCCGGCGCACGGCCCGGATGTCGTCGGGCGAGATCTCCAGACCACCCGGATCGTCCAGCGGCAGCGAAGGCTGGGCCAGCACCGGCGCCAGCATCGCCGGCTCCAGCATCATCGACAGCGCGAAGTTGCCGGTCCAGCACATGCCGATGGCGCCGACGCCGGGACCACCGCACTCCTGATGCGCCAGCCGGGCCAAGGCCCGCAGCCACACCGTCACCGGGCTCGAAGCGCCCGCAGCCCCCTGGCCCGCGAAAGCACGAAACTCGGCACTGACACAGGCGCGCTTGAACACCGCGGCGCCCTCCTCCGCGCCCGGCACCGCACCATCGCGGCCGAACAGCGAGGGCATGTAGACGCTGAAGCCGGCATCACGCACCCAGCGGCTGAAGCGCGCGACCTGCGGGCTGATGCCCGGCATCTCGCTCATCACGATCACGGCCGGCCCGCTGCCCGCCACGTGCACGCGCTTGCTCACGCCGTCGAGCGTGATCTCGCGCGGGTGGAAGTCCTCGAGGGCATCGTCCTCTCTCATGCTGCGTCGTGTCATCGCGTTCCCTCGGGTGTCGTCCAGGCTCGTCGGCCACAGCCTGCATTGGACGCACAGTGCCGCTAGACTGCGAGTGTCGCTTTAGACAGCTTTAGGGCGTTTTCGGTCAATGACGGATTTTTCGATCCTGGTGCTGCCCGGGGCCTACGCGAGCAGCGTGGCGAGCACGCTGGATGTGCTGCAGGCCGCGTCGGTGCTGGCGCCGCGCCTGAAGCTGGCGCGGCCGAGCTGGCGCGTGCTGTCGGCCGCCGACACCTCGGTGCCCCTGAGCAGCGGCCTGCGGGTTGACGCCGGCGTCTTGCCGAAGCGCCATCGTGCCGATGCATCGACCTGGATCGTGCCGGGGCTGGGTCTGGACCAGGGCCAGGCGATCGCCGCTCGATTCGCTAGCGCCGATGCGCAGCGGGCGATCCAGGCTGTCGCGGCGCATGCGGCCGCCGGCGGCCGGGTCGCGGCCTCGTGCTCCGCCGTGTTCCTGCTGCAGGCCGCGGGCTTGCTGGCCGGACGGCGCGTCACCACGTCCTGGTGGCTGGCGGCGGAGCTGCGGCGGCTGGAGCCGCGCTGCGTCGTCGATGCCGACCGCATGGTCTGCGCCGACGGCCCGGTCAGCACGGCCGGCGCCGCCTTCGCGCAGACCGACCTGATGCTGCATCTGCTGCGCGACCGCTTCGGCGTGACGCTGGCCGACGCGGTCGGGCGCGTGCTGCTGATCGACGGGCGGCAGGCCCAGGCGCACTTCGTCGTGCCGGCGATGCTGTCCAATGGCAACGCGCTGATCGCCCGGCTGGTGGCGCGCATCGAAGCCGCGCTGCCGCAGCCGCCCAGCGTGCAGGCGCTGGCGGACGAATTCGCGATGTCCAGCCGAACGCTGTCGCGCCACGTGCGCGAGGCCACCGGCAGGAGCACGATGGCGCTGGTGCAGAGCGTGCGGCTGAACCGCGCGCGCATGCTGATCGAGTCCAGCCGCATGAGCATCGAGCGTGTGGCCCAGCAGGTGGGCTATGGCGACGCCACGGCACTGCGGCGCCTGATGCGCAAAGTGGCAGGTGCCAACCCCAGCCGCTACCGAACGGCGGGGTTCAGGCGCCGCGACGAGCAGCGCTGAGCGGCCCGCGGCGCGGGCGCGCTGCGCCTACGCGCCTATGCACCACCCCGCAAGCGCTTCAGGCTGGCCACGCCGGGCAACGCGGCCCAGGCCATCAGCGCCTGTTCCACCTGCGGCCCGTTGGCACCGAGCCAGGCACTCATCTCGGGGCCTACGGCCTGGCCGTACACCCGGTGCGACACCACGGCGACCAGCCCCACGCCCTCGTGCAGCAGGCAGCGCGCAAAGGCAGCTTCCAGCAACTGCGGCGTGCCCAGCACGGCCACGATCAGGTGCTCGGCCGGCCGCTGCGCGGTGCGCGGCGTCGAGCGCGTCTGCAGGATCTTGCCGTGCTGCTGGTAGTTGGCCAGCACCTGGTTGGCGATGCCGGCCAGTTGCTCACCCTGCGTCGCCGATTCGTGCAGGTTCAGCGTGATCATGTCGCGCCAACGTGTCAGGTCAGCGTCCCGCTGCGGCGTGAACTCGTGCTGGCCGCCCTTGGACCAGCGGTGCAGGAACTCGGTGCCGCGAAACGAGATCATCGGCCCCTCGGGCTTGGCAGATTGGCTGGGCTGGGCCGGCGGTGCGGCGCGGGCCGCTGTCGGCAAGCAGGCGACCGACAGCGCTGCGGCCAGCACCTGGCGGCGCTGGACATCGACGCGCGGCGTGCTGGCCAAGCGCTGAGCGGGGAGGTGTTCGAACATGCGCGCTCCTGGTGATGCAGGCTTCGCATGCTGGCGCTCAATTGATTCAGGAGAACATCAGCGCCCGGCGCCTTGGTTTCAATCGTTCAGCGCCCCCGCTTGGCCGCCAGCCGCCGGGTCACCGAAGCACCGCCCAGTTCTTGCAAAGCATGCTTGCCGATCCAGCGTGCGGTGGCGTCGTCGGCAGCGGCCAGCCGCTGCGCCAGCGCCGCGCAGGCCGTGTGCAGCACATCGTTGCGCTTGCCCACGGCCCGCAGCGCCATGTTCACCGCCTTCTTGACGAAATGGCGCTCGTCGGTGGCGGCGGCCTCGATCAGCGGCAGCGCGTCCAGGAAGGCCGGGTCGCCGGCGTGTTTGTCGTGCACGCTCAGCGACCACAGCAGCGCAAAGGCCGCGCGTTTGCCGAACTCGTCGCGCCGACGGGCCCATGGCACCAGCCGGCCCCAGGCCTGCGGCACGTGGTCGAACAGCGCAAAACACGCGGTGTCGCAGATCGCCCAGTTGTCGAAGTCGCTGACCCAGCGATCCATCTGCGCCACGCTCACTTGCGCCGGGTCGTCGATGAAGGTGGCGAGCAAACGCGCTTCATGGACGCCGCTGGCCCACAACGCGGCGGCCAACGCATGGTCCGTCCTCAGCTGCTTGGCGTACTTGCGCAGGCGGCCCACCGAGACGCCGACCGCATGGTCCGAGGGGATGGCGAAGCGCGCCATGCTGTCGCGCCCGGCCTGGCTGCCTTCACGCTGCAGCCAGGCCAGCACGGCCTCGGCTTTCTCGGCTGTCGTGGGTTCGAGTTTGGGCTGCATCGGTGTGCTGTGCCGGGTGCTGGCCGGCACCGTGTTTGAATCCATTGTGCACACTCGACATCAGGACGCAGCATGATCACGCCGGAACAACTCAACCAGCGCGGCGCAGGGCACTTGCCCGGCCACCTGGGCATCGTCATCACCGCTGTCACCGAGCATGCCGTGCATGCGGAGTTCAGGGTCAGCCAGGCCTTGATGGCGCCGAACGGCTATCTGCATGCCGGCAGCGTGGTGACGCTGGCCGACACCTCGGCTGGTTATGGATGCTCGGCGAACCTGCCACCGGGTGCCGGCGGCTTCACCACCATCGAGCTGAAATCCAACCACCTGGGCACGGCGCGCGAAGGCACGGTGCAGTGCGTGGCCACCGCCGTGCACAAGGGCAAGACGACGCAGGTCTGGGATGCGGTGGTGACGCACCGCGACACCGGCAAGACCCTGGCGCTGTTCCGCTGCACGCAGATGATCCTGTACCCGAAGCCGGCCGCCTGAGCGGCTGTCAGTTGAAGGGCGAGTAACGTCCATTGCGCGCGGCCAGGTGAGGCGCAAAGCTGATGCGGCGGCGCTCGTCGATGCGCTCGCCGAGACGCTCGCCGGCGCCGCGTGCGCTGCCCTGGCCTTCGAGCCGGCCCTCCACCAGTTCATAGCCCATCAGCGCAAACACGCGCTCGCCCAGGAAGATCGGCCGCGCATTGCCGTACCAGTCGACGCAAGAGGCCTTGCAGCCATCGTCCTGCGTGGCGGCGCGCGCGCCCAGCTCGCCGAGCGCATGGAAGTCCAGGTTGCGCTGGCGCAGGAACAGCACCGCCGCCGAGCCCTGCGCACCGGCAAGCACCGCGCCGCGCCGCGTGCCCGGGCCACCGAGCACCGGCAGGCCCAGCAAGCCTTCTTCGGCCCCGGTGGCGCGGAAGAAGAAGCCGTGCGTGCGGGTCTCGCCCTGGCGTGCGCCGGCCTGCACATGGCTGCCGGCCAGCGCGACCTCGCTGCGGCCCAGGCGCAGGCTGGTGAACAGCAGGTCCTTGCCGGCATTGCCGACGAGCACCGCATGGGCACCCATCGCCTCGATGCGCTCGACCGCGTGGCCGGGGGCCAGCGCCTGCGGGCTGCCGGCGTCGGCATAGCGCGTGGCCCACGCAGCGTTCGCGCCGCCCCACAGCAGCCAGTCGCCGATGAAGCGGTTCTGCAAGCCGTAGCCCGCCACGGCGGGCAGCACGCGGTAGTGCTCACGCTGCGCGGCGCCGCGGCCATCGCCGAAGGCGCTGAGCGGCACGCGCAGCAAGGCCATCTGGCCACCGCCGCCGCGATCGCTGCCCCACATGCCTTCACCAAAGCCTGAATCTCGCAGCAGCACGTGCAGGAAGCCCCGGCCGTCTTCGAGGAAGGACAGCTGGTCGATCGGCACGCCGGCGGTCTTCAAGGCCGTGGGCGTGGTGCCATCGAGCGGAATGCGGAATACCGCGGACAGCGACTGCGGCGCGGGCGCCGGCTCGGCCGCAACCAGTGGCCCGGTCGGTGGCACGGTCGGCGGCACCGTGCCGGGCTGCGGCTGGGCTGGTTGCGGCACGCCGGCCTGCGGCGTGGCCGGCTGCAAAACCACGCGCCGGCGCGGCCAGCTGCTGGTCCACACATACACCGAGCCTTGCGACACGTAGAACACACGCCCGGCCGGCCCCAGCACCGCGGTGGACTCGCAACGCATCTCGGCCGCGCCCAGGTCGCAGGCGGTCACGGTGTGCAAGGCCAGCGGCTGCGTCGCGTCGAACTCGTCGTCAGTGCGGTAGATGCGCGTGGCCGGCAGGATGCGTTCGAATTCGGCCGGCGTCGCGGCACCCTGCCAGCGCCGCACACCGGGCATCAGCTGCGCGGGCTGCGGGCCCCAGGGCTGCAGGATCGTCGGGCTGTAGAACACCAGCTTGCGGCCGATCAGCCGGCTGGCGTAGTTGCGCGCCGAGTAGTAGTCGAAGCTGCGCAGGTGGTACGTGGCGCGGTAGGCCAGCGCACCGCCGTCGCCCAGCTCGAACAGGCCGATCTCGGTGCCGCCGCGTGCATAGCTGTAGCCCACCACGACCACGGTGTTGCCGGAGATCAACAGTTCGTCGTACCAGGCGCCGCCGGGGTCGGCATTCGGCGCGTAGGCGTCCAGCGTCGCCGCGGGCTGCAGCGCATCGCCGCCCACCCGCACGGTGAACAGCCGGCCGCGACGCAGGATCACCAGGTAGTCGCCGGCGCGCTTGACGATGCCGCCTTCGTCGACACCAGCCGTCTGCACATTGGTGATGGATTCGGCCGCGGCGCCAGCACTGTCGGCGCTCTTGGCCGCCGCCGCCGCCGCGGGCGCCGGCGGCGCTGCCGGCGCGGCCTGCATCGCCAGCGGCGCCCTGTCGCGGCGGCGCTGCAGCTGCAGCTTTTCGGCCTGGCTGCGCCACTGGCCCAGTGCCTGCTGCAGCTCGGCTTCACTGCGGTAGGGCCTGAGCGTGCGGACGCTGTCCGCAGCGGCAGCCGAGGATGCGGTGGCGGCGCAGCCGGGCAGGCTGGCAGCGGCCAGCAGCGACACGCTGAGCGTCAGGGCAAGGCGGCGGGTGGGCATGATCGAACTCCGACAAGGGGATGTCGGTTTCTACGGCCCAGCCCGGCCTGTGGGGTCAACGGATCAAGGCTTCGAGCGGTCAGCGCCTCACGGCATCGTTTCACCCCGGCCCGTGGAGGACGCCGCCGGCCCGGTCGGCAGGCCGATCTTCTTGGCCCCGCGGTTGACGGCGCTGGCCGCCACCTTGGCGCCGTGCTCCACGGCACTGGCGGCCTTCTTCACGCCGTGCTTGACGGCGTCTTCGGTCTTCTTGACGACCGGTGCCACCGCACTGGCGGCCGAGTGCGCCGCCTCGGTGGGGCCGGCCCGGCACAGCGATGTCGCCATCAGCATGCTGCAGGCCAGCACGGTGGCCAGCGGCCGGGGTCTTTGGAATCCTTGCGTCATGTGTTGCTCCACGCCGGTTTCCGGCTTCAGGTCGCGCCCACGGGCTGCGGGTTCGTGGCAATCGGCATGCCCAGCCAGGCCAGCACGGCCTCGTTGAAGCGCTGCGGCTGCTCCACCATAACCCAGTGCCCGGTGTCCATCTTCAGCACCTGGCTGCCAGGCCGGGCCGCCAGGCGTTCGACCCAGCCGGGGGTGTGAAACGGCACCAGCTTGCGCCGGCCGTAGACATACAGCGTGGCGCACGGCGGCTCGAAGGGCTGCAGCCCGCGGTAGGAGCCATGCCTGCCGGTCCAGGTGATGAAGTAGGGGTAGTTCATGCCGGCATGGATCTGCTGCGGGTCGGTGGGGCAGCGCAGCTGGCGCGCCATCCAGCGCGTCATGCGCGTGCCCAGGCCGCCCTGCGCATCGCCGCCGATCAGCCAGGCCAGGGCCAGCCAGGCCTGGTAGGCGAAGATCATCGCCTTCTGCTTGTTGCTGAGGAAGTTCACGAAGCGGGGCGAGGCCGCGTCGCCGATGTCCACGCCGATCAGCCGGGCCACCAGCGCCGGGTGCTGCATCACGAACTGGTAGCCGAACAGGCAGCCCCAGTCGTGCAGCATCAGGATCACCGGCCGGCCCGGGCTCAGTGTCTCGACAACCTCACGCAGGCCATCGATCAGCCGGGCCAGCGGCACCGCGCGCGCCGGCTCGCCGGCGCCGAAGCCGGGCAGCGTGAGCCGCACGCAGCGGTAGTGCGGCAGCAGCGCAGGCATCTGCGCGTCCCACAGCCGCCAGGTGTCCGGCCAGCCATGCAGCATGACGAGGGTGTCGGC
>NZ_DATILJ010000230.1:0-9724 GCF_035476535.1 Aquabacterium sp.
TCCGGGCAGGGTCTGGGCCACCAGATCGGTGCTGAAGCCCGCCGGGCCATGCGCGATGGCATGCAACTGCTTGAACGCGAAGCGGTGCACCGGCACCGCGCTGTCCTTGTACAGCGCGGCCAGGTCGGCCGGTGCCAGCACCGCCTGCTTGGCGGCCAGCGGTTGCTCGAGATCGATCACCTGGGCCAGCTGCTTCGGCAGCTTCACTTTCAGCGCGTCGAAGATGTCGGGGATGTGGATCAGGCGCCGCGGCTCGACCAGGATCGTCGCGTCGCGCCGGTTGCCCCAGGGTGGGTTCCAGTTCGGCTGGTTCGGTGGTGGCGGTGCGTTCCACGACAGGATCGCGCGCATGCGGATCAGCTTCGGCCCCAGCAGGCACAGCTTGCGGGCCGGGTTCACCGGCAGCTGGGCCGCGTACTCCAGACGTTTGGAACCTTCGGTGCCCTGCGGGATGTTCCAGACCTGGAAACTGGTCAGGCCCTGGTCCTGCCAGCTGGCGCCGTTGTCGAAGGACAGGTAGAAGCGCAGGTACTCGGTGCTGCCGGCGCCGCACAGGCTGCTGCCGTAGCCGCTGGGCTGGTAGACGTAGACAACAGCCTCCAGCCGCTGCTGCTGCGGCTGGTAGCCCACGCAGGCGAGTTCTTCGTAGTAGGTGTTGCCGGACAGCGGCAGCACCGGCGGAAACGGGCTGGCGTCGAGGTTGCCGAAATAGTTCGGGTTGGCCAGCAGCAGCGCCTTGTAGTGCGCGCGCTCGGTGGCAAACGGCCCTTGCATCGCCGCCTGCGATTTGCTCACGGCCTTCTTCAGTTCGTCGTTCATGGTCTGCATCTCCTGCGATCGAAAACCTGCAACCGGCGACATGCCGGCGCTGGTACCCAAGGTAGGAGTGGTGCGCAATCGACGCGTCCACAAGGCGAGGGAACTTCCCCACTTCATCGTGGGGCCCCATTTCGTCGTTAGGGGGCATGGGACAATGCGGCCGTGAAGCAAGCCAGACCGCCGCTGGGGCGATCACCGAAAGGTGGCCCTGGAGGAAGGTCCGGACTGCACAGGGCGGCGTAGCAGCTAACGGCTGTCCACCGTGAGGTGAGGATCAGAGCAACAGAGACGAGCCGATTCAGTTCGGGTGAAACGGGCAATCTCTACGCGCAGCAACACCGAATAGGCACACGATGATCTGGCCCGGGGAGTGTGCGGGTAGGTGGCACCGAGCCGTGCAGTGATGCACGGCCCAGAGGAATGGCGGTCACGGCGCGGGCTTCGCAAGGAGCCCGCGCCGCACAGAATCCGGCCTATCGGCTTGCTTCACACTTTTTTTCTGAGCGCCGACGGCAGCGGCACCTCGACCTTCCGCGCGCTGCAGTCGGCCGGATGGCCGTTGATAAAGCGGGTTAGGTGTCGATGCCGATCGGGAAACGCTGCAAGGGGCGAGATTCAGCGCCCGCTACACTCGGCCGGCTCGATGAATCCCGATTCCCACCTTCTCTGGCGCCGCCCGCGCTGGGCCCTGGCCATGCTGCTGGCCTGCCTGGGCACGCTGGGCCCCTTCGCGATCGACACCTACCTGCCGGCCTTTTCCGGCATTGCGGCCTCGCTGGGCGCCACGCCGGCGCAGATGCAGCAGACGCTGTCGGCCTACCTGTTCGGCTTCGCGCTGATGAACCTGTTCCACGGCGCGCTGTCCGACGCGGTGGGCCGCCGGCCGGTGGTGCTGAGCGGCCTGGCCGTGTTCACGTTGGCCTCGCTGGGCTGCGCGCTGTCCGAATCCATCGGCGCGCTGGTCGCTTTCCGCGCGCTGCAGGGCATGTCTGCCGGTGCTGGCGTGGTGGTGTCGCGCGCCATCATCCGCGACATGTTCCCGCCGTCCGATGCGCAACGTGTGATGTCGCAGGTGACGATCTTCTTCGGCGCCGCGCCGGCCATCGCACCGGTGATGGGCGGCTTCCTGTTCGTGCATGCGGGCTGGCATTCGATCTTCTGGGTGCTGACCGGCATCGGCGTGTTGCTGTTTGCGATCAACGCGCGCTGGCTGCCGGAAACCCTGCACATCAGCCAGCGCCAGTCGTTCATGCCGGCGCCGTTGATGCGCAGCTATGCCGAGCTGATCGGCAATGCGCGCTTCGTCGCGCTGGTGTTCGCCAGCGGCGTGCCCTTCAACGGCATGTTCCTGTACGTGCTGTCGGCGCCCGAATGGCTGGGCACGCACCTGAAGCTGGGGCCGACGCAGTTCTTCTGGTTCTTCGGCCTGACCATCGCCGGCATCATGGCCGGCGCCTTTGTCTCGGGCCGCATGGCCGGGCGCATGCCGCCGAAGCGGCAGATTCGCTACGGCTTCACGATCATGGTGGTGGTGTCGATCGTCAACGTGCTGCTGAACCTGATGCTCGATCCGCACCCGGCCTGGGCGCTGCCGCCGGTGGCGCTGTTTTCCTTCGGCTGGGCGCTGATGGTGCCGGTGGTCACGCTGATGGTGCTGGACCTGGCACCGGACCGGCGCGGCATGGCCTCGTCGTTGCAGGCCTGCGTCGGCAGCGCGGCCAATGGCGTGGTGGCCGGTGTGATCGCACCGCTGGTGATGCACTCGACGCTGGCGCTGTCGCTGGCGTCGATGGGCTTGATGGGCGTGGGTCTCGTGGCCTGGGCCTGGGTGCGCCGGCGCGGCATCTGAACATCTCCGCAGCGGCTTGCGGCCGCCTTCCCGGACGGGTGGGCGGCCCTCAAGAACAGCGCCAGGCGGCCGATAGCGTGGGGGAGAGGGTCCGCGTCCCGGCGGCCCCTGCCTGGAAGAGCCTGCCCATGCCCAGCCCCGTGTTGACTGTCTTGCGCCATCCCCTGACGGCCGCCCTGGCCCTGTATTTTGCCGCCGCGCAGCCGGTGCTGGCCGCTGACGGGCACGAGATCGTCAGGCCCATCGTCAAGCGCGACGAAGCCAAGCTCGCGCCGCTGCTGCCACGGACGGGCAGTGCGGCCGCGCCGGCGCCAACGGCCGACCCGATGGACGTGCTGCGCGAACGCCTGGCGCAGCGCCTGGGCGCGGCAAAGGCGCCGGACGCGAAGACGCCGTACGTGATGCAAGTCAGCAGCAAGGCCGAAGCGCCTGATGCCCATGCCGCCCCCGCGGCTGCGGTGGCCGCGCCGCCGAAACCCCGCAAGGCCGCGGCAGCCGCTGCGCCCGGCACCGCCGACCTGGTGGCCACCCTGCGCGCCGAGAAGGCGGCCGCCGGCCACCGGCCCGATGGTCATTCGCTGCACTGGAGCTACGACGGCGCCGCCGGCCCCGAAGCCTGGGCGCGCGTGAACCCTGAATTCGCCAAGTGCAGCACCGGCCAGCGCCAAAGCCCGATCGACATCCGCGGCGGCGTGCGGGTGGACCTGGACCCGATCCAGTTCGACTACCGGCCGGCTGGTTTCCGGGTCATCGATAACGGCCATACGGTGCAGGTCAATGTCGGCGGCGGCAACTCGATCGAGGCGCAGGGCCGGCGCTACGACCTGGTGCAGTTCCATTTCCACCGCCCGTCCGAAGAGCGCATCGATGGTCGCCAGTTCGACATGGTGGCGCACCTGGTGCACAAGGATGCCGAAGGCCGCCTCGCGGTGGTGGCGGTGCTGCTGGACCGCGGCAGCGCGCACCCGGTGGTGCAGCAGGTGTGGAACAACCTGCCGCTGGAAAAAGGCGAAGAACTGCCGGCCAAGGCGACGATCGACCTCGGCCGTCTGCTGCCCGAGGACAAGCGCTACTACACCTACATGGGCTCGCTGACCACGCCGCCGTGCAGCGAAGGCGTGCTGTGGATGGTGATGCAGCAGCCGGTGGCGATCTCGCCCGACCAGGTGAACGTGTTCGCGCGGCTGTACCCGATGAATGCGCGGCCGATCCAGTCGGCCGCCGGACGGCTGATCAAGCAGAGCAACTGAGCCCCCGGCCGCTTGGCGGCTGCGGCGCCGGCTTCTTTGTCAGGCCTGGCCCAGATTCGATTGCAGGCGCTGCAGCAGGTCTTTCAGCTGCGCATGCTCGGCGGGGCTCAGGCCGGCGATGGCGGCTTTGGCCAGGCGCTGGCGCTGCTGGTGCAGGCTGCGTTGCACGGCATGGCCGGCATCGGTCAGCTGCAGGCGCAGCTGGCGACGGTCTTCGGCGTCTGCCTCGCGTTCGAGCAGGCCGATCTCCAGCAGGCGCTTGATCAGCCGCGCCAGCTGCGCCTTGTCGCGTCCGCTGTGCTCGGCCAGCTCGGTCTGCGTGGCGCCGGGGTGCTGCGCGAAGAAGCCCAGCACCTTGCTTTCCATGTGCGTGATGTCGTGCGGCCCGTCGCGCAGGCGCTGGTATTGCAGCGCGCGGAACTGGTGCATCACGCTGTGCACGAGCTCCAGCACGTCGTCGTCCCCGCGACGGTTCTGATGGTTGACATTGTCAATTGATTCCCGCATGATGGGTGATATTGTCAACCAAATCGGAACGCCTCGGGATGAATACCGACACCACCCCCCGCCGCGTGCAGCGCGTGCGCCATGAAATGCGCCGCCGCACGCTGCAGGTCAAGCATGTGCAGACGCTGAGCCCCGGCATGCGCCGCATCACGCTGGCCGGAGAAGACCTGGCCGGCTTCGTCAGCGCCTCATTCGACGATCACGTCAAGCTGTTCTTCGGCCCGCTGGACGCCAACCCGGCGATGCGCGACTACACGCCGCGCCGCCACGACGATGCGGCCGGTGAACTGGACATCGAGTTCGCGCTGCATGGTGACGGCCCTGCCGCGGCCTGGGCCTTGCAGGCGCAGGCGGGCCAGACCTTGACGGTCGGCGGCCCGCGCGGCTCGTTCATCGTGCCACTGGACTACGACTGGCACCTGCTGGCCGGCGACGAAACCGCGATGCCCGCCATCGCGCGCCGGCTGGAAGAACTGCCGGCCGGTGCGCGTGCCACCGTCTGGCTGGCGGTGGCCGTGCCGGATCGCCGGCCGCTGGCCAGTGCCGCGACCGTGGACCTGCACTGGTTCGACGACGACGCCAGCCTGATCGCTGGAGCCCGCGCGTGGGCCCTGCCCGCCGGGGAAGGCTATGCCTGGTGTGCCGGCGAGGCCGCCACGATGGCCGAACTGCGCCGCGTGCTGGTGCAGGACAAGGGCCATGACCGCCAGGCCATTCGCGCCGCGGCGTACTGGAAGCGGGGCAGTGCCAACCACCATCAGAACCTGGACGACTGAGCCGCGGCGCCACGCCACGAAGGCGCTGGCGCCGCGGCAGGCAGGATCAGCGTCACGAACACTGCGCTGCCGATGAGCAGGCTTCGGCGCAGCGCGCCGGCGCTGTCAGCAGTGCGCACGATGCCTGGGATCTCAATTGCGATCGGCTCGTGGGGGCAGTTCGACGATGTCGGTCGCGGCCGTGCTGGCCGGGGCGGGCGTGCTGACCGGAGCGGGCGTGGCGACAGGCTCGGGCGTGATCACCGGCGATTCCTGGCGCACGACGGCGACTTCCGGCGTGCGCTCGTTCTGCAGCGCCGGATGCGACGGCATCGCCTCGACAACTGCGACCGGTTCTGCCGGTGCGGCAGGCAAGGCCATCGGGGCCGTCGCGGTGTCGGGGCTGGATTGGGTGGAGGTGCAGCCGATTGCCGTGACCACCGAGACCGTGACGGCGGTTGCGACGAAGATTCTCGAGACGTTCATGGCAGTACTCCTGGGCAAGTGAGTCGTGGGGCGGTTGTCGGCGAAGCCGAACACTGCACAGGCTAGGCCCCGGCCAAAGCGATGAACGCCGGACGCTGGCGCGCCTGTGCGTAGGACGAGGGCGCAGCCAACCAGCGGGCGCGCCTGACATCGAGTCGCGCTCAGGCCGGAGGCGTCTTCGCGCTTGTTGCCAGAAGCGTCTTCACGCTTGTGGGGAGTTCACGACCCGGTTTGATCCCGCCCAGCCGCCCGAGTAAGCTCTGCTGAGCACCCACCGTTCTCACCCAAAGCTTTCACTGCCGCGCCTAAGTCTATATTTTTGAAGCAGTTTTTGCCTGCACTCACCCACTTGAGAAGGCGTTACTAAGTGCTTGATTTCATTGATTATTTTTAGCGACTTGCGTTGACCCTCTGAATTTACTGGGATAAAGTGTCGCCCAGTGGGTGAAGGTGGGAAAACGTGGGATTTCTGTTTCAGGGGACTTCAGCGCTGTCGCTGGACGTGAAGGGGCGCATCAACGTCCCGGCGCGTCATCGCGAGTTGCTGATGGCCACCACGAACGGCGAACTCACGCTGACCAAACACCCGGTCGGCTGCCTGCTGGTCTTTCCGCGCCCGGCCTGGGAACAGTTCCGCGAGAAGCTGATGACGCTGCCGATGTCGGCCGACGGCTGGCGGCGCATCTTCATCGGCAGCGCGGTCGACGTGGACGTCGACGGTGCCGGCCGCCTGAGCGTGTCGCCCGAATTGCGCGCGGCCGCCGGGCTGGTCAAGGACGTGCTGCTGCTGGGCATGGGCCAGCGGCTGGAGTTGTGGGACGTGGCGCGGCATGCCGCCCACGAGGCGGAGACGATGGCCGGCGAGATGCCCGATGCCATCAAGGACTTCGTTTTCTGATGTCCGCCGTGACGCAATGGCAGCACACCACCGTCCTCCTGACCGAAGCGATCGAAGCGATCGTGACGCAGGCAGACGGCACCTATGTCGACGGCACCTTCGGCCGCGGTGGCCATTCACGCGCCTTGCTGGCGCAACTGGCGCCGGGCGCCACGCTGGTGGTCTTCGACAAGGACCCCGAGGCGATTGCCGTGGCTCAGGCGCTGGCGGCCACCGATGCACGGGTGCGCGTGGTGCATGCCGGCTTCGCGACGCTGCGCGATTCCCTGGCCGAACTGGGCATCGCCAAGGTCCACGGTTTGCTGCTGGACCTGGGCATCAGCTCGCCGCAGATCGACAACCCCGCGCGGGGTTTCAGCTTCCGCTTCGATGCGCCGCTGGACATGCGCATGGACACGACCCGTGGCGAGACCGCCGCGGCCTTCCTGGAACGCGCCGATGAGCGCCAGATCGCAGAGGTGATCCGTGACTACGGCGAAGAACGGTTTGCTGTACAGATTGCAAAGGCGCTTGTTGCTCGCCGGGCGAGCGGGAGTGCCGTTCGAACCACGCTTGAGCTTTCCGAAGTCGTGGCTCGTGCGGTCAAAACCCGCGAACCGGGCCAGGACCCTGCAACGCGCACATTTCAAGCTCTTCGGATTTTCGTCAACGCTGAGCTCGAGGAACTCGAGCAGGCCCTGAGCGCCACGCTGGACCTGCTCTCACCCGGAGGCCGGCTCGCCGTGATCAGCTTCCACTCGCTCGAAGACCGCATCGTCAAGACCTTCATCGCGCGCGAAAGCCGCGAGGTGGTGGACCGGCGCGCGAAGTTCGCGCCGCCCAAGGCGATGCGGCTGGTTTCGCTGGGCCGCACCAAGCCGTCCGACGATGAGGTGAGGGCGAATCCGCGGGCCCGCTCGGCGATCCTGCGCGTGGCCGAGCGCACCGAAGCCGGGGTCTCGGCATGACCCGCATCAACCTGCTGCTGTTGCTGGCCGTCATCGGCAGCAGCCTGGTGCTGATCCGCAGCGCCTACGACAGCCGCCGCCTGTTCGCCGAAATCCACCGGACCGAGCTCGAAGCCTCGCGGCTGGAAGGTGAATACAAGCGCCTGGAAGCGGAGCGCCAGGCCCAGGCCACCAGCCTGCGTGTTGAACGCACCGCCCGCGAGAAGCTGGCGATGCGCACCGTGACGCCGGCGGTGACGATGTACGTGGTCGACCCGGCTGCGTCCAGCCCCACCGGAGTGTTGCGATGAAGATCCTCCAGCGCAGCAACACGCGCGCCGTCAACTACGCCACCAGCCCGCTGCTGGCCTCCAAGACGCCGAACTGGCGCAGCCGCTTCGTCGTCGCGCTGGTGGCCTTCAGCTTTGCCGGGCTGCTGGGCCGCGCGGCCTATGTGCAGATCATCGGCGCGGAGTTCTTCCAGAAGCAGGGCGAGAAGCGCTACGCGCACACGCTGGACGTGCCGGCCAGCCGCGGCCGCATCCTCGACCGCAACGGCCTGCTGCTGGCCACCAGCGTGCCGGCGCCCAGCGTCTGGGCGATCCCGAAGGACTTCGAGGCCAGCACCGAGCAGCGCAAGAAGCTGCTGAAGCTGCTGGGCATGGATGCCAAGGAGTTCGATGCCCGCATGAGCAGCGGCAGCAACAACTTCGCGTGGATCCGCCGCCAGGTCGATGGCGAGGCCTGGGCGCAGATCAAGACGCTGGGCATCAAGGGCCTGTACGAAACCCGCGAGTACAAACGGCGTTATCCCGAAGGTGAATCGGCGGCCCATGTGGTCGGCTTCACCAACATCGAGGACAAGGGCCAGGAAGGCATCGAACTCGGCTTCCAGCACGAGCTGCAGGGCAAGGACGGCACGCGCGGCGTCGTGAAGGACCGGCTGGGCCGCGTGGTGGAGGACATGGGCGCCAGCCTGGACCCCGCCAACGGCCGCGACATCCAGCTGGCCATCGATTCCAAGGTGCAGTTCTTCGCCTACCAGCGCGTGCGCGATGCGGTGGCCGAGCACAAGGCCAAGGCCGGCAGCGTGGTGGTGCTGGACGTGCAGACCGGCGAAATCCTGGCGCTGGCCAACTACCCCAGCTACGACCCCGGCGAGCGCAGCCGCCTGTCCGGCGCGCAGTTGCGCAACCGCGCGCTGACCGATGTCTTCGAGCCCGGCTCGACGATGAAGCCCTTCATCGCCGCCTGGGCGCTGGAGACCGGCCGCGTGAAGGTCGACACGCCGATCACCACTGCGCCCGGCAGCCTGGTGGTCGGTGGCGTGGCGATCAGGGATGCGCACCCGCACGGCGCGCTGACAGTGCAGGAAGTGATCCAGAAGTCCAGCAACATCGGCGCCGCGCGTTTGGCGATGCAGATGCCCTCGCGCGAGTTGTGGGAGCTGTTCAGCAATGTCGGCTACGGCCAGAAGCCGCAGATCAGTTTCCCCGGCGCCGTCACGGGCCGCTTGCGCCCATACAAGAGCTGGCGGCCGATCGAGCAGGCCACCATGGCCTATGGCTACGGGCTGTCGGCGTCGCTGCTGCAGATGGCGCATGCCTACACGATGTTCGCCAACGACGGCGAGGTGATCCCGGTCAGCATGCTGCGCCAGGAAGCGCATGCGCCCGGCCTGCGCGTGATCTCGGCGCAGACGGCGCGCGAGGTCCGCAAGATGCTGCAGATGGCCGCCGCGCCCGGCGGCACGGGGCCCAAGGCGCAGACCATCGGCTACTCGGTGGGCGGCAAGAGCGGCACCGCGCACAAGCAAGAAGGCAAGGGCTACGCCAGCAACAAGTACCGCTCGTGGTTCGTCGGCCTGGCGCCGATCGACAAGCCGCGCATCATCGTCGCGGTGATGGTCGACGAGCCGAGCAACGGTGTCTACTACGGCGGTGATGTCGCCGCACCGGTGTTCAGCCAGGTGGTGCAGCAATCGCTGCGCATGCTGGGCGTGCCGCCGGACCTGGACGTCAAGCCGCAGGTGGTGGCCAAGGCGCTGCCTCCGGTCCACGAAAGCTTTTGATGTTGACCCACCTGTCCTCCCCCGAAGCCGCTGCCCGCTGGCTCGGTGAATGGGTCACCGGCACGCTGTGCATCGACAGCCGCCAGGTCCGGCCCGGCGATGCCTTCATCGCCTGGCCGGGTTACGCCAAGGACGGCCGCCAGTACGTGCGCGCGGCGCTCGA
>NZ_DATILJ010000231.1:0-30441 GCF_035476535.1 Aquabacterium sp.
GCCCGGCGGCATCGGCACCTTCGAGGAGTTGTTCGAGGTCTGGACCTGGCGGCACCTCGACTACCACCGTCATCCTGTCGGCCTGCTCGATGCCGGCGGCTACTACAGCCGCCTGCTCGACTTCCTGGCGCATGCCCAGCGAGAAGGCTTTCTCAGCGAGTCGCAAACAAGCATGCTCTTTACCGGTGACGACGTGGATGCCATGCTCGATGCGCTGTATGCCGCACGCGCGACAGGCGCCAAGCAGCCACCGCTGGACCGCATTTGACCCGCACAAGCCGGCCCGGCCGGCTCACCCTGCCACCGCAAATAATCAGACGGCGGACTCGTCAGTCTCGCCGGTGCGGATGCGCACCACCTGGTCGACCTGCGTGACGAAGATCTTGCCGTCGCCGATCTTGCCGGTCTTCGCGGCCTTCACGATGGCCTCTATGCAGCGATCGACGTCCGCATCCTTGATCACCACCTCGACCTTGACCTTCGGCAGGAAGTCGACCACGTACTCGGCACCGCGATAGAGCTCGGTGTGGCCCTTCTGGCGGCCAAAGCCCTTGACTTCCGTGACCGTGAGGCCGGAGACACCGACATCGGCCAGGGCCTCGCGCACCTCTTCGAGCTTGAACGGCTTGATGATCGCGGTGATTTGTTTCATGGGGCCTCCGTACCTGGCGTGTCGACTGTCTCGGATTTAAGCACGGAACTTCGAGGTGATGGGATAGCGCCAGTCCCTGCCGAAGGCGCGGTGCGTGATGCGAATGCCGATCGGCGCCTGGCGCCGCTTGTACTCGTTGATCTTGATCAGCCGCGTCACGCGCTCGACGTCGGCGGGCGCAAATCCGGCCGCCACGATCTCGGCGATGCTCTGATCCTCTTCCATGTAGCGCGCCAGGATGGCGTCCAGCACCTCATACGGCGGCAAGCTGTCCTGGTCCTTCTGATCGGGCCGGAGTTCAGCCGACGGTGGCCGCGTGATGATGCGCTCCGGGATCACCGGGCCCACGCTGCCGTCGGCGCGCAAGCTGGGTTGCTGGTTCTTCCATTCGGCCAGCCGGTACACCAGCGTCTTGGCCACGTCCTTGATGACGGCAAAACCACCGGCCATGTCGCCGTACAGCGTGCAGTAACCGGTGGCCATCTCACTCTTGTTGCCGGTGGTCAGCACGATCGCGCCGAACTTGTTCGACAGCGCCATCAACAGCGTGCCGCGCACGCGCGCCTGGATGTTCTCCTCGGTGGCGTCCTCGGGCCAGCCATCGAACTCATGCGCCAGACTGGTGCGGAAGGCCTCGAACATCGGCGTGATCGACATCTCGTCGTAGCGCACGCCCAGGCGCTGCGCCATGTCACGGGCGTCCAGCCAGGAGATGTCTGCGGTGTAGGGCGATGGCATCATCACCGCACGTACCCGGTTCGCACCCAACGCATCGACCGCGATGGCCAGCACCAACGCCGAATCAATGCCGCCCGACAATCCAATGATCACGCCGGGAAAGCCGTTCTTGTCGATATAGTCCCGCACGCCAGTGACCAGCGCGCTCCAGGCTTGCGCCTCGAAACTCGGCACCGGATGCAGTTCACCGCCGATGCGGCCGTCGGCCTGCAGGTCGACCAGCACCAGCGCCTCCTCGAAACTCGGCCCGCGCACGGCCACCGTGCCCTGGGCATCGACCGCAAACGATGCACCATCGAACACCACTTCATCCTGCCCACCGCTCAGGTGCGAAAAGACCAGCGGCAAGCCGGTGTCGCGCACGCGCTCGACCATGCGCGCTTCACGCTCACCGGCCTTGTCGAGGTGAAACGGCGATGCATTCAGCACGCACAGCACCTCGGCCCCGGCCGTGCGCGCCAGTCGCGCCGGCTCGTCGAACCAGGCGTCTTCGCAGATCAGCACGCCAAAACGCCGGCCGCCGGCCTCGAACACCACCGCGCCATGCCCGGCATCGCGACCTGAGGCAAAGTAGCGGCGTTCGTCGAACACTTGGTAGTTCGGCAGATCACGCTTGCAATACGTGGCACGCACCTTGCCGCCGCCCAGCACCGACGCGGCATTGAAGCGCTGTTGCACCACCACCGAGCGCGAGCGCATGTCGCCGCGTTCGCCAAATTGATGCGGATGACCGACCAGCACTTGCAGATCCGGATAGACCGCCAGGCGCATCGCCAGATCCGTCAGCGCTTGTGCACAGGCCTGCATGAACGCTGGTCGCAGCAAGAGGTCTTCGGGCGGATACCCTGTGAGCGCGAGTTCCGGCGCAATCAACACACAGGCCCCGGCTGCATGGGCCTTGGCCGCAGCCTCGAGAATGCGGCGCGAATTGCCGGCCAGGTCGCCCACCGTCGCGTTGATCTGCGCCAGGGCAATCCTGACCGAGGAAGGAGTGGACATAGGTGAAAGACGCGGAGCGCTTGGCAGTGTCGGCAGATGTTATCCGTGTCCATGACGACCCGGGCCAGATCGATGCCCGGGCCTGGAATGCGCTGCTGGCCCAGCAGGCGCAGCCCACGCCCTTCATGCAGCATGACTACCTGCTGGCGCTGCATCGTTCGGGCAGCGCGGTACCCAAGACCGGCTGGCTGCCGCAGTTCATCACGCTGCACCGTGGCGACACCTTGATCGCCGCCGCGCCGGCCTACCTGAAGAGCCACTCCTACGGCGAGTACGTGTTCGACTGGGCCTGGGCCGATGCCTACCAGCGCCACGGCCTGGACTACTACCCCAAGCTACTGGTCGCCGTGCCGTTCACGCCGGTACCCGGGTCCCGCCTGCTGGCCATCGACGCCGCCGCGCGCGTGCGCCTGGCCGCCGCAGTGCAGGCCCACGCCAGGCGTGTCGAAGCATCGTCGCTGCATCTGCTGTTTCACGACGAGGCCGATGCAGACGCCGCGCGCAGCCAGCACTGGATGGCGCGGCAGGGCATCCAGTTCCACTGGACGGCCGATGCCTCTGCGCCCACCACGCGCTTCGAAGACCTGCTCGCGGCGATGCAGCACAACAAGCGCAAGAAAATCCATCAGGAACGGCGCAAGGTGCTGGATGCCGGTGTGCACTTCACCGTGCACGAGGGGCCGGCCATCGACCAGCGGCTGTGGGACTTCTTCCACCACTGCTATCGCCTGACCTACCGGGCGCACCACTCCTCGCCCTACCTGACGCGCGAGTTCTTTGCCCACATGGCGCAGGCCATGCCAACGAACTGGGTGATGTTCGCCGCGCATCGCGCTGGGGAGGTCATCGGTTGTTCGCTGATCGCCGTGGACCCGGACAGTCGCCAAGCCTTTGGCCGCTATTGGGGCTGCACCGACTACATCCCCTGCCTGCACTTCGAAGCCTGCTACTACCAGCCCCTGCAGTGGTGCATTGCCCACGGCTACCGCAGTTTCGAGGGCGGCGCCCAGGGCGAACACAAGATGGCCCGGGGCCTGCTGCCGGCCGGCACGCAGTCGGCCCACTGGCTGGCGCACCCGCAGTTCGCGCAGGCAGTGCAGGACTTCCTAGCGCGTGAAGCGCACGGCATCGCGGCCTATGCCGATGAGCTGCATGAGCACAGCCCGTTCAAGGCCACGGGCAGCGAGTGCTGACGCCCGCCGCCAGGTGCAACGCTCAGGCCTTGCGCTCTGCCGCCCAGCGCGCCATGCCGGTGCTGACCTCTTCGCGCGCCTCGTCAGTGCCGACCCAGCCTTCCACCTTGACCCACTTGCCGGGCTCAAGATCCTTGTAGTGCTCGAAGAAATGCTGGATCGTCTTCAGCCGCAGCGGGTTCAGGTCTTCCGGCTTCTGCCATTGCGTGTAGATCGACAGGATCTTGTCGATCGGCACCGCCAGCAGCTTGTTGTCGCCGCCGGCTTCGTCGGTCATCCTCAACATGCCCAGCGGCCGGCAGGTGACCACCACGCCCGGAATCAGCGGCACCGGCGTGATCACCAGCACATCAACCGGATCACCATCATCGGCCAGCGTCTGCGGGATGTAGCCGTAGTTGCACGGGTAGTGCATCGCAGTGCCCATGAAGCGATCCACGAACAGTGCGCCCGAGGCTTCATCGACCTCGTACTTGATCGGATCCGCGTTCATCGGGATCTCGATGATCACGTTGAATTCCTGGGGCGCCTTGGCGCCGGGGGTCACGTTGTGCAGACTCATGGCAGTAGTTCGATGCTCAGGGGGAAACCCGCATTCTACGGAGCCCGCTTGCCCTGCCCTGACATCCATGGCCCCGAAAGTTACCGCAGGAAAACACGGAGCCGCAGCGCAGCATCATCCCGTAGCATGCCCGGGCGACCCCACCCGCGGCCTGCGCGGCGCAAGGCAAATACGGCGGCGCACCACCCACAGGGCATTGTTCGAGGAAGGAGATACCTTGATTTCGACCACCATGGCGCTCTATGTGGCGCTGGCGTGCGGCCTTGCGGCCGTGCTGTACGGATTCATCCAGCGCAGCTGGATCTTGCGCCAGGATGCGGGCAATGCCCGCATGCAGGAAATCGCGGGCGCCGTGCAACAAGGGGCTGCCGCGTACCTCGCGCGGCAGTACAAGACCATCGCGATCGTTGGCGTGGTGCTCGCTGTGCTGATCGGCTTCTTCCTTGACGGCAAGACCGCCGTCGGCTTCGTGCTCGGCGCCGTGTTGTCGGGTGCTTGCGGCTTCATCGGCATGAACGTGTCGGTCAAAGCCAACGTGCGCACCGCGCAGGCCGCCACCAAGGGCATCGGCCCGGCGCTCGATGTCGCCTTCAAGGGCGGCGCCATCACCGGCATGCTGGTGGTCGGCCTGGGCCTGCTGGGCGTGGGCATCTTCTACTGGTTCATCACCGGCAACGGCAACCTGACGCCGGACAAGAACATCTCCACCGTGCTGAAGCCGCTGCTGGGCTTTGCCTTCGGCTCGTCGCTGATCTCGATCTTCGCGCGGCTGGGTGGTGGCATCTTCACCAAGGGCGCTGACGTCGGTGCCGACCTGGTCGGCAAGGTCGAAGCCGGCATTCCGGAAGACGACCCGCGCAACCCGGCGGTGATTGCAGACAACGTGGGCGACAACGTCGGCGACTGCGCCGGCATGGCGGCCGACCTGTTCGAGACCTATGCGGTGACGCTGATCGCCACCATGGCGCTCGGCGCACTGATGGTCACGCGGGCACCGGTCGAGGCGGTGATCTACCCGCTGCTGCTGGGCGGCGTCTCGATCATCGCGTCGATCATCGGCTGCTACTTCGTCAAGGCCTCGCCGGGCATGAAGAACGTGATGCCGGCGTTGTACAAGGGCCTGGCCGTCGCCGGCGTGCTGTCGCTGATCGCCTTCTACTTCGTCACCACCAAGGTGATGCCGGCCGACGCGCTGGGCGACGGCACGCAGATGAAGCTGTTCGGCGCTTGCGCCGTGGGTTTGGTGCTGACGGCGGCGCTGGTGTGGATCACCGAGTACTACACCGGCACGCAGTACGCGCCGGTGAAGCACATCGCGGAAGCCTCAACCACCGGCCACGGCACGAACATCATCGCCGGTCTCGGCGTGTCGATGCGCTCGACCGCCTGGCCGGTGATCATGGTCTGCATCGCGATCCTGGTGTCCTACCACCTGGCGGGTCTTTACGGCATCGCCATCGCGGCGACGTCTATGCTCAGCATGGCCGGCATCGTCGTCGCATTGGACGCCTACGGCCCGATCACCGACAACGCCGGCGGCATTGCCGAGATGGCCGAGTTGCCCAAGTCGGTGCGCGACGTCACCGACCCGCTGGACGCCGTCGGCAATACCACGAAGGCAGTGACCAAGGGCTACGCCATCGGCTCGGCCGGTCTGGCCGCACTGGTGCTGTTTGCCGACTACACCCACTCGCTGTCCGCCCGCGGCATCCATGTCAGCTTCGACCTGAGCGACCCGAAGGTCATCGTCGGCCTGTTCATCGGCGGCCTGATCCCCTACCTCTTCGGTGCGATGGCGATGGAAGCGGTCGGCCGTGCGGCCGGCTCGGTGGTGGTGGAAGTGCGCAAGCAGTTCGCCGACGGCGCCATCATGGCTGGCACGCGCAAGCCGGACTACAGCGCGGCCGTCGACATGCTGACCAGCGCAGCGATCAAGGAAATGATCGTGCCCTCGCTTTTGCCGGTCGTGGTGCCGATCATCGTCGGCATGACGCTGGGCGCCTCAGCTCTCGGTGGTCTGCTGATGGGCACTATCGTCACCGGGCTGTTCGTAGCGATCTCGATGTGCACCGGCGGCGGCGCCTGGGACAACGCCAAGAAGTACATCGAAGACGGCCACTTCGGCGGCAAGGGCAGCGAGACGCACAAGGCGGCCGTGACCGGCGACACCGTGGGCGATCCGTACAAGGACACCGCCGGCCCGGCCGTCAACCCGCTGATCAAGATCATCAACATCGTCGCGCTGCTGATCGTGCCGCTGCTGCCGATCAGCGCGGCCACCAGTGGTGGATCGATGAAGCACGACGCATCGGCCGCAGCGGTGGTCGCGCCAGCCGCCTCCGCGGTGGCCCCACCAGCGCCGGCTGCGATGCCGGCCTCTGCCGCGTCGAACTGAGCGCGCGGCAACTACGCTTCGTCGCGAAGCAAGGGCCAGCCCGGTGGGCTGGCCCTTTGTGTTTCGACGCGGCCCGAAGGCTCAGGCGCGGATGTCGAGCAGCGTGCCGAGCATCTCCTGCTCGGTTTTGAAGGTCTGCATGTTGGCCTTGAAGGCATACAGCGCCACACGCTCCTCGACCATGTTCTTCGCCAGGCCGCCATCGCCGACGTCCTCTGGCTGCGTGGTTCCGAAGCGGGCGACATGGCTGGCCGCGGCACCCAGGCGCTGCACCGCGGATGTCATGCCGCCCAGCGCGATCGAGGAAATCGAGTTCAGTGCCATACGCAGCTTATCGGCACTGCCGCCTCAGAACTTGAGGCCTGCGTCAGCATCGGACGCAGAAAAGGAAAAAGCCCGCCGAGGAGACCCGGGCGGGCTTTTCTTTCAAACATTGGTCGGGGTGGCGGGATTCGAACTCGCGACCCCTTGCACCCCATGCAAGTGCGCTACCAGGCTGCGCTACACCCCGACGAAGCTGCGCATTATAGCCTGCGCTTGGGGCGCTCAGACCAGCAGCAGTTCGCGAATCGACAACAACTCGGCGCGCAGTTGCGAAGACTCCATCTCCAGTACCTCGGGCAGCGGCATCGGCACAGCCACTCCAGGCTCGGCATCCAGGTCAATCTCGTCGATCATCATCGCGACATCACCCGGCGCGACCTGGCCATCATGCCCGCGCGTGCTGAGTTGCAGGTCGGTGAGCTGGTTGCGTGCACCGCTGATCGTGAAGCCCTGGTCGTAGAGCAATTCGCGGATGCGGCGGATCAGCAGCACCTCGTGGTGCTGGTAGTAGCGCCGGTTGCCCCGGCGCTTCATCGGCTTGAGCTGCGTGAACTCCTGTTCCCAGTAGCGCAGCACGTACGGCTTCACGCCGCACAAGTCACTCACCTCACCGATCGTGAAGTAGCGCTTGGCCGGAATGGCGGGAAGCGGTTTCTCCATTGAAATCAACGGGGTGTGCGAGAAAAGTTAGACTTTACTCGAACTCCTCGCCGATCGGCGTGTCGCCCTGAACAATCGCTTTGAGCTTGTGACTTGCATGAAACGTCACAACGTTGCGCGCCTTGATCGGTATCGCCTCGCCGGTGCGCGGATTACGGCCAGGCCGCGGCGCCTTGCGCCGGATGTTGAAGTTGCCGAAGCCGGAGAGCTTCACGTCGTCGCCATTGACCAGCGTGTGGTGCACCAGTTCGAAGAAGGCTTCGACCATGTCCTTGGACTCGCGCTTGTTCAGCCCGAGCCGCTCGAACAGCAGTTCAGCCAGCTCGGCCTTGGTCAGCGTCGGTGTCTCCAGCGACGGCAGGATCACGCGATCGAGAGTCGGATCCTCAGGGCTCATGCGGTGTTGTCGCTCGTCGGTCTCGTGAGAGTGGGTCTTGATCAGCTGCGCAGCCGGGCACCGGTGGCCTGCGCGGCACGGGCCACGGCGGCCTGCAGCACGGTGTCGATGCGTTCATCGGTCCAGGTGGCTTCCGGATCCAGCAACTCCAGCCGTACCGCCATGCTGCGCTCACCGGCCGCCATCTCGGTACCCCCTGCCTGGGGCTTGTAGACATCGAACAAGGTGGCACTGCGCACGTAGCCGGACGGATCCTGGCGCAGCGCCTGAATCAGCGCGTCATGCGTCGCCGCCTCGGGCACCACCAGCGCCAGATCACGCCAGGCGGGTTGATGGCGCGCAATCGGCTCGGCCCGCGGCAGATCGCGCTCGAGCACTGCGGCCAGGTCAAGTTCGAACAGCACCGGCGCTTGCGGCAATTCATAGGCCTGGCGCCAGCGCGGGTGCAGTTCGCCGATCACGCCGATGTCGCGGCCCTGCAGCAGCACGCGCGCGCTGCGCCCTGGGTGCAATGCCGGGTGGCTGGTGGGCTCGAAGTTCAGTGTGTACGGCGCCAGCAAGGCCTCCATATCGCCTTTCAGGTCGAAGAAGTCGACCGGGCGCTCCTTGCTGCCCCATTGCGTCGGCACCGCCGGGCCATAGGCCAGCCCCCCCACCCGCTGCGGCTGAGCCACGCCGGCGACCGTGCTGTCGCTGGCCTGGACCGACGGGTCCCGGCGCGACACGCGCCCGAGCTCGAACACCCGCACCCGCGTGGCCTTGCGCGTCAGGTTGTAGCGCAGCACCTGCACCAGGCTGCCGATCAGGCTGGAGCGCATCACCGCCAAGGGCGCGGCGATCGGATTCAGCACACGGATCGGGTCGTCGTTGCCGGCCAGTTCGTTTTCCCAGCGTGTTTCGACAAAGCTGAAGTTGATCGTTTCCTGGTAGTCCAGCGCCGCCAGTGCATGCCGCACCGCATTGCCGTTGCGACGCGCCTCGATCAATTCGCGCGCCGTCACCGGCGCCAGCGGCGGCGATGGCGGCAGCTGGTCGTAGCCGATCACGCGCACCACTTCTTCGATCAGATCCTCTTCGATCGTCAGGTCGAAGCGCCAGCTCGGCGGCGTCACCGTCAGAACGCCAGGTGCTTCGCTGAAAGGCAGTTCCAGGCGAGTGAACACCGAGGCGCATTGCGCCTGCGTCACCGGCATGCCGATCACCTTGCCGGCGCGCGCCACGCGCATGCTCACCGGTGCGGGCTGCGGCAGCTTGACCTGCTGGTCGTCCATCGGCCCGGCCTCGCCGCCGCAGATGTCGATGATCAGCCGCGTGATGTGCTCGATGTGCTCGACCGTCTGCGCCGGGTCGACACCGCGTTCGAAGCGGTGCCCGGCATCAGTGGAGAAGTTGTAGCGGCGTGAACGGCCGGCGATGGCTTCGGGCCACCAGAACGCCGCTTCGACGTAGACGTGCCGGGTGTCGTGCGACACGGCGGTGGCGTCGCCGCCCATGATGCCGGCCAGCGACTCCACGGCCTGGGCGTCGGCGATCACGCCGACCTGGTCGTCCAGCTCCACCGTGTTGCCGTTCAGCAGCTTCAACGTCTCGCCGCTGCGGCCCCAGCGCACCACCAGCCCGTCATGGATCTTGTCCAGATCGAAGATGTGCGAGGGCCGGCCATACTCGAACATCACGTAGTTCGAGATATCGACCAACGCGGTCACCGAACGCTGGCCGCAACGGGCCAGGCGGTCGACCATCCAGGCCGGCGTCTTGGCTTGGGTGTTGACGTTGTGCACGATGCGGCCGGAAAAGCGGCCACACAGTTCCGGCGCCTCGATGCGCACCGGCAGCTTGGCGTCGTGGCGCGGCGCCACCGGCGAGAAGCTGGGTGCCTTCAACGGTACGCCGGTCAGCGCCGAGACTTCGCGCGCGATGCCGTAGACCGAGAGACAGTGGCCCAGGTTCGGCGTGAGCTTCAGCGTGAACAGCGTGTCGTCCAGCTTCAGCAGTTCGCGCACGCTGGCACCCAATGGCGCATCGGCAGCGAGTTCGAGCAAGCCGCCATGGTCGTCGCTGAGCTTCAGCTCGCGCGCCGAGCACAGCATGCCGAAGCTCTCGACACCGCGCAGCTTGCCGGTCTTGATCTCGAAGGCCTGGCCGTTGTCATCCGGTGGCAGGCTGGCGCCGACGAGGGCCAGCGGCACACGGATGCCGACGCGGGCGTTCGGCGCGCCGCAGACGATCTGCAGCGGCCCGTCCTTCGAAAACCGTCCCGCGTCGACACGGCACACCCGCAGCCGATCGGCGTTAGGGTGCTGCTCGGCTTCGACGATCTCGCCAACGACGACACCCGTGAAAGGCGGCGCGACCGGGCGCAGCTCTTCGACCTCCATGCCGGACATCGTCAGCAGGTCGGCCAGCGCCTGGGTATCGAGCGGGGGGTTGCAGAACTCGCGCAACCAGGATTCAGGGAATTGCATGGTCTCTTGAACTCGTGGCGGTCACTTGAACTGCAACAGAAAGCGCAGATCGCCGTCGAAGAATAGGCGCAGGTCGTTCACGCCATAGCGCAGCATCGTCAGGCGGTCCGGACCCATGCCGAAGGCAAAGCCGATGTAGCGCTCAGGGTCCAGCCCAAAGTTGCGCACCACGTTCGGGTGTACCTGCCCGGAACCGGCCACCTCCAGCCACTTGCCTTTGAGCGGCCCGCTGGAGAACGCAATGTCGATCTCGGCCGAAGGCTCGGTGAATGGGAAGAACGACGGCCGAAAGCGCAGTTGCAGGTCGTCGCTCTCGAAGAAGCGACGGCAGAAGTCGGTGAACACCGCCTTCAGGTCCTTGAAGCTGACGTTCTCGCCGATCCACAGGCCTTCGCACTGGTGGAACATCGGCGAGTGCGTCGCATCGCTGTCGACACGGTAGGTGCGGCCCGGCGCAATGACGCGGATCTCGGGCATCGTGCCGCCCTGTGCCATCAGATCGGCATAACGTGCCGCATGAGCGCGGGCATAACGCACCTGCATCGGCGAGGTGTGCGGGCGCAGGTTCAGCCAGCGACCCTCCTCGTCCTTCATGTCGACGTAGAAAGTGTCTTGCATCGAACGCGCCGGATGGTTCTCGGGGTTGTTCAACGCCGTGAAGCTCATCCAGTCGGTTTCGATCTCGGGGCCTTCGGCGACATCGAAGCCCATCGAGCCGAAGATCGCTTCGATGCGCTCCATCGTGCGCGAAACCGGGTGCAAGCCGCCGCCGCCACGCCGGCGGCCCGGCAGCGTGACGTCCAGCGCCTCCGCCTTCAACTGCGCTTCGAGTTCGGCCTCGGCCAGCGCCTGGCGACGGGCTTGCAGCGCCGCTTCGATGCGCTGCTTGGTCTGGTTGATGTCGGCGCCGCGGGTCTTCTTGGCTTCGGCCGACAGCGCGGCCAGGCCTTTGAGCAGTTCGGTCACATGACCGGCCTTGCCCAGATAGCGTGCCTTGGCGTTTTCCAGCTCGGCCGGCGTCGGCGCAGCGGCGAAAGCGTCGCTGGCACTGGCCACCAGTTGATCGAGGTCGTTCATCGTGATCAGAGAAAAGAAAAAGGCCGTCCCCGAAGGTGACGGCCTTGAAAGCTTGCCGCCCGACCGCATCGCCCTTTCAGGGCATGCAGCAGGCAAAAATCAAGCGAGTTGGGCCTTCACCTTGTCGACGATGCTGCCAAAAGCAGCCGGGTCGTTGACAGCCAGTTCGGCCAGCATCTTGCGATCGATGTCGATCGAAGCCTTTTTCAGGCCGGCCATGAACTTGCTGTAGGTCAGGCCCAGACCGCGCGAAGCGGCGTTGATACGGGCGATCCACAGCTGGCGGAAGACGCGCTTGCGGGTACGGCGATCACGGTAGGCGTATTGCCCGGCCTTCATCACCGCCTGCTTGGCGACACGGTAGACGTTCTTGCGGCGACCGCGGTAACCCTTGGCAAGAGCCAGGATCTTCTTGTGGCGAGCGCGGGCGGTTACACCACGTTTGACGCGAGGCATGAGTAGCTCCTTCTAGTCCGTCAGTTGATCACAGGCCGGCGAATGGCAACATTTGCGCCATGTGGCCCATGTTGGTCTCGTGCACGGCGACCGAGCCACGCAGGTGGCGCTTGCGCGTGGTGGACTTCTTCGTGAGGATGTGGCGCTTGAACGCCTGACCGCGCTTGACGGTACCACCCGGACGGACGCGGAACCGCTTGGCCGCGCTCTTCTTGGTCTTCATCTTGGGCATGACTGCTCCTTCTAGATTGCCTCTCGCAGGCGGCCAGGGCGGATGCCACGGCACTTGTACTGCCTGCAAGCGGCTTTTCTTCCAATCGCCCCGGTGACCAGACCGAGGCGCGGAAACTTCAAACTGTTCTAACCGATCACTGCTTCTTCTTAGGGGCCAGCACCATGATCATCTGGCGCCCCTCGAGCTTGGGCATGTGCTCGACCATCGCCACATCGGCCAGTTCGTCGCGGATGCGTTCCAGCAGTCGCATGCCGATGTCCTGGTGCGTGATCTCGCGGCCCCGGAAGCGCAGCGTGACCTTGCCCTTGTCGCCGTCTTCGGCGATGAATCGCCGCAGATTGCGCATCTTGATGTTGTAGTCGCCTTCGTCCGTGCCCGGACGAAACTTGACTTCCTTGATCTCGATGACCTTTTGCTTGGACTTGGCCTCAGCGGCCTTCTTCTGCTCCAGGTACTTGAACTTGCCATAGTCCATCAGCCGGCAAACCGGCGGATCGGCGGTGGGCGCAATTTCAACCAGATCGACATCAGCCTCGCCGGACAGCCGCAAGGCCTCCGTGATGCTGACGATGCCCAAGGGCTCGTTGTTGACCCCGTTCAAGCGCACGGTGGGCGCCATGATCTCGCGGTTGAGCCGATGCTTGCGCTCGACATTGGGCATCCGGCGATCGAGAAATGTAGCGATGGTGCAAACCCCTTAACGACCCCAAGGCAAGCAATAGGCCAGCGAAAAACAATGCGCGCGCTACGAGGCGACGGTCATGCCTTGCGGGTGATGTCCTCGGCGAGCTTTCGGCAGAAGTCGTCGATGGGCATCACGCCAAGGTCAAGATTGCCCCGAGCGCGCACGGCAACGGCCCCGCTTGCCTTCTCCTTGTCGCCTGCGACAAGGATGTACGGGACCTTTTGCAATGAATGCTCGCGGATTTTATACGTGATCTTCTCGTTCCGCAAATCCGTCTGAACTCTAACTCCTTGTTTTTGAAGTGTTTTCGCGACTTCAGCAACATAGTCGGCCTGGTGGTCGGTGATGCTCATGATGACCACCTGCACCGGCGCCAGCCAGGCCGGTAGCGCACCGGCATGCTGCTCGATCAGGATGCCGATGAAACGCTCGAGGCTGCCGACGATCGCCCGGTGCAGCATCACCGGGTGCGCGCGGCCGCTGGTGTCCGTCACGTACTCGCCGCCCAGGCGCTCGGCCGTGTTGTAGTCCACCTGCATCGTGCCGCATTGCCACTGCCGGCCGAGCGCGTCCTTGAGCGTGTACTCGATCTTCGGGCCGTAGAACGCGCCCTCGCCCGGCGAGACGACGAAGTCGCAACCGGAACGGCGTAGCGCTTCCATCACCGCGAACTCGGCCTTGTCCCAGAAGGCATCGGAGCCGACGCGGTTGTCCGGCCGCGTCGCCACCTTGTAGATGATGTCGCTGAAGCCGAAGTCGGCGTAGACCTTGCGCAGCAAGGCCGTGTAGGCCACGCACTCGTCGAGGATCTGGTCTTCGGTACAGAAGATGTGGCCATCGTCCTGCGTGAAACCGCGCACCCGCATGATGCCGTGCAGCGCGCCGCTGGGCTCGTTGCGGTGGCACTGGCCGAACTCGCCGTAACGCAGCGGCAGGTCGCGGTAGCTGCGCATGTGCGAGTTGAAGATCAGCACGTGGCCGGGGCAGTTCATCGGCTTCAGCGCGTATTCGCGCTTCTCCGACTCGGTCGTGAACATGTTCTCGCGGTAGTTGCCCCAGTGGCCCGTCTTCTCCCACAGGCTCTTGTCCAGCACCTGCGGGCCCTTGACTTCCTGGTAGCCGTTGTCGCGGTAGACCGCACGCATGTACTGCTCGACCTGCTGCCAGACCGTCCAGCCCTTGGGGTGCCAGAACACCATGCCCGGCGCCGTTTCCTCCATGTGGAAGAGGTCCAGTTCGCGGCCGAGCTTGCGGTGATCGCGCTTCTCGGCTTCTTCCAGCATGCGCAGGTAGCCCTGCAGTTCGTCCTTGCTGGCCCAGGCCGTGCCATAGATGCGCTGCAGCTGTTCGTTGGCCTGGTCGCCGCGCCAGTAGGCACCGGCCACCTTCATCAGCTTGAAGTGCTTGAGCTTGCCCGTGCTCGGCACGTGCGGGCCGCGGCAGAGGTCTTCGAACTTGCCTTCGCGGTACAGCGACACATCCTCGTTGGCGGGGATGCTGGCGATGATCTCGGCCTTGTAATGCTCGCCCAGGCCCTTGAAGTAGGCCACCGCCTCATCCCGCGGCAGCACGCGGCGCACCACGGGCTCGTCCTTCTTCGCCAGTTCGCCCATGCGCGCCTCGATGGCCGCCAGGTCTTCCGGCGTGAACGGCCGTTTGTACGCGAAGTCGTAATAAAAGCCGTTGTCGATGACCGGGCCGATCGTCACCTGCGCCTCGGGAAACAACTCCTTCACCGCATAGGCCAGCAGGTGGGCCGTCGAGTGGCGGATCATTTCCAGCCCGGCGGGGTCCTTGTCCGTGACGATGGCCAGCTTCTCGTCGGCCTCGATGCGGTAGCTCGTGTCGACCAGTTTGGCTGCATCACCCTCGCCGACGCGACCGCCGAGTGCGGCTTTCGCCAGGCCGGCGCCGATGGAGGCCGCCACTTCGGCGACCGTGACGGCTTCAGCGAATTCGCGTTGGGAGCCGTCGGGCAACGTGATCTTGATCATGGGAGTCTTTCTGAAACGAACAACAAAAAAGCGCGGTGGGTGACCGCGCTTGGAGTGTTCGAAGGGGAAAAGCGAACAGGCGTGACAGCGCGGCCGGCTAAGCAGCAGGGGCGAACGGCGTAGTCCGCGGTGTCATAACCATGATGCCTTTCTCGCTCTTGTTAGGGAAATTCATGAAGGGATCCGCGACGGGATCGGAGGCCGAAATTGTAGACCAGGCGGCTTCTAGAAAGGCAGCAGGCTGACATCGGCCGTGCGCTCGACCAGCCACACGCCTGCCAGCAGTACCGCCGCGCTGGAGCCGGCCACCATCACGCCCGGCACGTACAGCCGCTGGCGGCGCAGCAGGAACAGCACCGGCACAACCAGAAACACCATCGCCAGTTGTCCCAGCTCCAGCCCCAGGTTGAACTGCAGCAGCGCCCAGCCGAAGGCAGCGGTGGGCAGTTGCAGTTCACCGAGCACGCCGGCAAATCCGAAGCCGTGGATCAGCCCGAAGAAGAAGGTCACCCAGCCCCGGCGCCGACCGATGAGCGGCTTGATGTTGTCCAGCGCCGCCAACATGATCGTCACCGCAATCGCCGGCTCGACGAAGGACGGAGACAGTTGGACCCAACCCAGCGCCGCGAGAGCCAGCGTCACCGAATGCGCCAGGGTGAACAGCGTGACGGTGGTGGCCACCGGCAGCAAGGCGCCGCGCCAGCTGTCGACCGCGCGCCACACGCCCTGTTCTCGCCGTAGCACCGCCGGCAGCAACAGGCACAGCAAGAACAGCAGGTGGTCGTAGCCGGTGACGATGTGGTGAATGCCCTCGCGCAGGAACGAGGGCAGTGGCGCGGCGACGGCAGCGCCGCCGGACGCAACCGCACTCGGCGGCGCAGCTTGCGGATCCAGCAGCCGCACCGCGCCGCTGCCATCGAGCCGTGTGAAGCGCAGGATGCCACGGTGCGTCGGGTCGATGTCGGCGAACAACCGGTACTGCAGCACTGTGTGCTCGCCGATCTGGCAGGGCGCCGTCAACTGCAGCACTGCATAGGCGCCATCGTTGCGACGCTCCAGCGCGTGGCCGTCCACCTGGAAGCGACAGCCAGGCACTGACAGCGCCACCAGCGCCAAGGCATCGATCGCCTCCCAGGCTGCACGCAGCTCGCCCCAGGTGAGCTGGCGGTCACCATCCGCATCAAGGGGCAGCGCGGCGTCGAGGTCGCGCAACGCGATGTCCCAACGCAGGCTCGTGATGCCAGCCGTCGACGCCATGAACAGGTAGGCATCGCTGGACTTGTGCGCCTGCGCCGGACCCGCCAACAGCAAGGCGACGCAGCACAGCGCGGCGCGCGCCCAGGCCTTACAGCGCGTCCAGGCGTGCATCACGCAGCCCCATGGTGCGGGCCAGTTGCCTGGCCTCGTTGCGCGCGCCGTCGTCCTTGGCCGCTGCGGCGCAGCGGGCCAGCAGCAAGACATCCAGCGGCTCGCGCTGGTGTTCGACATTGCGGCGGGCCACGCGCAGCGCGGCGGCCGGGTCCCGCTCGATCTCCAGCGCCATCATCGCGCGCTCGCGTTCATGGCCCGAGCTTTCGGTGCGCTGGTCGGCCAACGCAAATCGCTCGCGCAGTTCGGCCTGCAGCACCGTCGCTTGCGCCATGCCGGCGCGCTGCGCCGCGATCGCCAGCCGCAACATGACCGGGTCGGTGCGCACCTGCGGCTGCAGGACCCGCCAGGCCTCGCGCGGGCGCTGGTTGTCGAGCAGGAAATCGGCATAGCCGATGCTGGTGTAGCTGTCCGGCACGGCCTGCAGCGCCCGGCGCCAGGCCTGCTCGGAGGCTTGCACGCGGCCCGCGCGCTGCTCCAGTTCGGCCAGCGTGGTCAACAACCAGCCGCGGATCGAAGCGTCCGCCGCCGCGGCGATCAGCGCCTGCAATTGGCGCCGCGCCGCATCGTGCTCGCCGCGCAGGGCCAGGTTCTCGACCACGCAGCCATCGGCATAGGGCTGCGCCCGCAGGCTCAGCAGCGCCCGGCAAGCCGCGTCGGAATCGGCGTAGCGGCCCCGAACGCGGTGCATCGTCGCCAGCACCAGCCAGGCCTGGGCCTGGCGCGGGTCGCGCTGCACCAGTGCCTGCAGGCGGGCCGTGGCGCGGTCGAACTGGTGCAGGTACTGCTCGGCGCTGGCCAGCAGCAGCAGCACCTCGGCCGGCGCCTGCGGATCCTGGCTCCAGCGCGCCAGGCGGGCCAGCGCACGGCCGGCCAGGCGCGGGTCGCCTTCCTTGCGGCTGGCATCGAGCAAGGCCTGCGCCTCGCGCAGCGCAAGGGCTGGTTCGCTGCTGTTGCTGTTGCGGACCGACACCGCCGGCAGGCGTTCGATGACTTCGTCGTCGCGCGTGGGCGTGATCGGCACCGCGCTGGCCCGGCAGGCCAGCAGTCCGATCAGCAGCGCAACCGCCATGTGTCGCATCTTGGACTCCCTCGACAAGATCACGCCCTTGACCCGCGCATTGTGCGCACGGCCAAGGGCGTACTTCAGCCCGCGTTCACAGCGCTGCGGGTTCCGCGGTGTCGCTTTGCGGCAGGGTCACCCTGTTCAGGTCGATCGGCTCGCGCGTCTCGCTGCTGTTGGTCGACAAGGTCTTCAGGTAGGCCACCAGTCCGTCGGTCGACTGTGTCGCCGAATCCGGCACCGCCGCCAGCGGATCCGGTGGTGCCGGCGCGGGCGGCGGCGGGGCCGGCATCGGCGCATCGTCGTCACCACCACCGAAGCAGCCGCTCATCAGCGCCACGGCTGCCAGTGCAAAGCTCAGGGAAAGGGTCTTTTTCATCTCCGTGCTCCTCACCTGGCGCCAGGCGCCGGGGTCGTCAGGTACGGGAAGGCCGGCAGCAGCGGCACCACAGCCTGGTCCACCGCATCGTGCAGCTTCAGCGAAGTGGCGCCCAGCGGCACGTTGGACGGCTTGCAGTCGGCGCCCAGCGCCAGCGTATTGCCGTCGCCATTGAGCATGCACAGCCCACCCATCACGGCGACCAGCGAGATATCGACCACGTCGTCCTTGGGCCGGCGACCGTTCGGGAAGCCTGCCAGGTCACCGCCGGCCACACCCAGCCGATGCTGGGTGGCCTCGGCGGTTGGCGTGATCGACGTGTTCAGGCGCAGCATCTCTGCCCCCACGACGTTGGCCGGTTGGTTCACGCCCTTGATGCCGGTGAGGAAGGCCGTCACCAGGTCGGTGCGCGGGATGTTCTTCGGCGCCGTGCCCGGCAGCGCCAGCGCAATTTCCAGCAGCGCCGGCAGGGTCGGGTTCGTCACATAGTCTGCAAACTGAGCGTCGTCCTTGGGCTTGCTGCTGTTGAAGCGGTCCTTGTCGGGCAGGCCGATCACCACCTCGTTGACCAGGGGCATGCCCAGCCGCGACACCTGCGTCCAAGCACCACCCGGCACGCCGGTGGTCTGGTGGCCCTTGGGTGGCGCTGGGTTCAGCAGCAGGCCCTGGCGCAGGCTGGCGGTGGTCCAGCCGCCGATCACCGGCTCGCTGCCCTGGGTCAGGCAGCTCTTGTGCACTTCCAGCGCCAGCGTCGTGACGCTGGCATCGTCGATGGTGTTGGGCACCGCGTTGATCAGCGCCGGATCGGTGATCACCGCCACCGGCGCGTTGACCAGGTCGAAGATCGTGCCCAAATTGACTGCGAAGGCTTCCTTGCGCTGGCCGACGAACAGCTTGGCCGGCTGCGTGCAGCCGGGGATGTTCACCGCATAGATGTGCTTGGCGGCGTAGCCCGCATAGTCGGGAATCGTCTTGGTGCCGATGTTGTCGACCGGCTTGTTGAAGCTGGCGCTGCCGCCGGCGGCGTTGGTGATGGCTGTGCGGGTGCCGCTGCGCCGGTCACCGCGCACGATGTCGACCGTGTAGGTCTCGTTGACATTCAGCGTCGCGGCATTCGGCTCGCTGACGCCGCCGGCCTGGATCAGCGGGATCGCGACGTTCTTGCCGCCAATCGGCAGGCTGATGCCCTTCAGCGTGTTCTTGAAGCGGAACTGGAAGCTCAGGTCTTCCTTCGCGTCGCCGTTGTTGTCGATGTGGATCTCGTACAGCGCGTTCGGATCCATCTGGAAGTAGTTCGGGCCACCGTAAGGCGCCTGCAAGGGCTGGTAGTTGGCGATCAGCGTCACGTAGCCCGTGCGGCCGGGCTCATAGCTGGAGAACATGTAGAAGTCGGTGCCGTCCACCTTGGGCTGGCTGGTGATGAACGGCGCCTCGCGGTGGCTGGAGGCTTGCGCGGGGGCCAGCGCGGCGCCGGTCAGTGCGGCCAGCACGGCGGCGGTGAGGGGCAGCAGGCGCTGCGCCGGAGATGGGGACTTGGTCATGGGGTCATCCTCGAAGCTGGGGTTCGGTCCGCCCGGTGTTGTGCATGCATCGGGTTGCGGGACATCCGGCAGTCGCCTCCGGGTGTCTGCGGGGCTGATACGCAGCCCTAGCCGAATCGGATGCGTTGCCGTGAACCGGACAACGCCCAGTGCCGCGCCAGTCAGCTCAGCGGCAAGGCGTCGATCGAGGATTGGGTGGCCAGCTGTTCGAACTCGTCGGCCAGTTGCCGGCTGTGCGCCAGCGCGCTGCGCCAGGCGCGCATGCGGCCTTCGGCATCGGTGCCGTAGGCCTTGAAGTCGCTGCGGTCGGGCAGCTTGCCGTTCGGCAGCGTCTTCACCCACTCGGGGTGGGGGGCCAGCACCACGACGTTGGCCAGGCGCTCGCTGGCCCGGTGGCGGTGCTTCAGCGCCTTGTCCAGCCAGCCGGGCACCAGGTGGCGCTGGAAGTGCGGGTAGAGCACCAGGCCATCGGCCATCGACGCGTAGTCCAGGTGCAGGTGGTAGTCGGTGATGCCGCCGTCCCAGTAGGCACCGCGGGGCGCACCGGGAATGTCGTGCACGGCCGCCAGCAGGAACGGGATCGAGCAGCTGGCCAGCACCGCCGGCGACAGGTTGTCGGGCGTCAGCGGCACTTGGTGCGTGCGGTAGTCGTGCAAGTGGAAGGGCAGCGGCTCGCGCTGATCGGAAAAGATCACGCGCTGCAGCCAGCCGCCCATCGCCCGCCGGCTGACCAGGTTGGTGGTGAAGGCACCCAGGTAGCCCAGCGGCGTGCGCACGCGTCCTTCACGCTTTAGCAATCCGCGTCCCAGGCTGGTGAACACATGCAGCCGGTAGCGCGCATGGCCCAGCGCCTGCGCCTCGTGGCCTTCGAAGTGCTCACGCAGTCGGGCACCGAAGATCTCGGACATCTGCTTGGCCAGCGTGCCGCGCCCCGGCACCGAGTCGTAACGCTGCTCGATGTAGTCGGTGGCCAGGCGCTGCAGTGCGGCGGCCGGATCGTCCAGCGTCGCGCAGACCATGCGCCAGGCGCCGATCGAGGCGCCGACCAGGTGCACCGTGTGCGTGGTGTCCGCCAGCCAGCGGCCGAACAGCAGTTGGTCCAGCGGGTTCAGCACCAGGCCCTTGGGCCCACCCGCCGCGCCGGCGATCACGCGCACATCCTCGGGCTGCAGGCCGCGCTCGCGCAGGCGTTGTCGCGCGCGGGCGCCGGCGTGGATCTGCAGGGCTTGCATGGGGCTGGACTGTCGAAACGTTGGTCGGTCAGAACTTCAGGGTCAGCGAAGCCTGGAAGTTGGCGTGGTTGTGGCGGCGGTTGTAGCTGCTCTCGGTGAAGCCCTGCTCATCGGTCAGCGCCGTGCGGCTGATGGTATCCAGCGGCGCCAGGTTGTTGGCCGCGACGCGCAGGGCGGCCTGGCGGCTGAAGGTCCACAGCGCATACACGTCGAGCGCACGCGCCACGCCCTGCTCCGCCCCTTGCGCCACCGTCTGCTGCACGCGGTAAGCGGGGGTGTAGAAGAGGCTGGCGCCCCAGGTCAAGGGCACGGTTTTCATCACGTGGTCGAAACCGAGGTTCAGCGCATAGGGTTGCTGCGATTCGAGCCGGTTGTCCGGCCTCGGAATGCCGTCCACCCGCGAGCGGTACAGGCTGAACGACGCACGCACATCCAGTGCCAGCCCGGCGTCCATCCAGTGGCTCAGCAGTTCAGCAGCCCGACCCTTCACTTCGAACTCCAGCCCGCTGGTGCGCGCCCGCTGCAGGTTCACCGGCCGTGAGACCCAGCGCGGCGTGCAGTCGCCGGTCGGCGAGCAGTAGGCCCAGCTCGGCGTCTCCAGCGTGACCTGATTGCGCATCAAGCCCGTGATGCGGCGATGGAAGCCGCCGATGCTCATCAGCCCGCCGCCGGCGAAGTATTTCTCGAACGCCATGTCGATGCCGGTGGCCAGCTCGGGCTTCAGCGCCGGGTTGCCGACGCGGTCGGGCGCGATCTGCGGGTTCGTCGTGTTCAGCGGGAAGCTGGCATTGATGCTGGGGCGGCCGAGCAGTGCGCCGGTGTCCGGCGCGCGGTAGCTGCGCGTCAGGCTGCCGCGCAGCAGGTCGCGGCCCTTGGGGTCGAGCTTGTAGTTCAGGTGCAGCAGCGGCGTCAGCACCGAACTGCGGCTGCGCAGTTCGTCGCTGCTGCTGCGGCTGGTGGTGGCGATGCGCTCGCCGCGCAGCCCCAGGTAGCTGGACCATTGCGGCCCGATCGCCCACTCGTCCTGCAGGTACAGCGCCTGGCGTTCGACCGCCGCGCGGAAGGGCTCGCCGTCGAAGCCGATCAGCTGCGGGCGGCCGTTTTCCATGACGCTGCGCACTTCGCGTCGGCGGCGGGCGTCGATGTCCCAGCCGAGCGCCAGCGTGTGGCTGTCCAGCACCGGTCGCAGCAGCTTGCCGCTGCTGGACCAGCCCCGCTCGCGGTTGTCGCCGCTGCTGTGGCGTTCCAGTGTCGGCAAGGCCTGGGCATCGAGCCCGTTCACGACCGTGTCGAAATGGCTGGCCGAGGCCTGCACGCCGGCCTTCACATCCAGCCGCATGCCATCGGGCCAGCGCCGCACCAGTTGCAGGTTGGTGCGCAGCATCTGCCAATGGCCTTCGTTGCGGTACGCGTCGTCGACGCTGATCGGCGGTTCGCCCTCCCGCACATCGTTCATCACGCGGCCGCTGCTGTTGAAGCGGTTGCCTTGCATGAAGGTCTGCCAGTTCAGACTGTCGCTGTCGCTCAGGCGCCAGTTCAGCCGCGGGCCGAAGTTCAGGCCGCCACCCCAGTCCGTGTCCTCGCGGCGGAACAGCGTGAACTGCGGGTCGCCGTTCACATCGCGGCTGCGCCGTTCGCCCCAGCTGTTGGAGGCCGAGCGCCACTGGAAGCCCGACAGCGGCAGCGACACGCTCAGATCGCCGAGCCGGTCGCCATAGGTCGCCGTGAACGAGGGCACCGGCCGCACCGCGTTGTAGCCCAGTCCGGTGCGCAACTCGCGCTGGCGCTGGCGCGGTGCATCGCGCAGGATGATGTTGATCGTGCCGCCGACGGCCTGCGCGCTGTGTTCGGCGGTCGGACCCTTGGTGACCTCGATGCGCTCGACCTGCGAGGGCGACAGGTTGTCCAGCGAGAAGCCCGGCGGCGCCGGTTCGCCGTTGATCAGCACCAGCGTGTAGCCGGCGCCCAGGCCGCGCAGCCGCGGGTTGCCGCCTTGCAGGCTGACGCCGGGCAGGCGCTTGAGCACATCGCTGACCGCCGTGTCGCCGTACTTGTCCAGCTCCTCGCGGCCGTAGATCGTCTTGGCCACCGGTTCGCGGCGGCGCAGTTCGGTGTCGCTGGCCGTCGCCGGACCGGTGATCTGCACCTGCTGCGGCACGACGGCATCGGCCGCCTGCGCCCAGGCACCCGAGCCGCCGCACAGCAGCAGGGCGGCCAGGCCACCGCGCCGGGCAGCAGGCCGCAGGCGCGAGGCGCGGCGCTTCACCGCATCAACGCTTGGTTTGCAGCTTGGCGAAGGCCGCGGCCATCGCGCCCGAGGGCTGCGGCGCGGCTGCCCGCGTGCCCGGGCTGCTGACGCGCTCGTTGCGCCCCGCCGGCCGGAACGCGCCCTCGCCGCGCGGCGCGCCGGCGCCCTTGCCTGGCTGCGCATCGAGTTTCATCGTCAAGGCGATGCGCTTGCGCGCCAGGTCGACTTCCAGCACCTTGACCTTGACGATGTCGCCGGTCTTGACGATCTCGCGCGCGTCGTTGACGAACTTGTTGGCCAGCTGGCTCACATGCACCAGGCCGTCCTGGTGCACGCCCAGGTCGACGAAGGCGCCAAACTGCGCCACGTTGCTGACCGTGCCTTCCAGCACCATGCCTTCCTTCAGGTCCTTGATGTCCTCGACACCGTCCGTCAGGCGGGCGACCTTGAAGTCCGGGCGCGGATCACGGCCCGGTTTCTCCAGCTCGACGAAGATGTCCTTGACCGTGATCGCGCCGAACTTGTCGTCGGCGAAGGCCTCGGGTTTGAGCGCGCGGATCACGTCGGACTTGCCCAGCACGTCGCCGATCGGCCGCTGCAGCTTGTCCAGCATGCGCTGCACGACTGGATAGGTTTCCGGGTGTACGCCGGACACGTCCAGCGGGTTGTCGCCATCGCGGATGCGCAGGAATCCCGCGGCCTGCTCGAAGGTCTTCGGGCCCAGCCCGGCGACGTCCAGCAACTGCTTGCGGTTGCGGAACGCGCCGTTCGCATCGCGCCAGCGCACGATGCTGGCCGCCACCGCGCCCGACAGCCCCGACACGCGCGACAGCAAGGGCGCCGACGCGGTGTTCAGGTCCACGCCCACCTTGTTGACGCAATCCTCGACCACCGCATCGAGCATGCGCGCCAGTTCGCTCTGGTTCACGTCGTGCTGGTACTGGCCGACGCCGATGCTCTTGGGGTCGATCTTCACCAACTCGGCCAGCGGGTCCTGCAGGCGGCGGGCGATCGACACCGCGCCACGCAGGCTGACATCCATGTCCGGCAGCTCCTTGCTGGCGAACTCGCTGGCCGAGTACACCGAGGCGCCCGCTTCGCTGACGACGATCTTCTCGATCGTCATGTCCGGCGCGATCGAGGCAATGCGCTTGATCAAGTCCGCGGCCAGCTTGTCGGTCTCGCGGCTGGCGGTGCCGTTGCCGATGGCGATCAGGTTCACGCCATGCGTGGCGACCAGCTTGCCCAGCGCGTGCAGCGAACCTTCCCAGTCGTTGCGCGGCTCGTGCGGGTAGACGGTGTGCGTGCCCAGCACCCTGCCGGTGTCCGACACCACCGCCACCTTCACCCCCGTGCGGATGCCCGGGTCCAGGCCCATCACCACGCGCTTGCCGGCTGGTGCGGCGAGCAGCAGGTCGCGCAGGTTGTCGGCAAAAACCTTGATCGCGGTGGCCTCGGCCGCTTCGCGCAGCCGGGTGAACAGATCGCGCTCCAGGCTCAGCGAGAGCTTGACCTTCCAGGTCCAGGCGATGGTCTTGCGGATCAGCTCATCCGACGGGCGCTTGGCATGGCTCCAGCCCAGGTGCACGGCGATGCGGCCTTCCGCAAGCGTCGGTTTGCCGGGCACCACTTCTTCATCCAGCTGAAGCTTCGCGTCCAGCAACTCCAGCGTGCGGCCGCGGAACACCGCCAGCGCGCGGTGCGAAGGCACGCTGCGGATCGGCTCGTCGTAGTCGAAATAGTCGCGAAACTTTGCAACATCGGCGTGGTTCGCGTCCTTGCCCTCGACCAGCTTGGAGGCGAAGCGGGCCTCCTGCCACAGCCATTCCCGCAGCTTGCCGACCAATGCAGCGTCTTCCGCCCAGCGCTCGGACAGCAGGTCGCGCACGCCATCGAGCACCGCGAAGGCATCGGCAAAACCGCCCTCGGCATCGATGAAACCCGCGGCCTCGGCCAGCGGGTCCAGGGAGGGGTCGGCGAACAGCTTGTCGGCCAGCGGCTCCAGCCCGGCTTCGCGGGCGATCATGCCCTTGGTGCGACGCTTGGGCTTGAACGGCAGGTACAGGTCTTCGAGTTCCTGTTTGGTCGGCACCGCCTCGATGGCGGCACGCAGCTCGGGCGTCAGCTTGCCCTGCTCTTCGATGCTCTTCAGCACCGCGGCACGCCGGTCTTCCAGCTCGCGCAGGTAGGCCAGGCGCGATTCGAGCTCGCGCAGCTGGATGTCGTCGAGCCCCTCGGTGGCTTCCTTGCGGTAGCGGGCGATGAAGGGAACGGTGGCGCCGCCATCGAGCAGTTCGACCGCGGTAGTGACCTGGCGCGGTGCGACCTTCAACTCGGCCGCGATTTGCAGAAGGATCTTGTCCAAGAGAGTCGGCCGGCGAGGGCCTGAAGAAAGACAAAGCGCGCGAGTGTGCCACAGCGCATCACCGATTCTGGGGAGGCTTTTCACAGGGTGCGCTTCGGCATAATCGTTGCAGGCGGCGCTGGCGGGCCGGGCCGTACATCACAGGACAAGGAATGATTCACACAGGGCCGGCCGGAGAGACCCCCCCACTGCTGAACCTGCGCGCCACGCCACTGGCCGGCGTGACGCTGCCGCTGCTGGCCGGCAGCCTGGTGCACGGTGACACGGACCTGGGCTCGAAGCCGTTGCAAGAAGACCGCTGCGGCGCCGTGCGCTGGCGCCACGACGGGCAATGGCTGTTCGGCCAGCTCGACATCGCGGACGACCAGGCCAGCGCCGAAGCGCTGGTGTCGCAGGTGCGGCAGGGCTACCAGGACCTTTTCAGGGCGCTGCGCGAGACCGGCTTCACGCACCCGCTGCGGCTGTGGAACTACCTGCCGCGCATCAATGCCGATCTGGAAGGGCTGGAGCGCTACCGCCACTTCAACCAGGGGCGGCAACAAGCCTTCCTCGAAGCCGGCCAGGCTGCGTTCGAAGGGGCGCCCGCCGCCTGCGCGCTAGGCACGCCCGGCGGCCCGCTGTGCGTGCGGGTGCTCGCCGGCCGCCGCCCGGTGCTGCCGCTGGAGAACCCGCGCCAGGTCTCGGCCTACCACTACCCCAGCGACTACGGCCCGCGCGCACCCACCTTCTCGCGCGCGGCGCTGGCCGACATCGGCGAAGGCCGGCTGCTGCTGCTGATCTCCGGCACGGCCAGCATCGTCGGCCATGCCACGCAGCACGCCGGCGATCCGCAGGCGCAGCTGAACGAGACACTGAACAACCTGCAGGCCCTCATCGACGTGGCCAATGCCCGCAGCGCGGCCGGCTTCCGACTTCACGAGCTGCACTGCACCGTCTACCTGCGCCACACCGAGCACCTGGACGCCGTGCGCCAGGCCCTGGCACAGCGCCTGGGTGCCGACGCGCCGCTGTTGCACCGCGCCGTCTACCTGCACGCCGACATCTGCCGCCGCGACCTGCTGGTCGAGATCGAGGCCCATGCCATGGCCCCCGGAGCCCTGCCCTCATGACCCTTTGCCCTTCGCTGCTGCGCACCAGCCTCGCCCTCGCCCTGCTGCTGGCCACCGCCGGCGCGCAGGCCGCCGAGGACAAACCGCTGTGGGAACTGGGCGTCGGCGCCGGCGTGCTGCAGCTGCCGCACTACCGCGGCTCCGACCAGTCGCACACCTGGCTGCTGCCGGTGCCCTACATCGTCTACCGCGGCGACATCTTCAAGGCCGACCGCAACGGCGCACGGGCGCTGCTGGTCGATGTCGATCGTTTCTCGGTCGATGTCAGCGTCTCGGCCAGCACGCCCACGCGCAGCCGCGACAACGTGGCGCGCGAAGGCATGCCGGACCTGAAGCCGACCATCGAGATCGGTCCGAACCTGAACTGGACACTCGGCCGTGGCGCCGACTGGAAGCTGGAACTGCGGCTGCCGGTGCGTGCGGCGGTCACCGTCGCATCGCAGCCGCGCGTGGCGGGCTGGATCACCACGCCGAACCTGAACCTCGATCTGCGCAGCGGCCCGTGGAACATCGGCGTGCTGGGCGGCCCGGTGTTCGGCAACCGCAAACTGCACGGTTTTTTCTACGACGTGGCGCCGGCCTATGCCACCGCGGCGCGCCCAGCCTACCAGGCCAGCGGCGGCTATGCCGGCAGCACGCTGGCTGCGGCCTTGTCGCAACGTGAAGGGGCGCGCTGGATCGGCGCCTTCGTGAAGTACGACCGGCTCAGCGGTGCCGCCTTCGAAGACAGCCCGCTTGTGCGCCAGCGGCAACAGTGGTCCTTCGGCATCGCGGTATCCTGGGTGCTGGCAGCCTCCGAACAACGGGTGAGCGTGAACGAATGAATCCGGTGCGCAGCTCCGCGACTCCGGCCACCGCGCGTCGCCCGGTGGCGTGGCCCGTGGCCGTGCCGATGACGCTGCTGCTGTACACGCTGCTGCTGCTGTTGGGCCTGCTCTCGCTGGCCTGGAACCTGGTGGCGATGCTGCTGTACCCGGTGCTGCCGAAAAAACGTGGTCAGCGCATCGGCCGTGCCGGCATCGCCTACGTATACCGCACGTTCTGGTCCATCGCTGCCTTCGTCGGCATGATGCGTCTCGAGGCCCAAGTGCTGGATGCGCTGCGCGACGAACCCGGCCTGATCATCGTCGCCAACCATCCGAGCATGCTCGACGCGCTGCTGCTGGTGGCCCGCCTGCCGCGCGCGGCCTGCATCATGAAGGCCAGCCTGCAACGCAACATCTTCCTGGGGGCCGGCGCACGGCTGGCACGCTACGTCAGCAACGACTCGCCGCTGCGCATGGTGCGCCTGGCCGCCAACGACCTGAAGCAAGGTGGCCAGTTGGTCGTATTCCCCGAAGGCACGCGCACGACGCAGTCGCCGATCAACAACTTCCGCCCCGGTGTCACGTTGATTGCCAAGCTGGCGAAAGCGCCGATCCAAACGGTATTCATCGACACCGAATCGCCCTACCTGGGCAAGGGCTGGCCGCTGTGGCGGCTGCCGCCGCTGCCCATCGTCTTCACCGTGCGGCTGGGCGAGCGCTTCGCACCATCGCGCGATGCAGAGGCCCTGCTGCGCGAGCTGGAACAGTACTTCGCCGCCGGCGTGCGGCCGCGCAAGCCGCAAGGCACCACCCCGTCCTGATGTCCTGCCGATGACGATTGCTTGCCGATGAGCGCAGGCCTGCCTGCTTCCAGCACCCACCTGGTGCTGATCCCGAGCTACAACACCGGCCGCCTGCTGGTGGAGACCGTGCGTGCCGCGCGCGCACAGTGGAACCCGGTCTGGGTGGTGATCGACGGCAGCACCGACGGTTCGGCCGACGCGCTGCAGCCTTTGATCACCGCCGACCCCGGCGGCCTGCGCCTGTTCGTGCTGCCGCACAACCAGGGCAAGGGCGCGGCGGTGCTGCACGGCCTGCGCGCGGCGCTGGCCGCCGGCTACACCCATGCCCTGACGATGGATGCCGACGGCCAGCACCCGCCGGCGCTGATCCCGGCGTTCATGCAGCAGTCGCTGCAGCGGCCCGAGACCATGGTGCTGGGCAAGCCGGTGTTCGATGCCAGCGCGCCGCTGCTGCGGGTGCGCGGCCGGCGTGTGTCCAACGGCTGGACCAACCTCGAAACGCTGGGCGCCGGCATCGGCGATTCACTGTTCGGCTTCCGTGTCTACCCGGCAAAAGACCTGGCCACGGTGATGGCCCAGCAACCCTGGATGCGGCGCTTCGATTTCGACACCGAAGCCGTCGTGCGCCTGGCCTGGCGCGGCGTCAAGCCCATCAACCTGGACGCGCCAGTGAAGTACCCGCGGCCCGAGGACGGCGGCATCTCGCACTTCCAGTACGGCCGCGACAACCTGCTGCTGACCTGGATGCACGCCCGGCTGATGGGGGAGTTCGTGCTGCGCCTGCCGCTGCTGCTGCTGCGCCGCGTGCTGCGGCGCCCGCCGTTCCAGCGCTGACCGTCAGCACATCCCGCCGTTGATGGAGATCACCTGGCCGCTGATGTACGCCGCTTGCGGGCTGGCCAGGAAGCCGACCAGGTCGGCCACTTCCTCGGGCGTGCCGGCGCGCTTGGCCGGCACCAGCTGCGCGATGGCCGCGGCATCGAAGCTGCCGTCGGCCATCGGCGACGCGATGATGCCGGGCGCCACCGCGTTGACCGTGACCCCGCGGCTGGCCACTTCCAGCGACAGCGCCTTGGTGGCACTGTTCAGCGCGCCCTTGGCCGCGGCGTAGTTGACCTGGCCGCGGTTGCCCATCAGCGCGGCCACCGACGAGAGGTTGACGATGCGGCCCCAGCGCGTGCGCAGCATCGGCAGCAGCAGCGGCTGCGTGATGTGGAAGAAGCCGTGCAGCGACACGTCGATCACGCGGTGCCATTGCGTGGCGCGCATGCCGGGGAACACCGCATCGTCATGCACGCCGGCGTTGTTGACGATGACCTGCACCGGCCCACCGGCCAGCAGGCGTTCGGCGGCGGCTTGTGTCGCCGCAGCGTCGGTCAGGTCGAAGACATGGCATTCGGCGCTGCCGCCGGCGGCGCGGATCTCGGCGGCCAGTTGTTCGATGGCGTCCGGGCGCTGGCTGGCATGCAGCAGCAGGCTGGCGCCATCGGCGGCCAGGCGGCGGGCGATGGCGCCGCCCAGCGCGCCGCTGGCACCGGTGACCAGGGCGCGCTTGCCGGCCAGCGTTTGGTTTGCACTCATCAGGGCTCCGCAGCAGCAGGCGTGGGAATTGGCGTGTTCAGCACCACGGTCGCGCGGCCCTCGGCGATCGACGTGCCCTGTTCGTCGCTGACGCGGAACTGGTAGAGGATTTGCCGTGCATCGCCGGCCAGGCGCTGGGCATGCACATGCAGCGCGCCGGGCACGGTGTTCAGCAGCGCCACCGACAGTTTCACGCCGCGCACGCTGGCCAGATAACCCGGTGTCGCAGCGGCCCCATCCGGCGCCAGCAGCGCACCGTGCAAGGCCATGGCCTGCGCGGCGTACTCGATCGCGCAAGGCGCCAGCAGGCCGCCGGCGCTGCGCAGCGGGTTGTCGGCATCGTGGTGGCTGACCGCGCTGCAGTGGATCTGGTCGGCATCCCAGCGCTGCAATGCATCCAGCAGGCACATGCGGCCGCTGTGCGGGATGCGCTGCGCGATGCCGGCGTGGTCCAGGATCTGCGGGTTCATCACGCAGCGGGCCGCTCGGCCACCAGCAGCACGTTGGCGAACGGCGTGCCTTCGCTCATCGGCAGCGGGCGCACGGCGAAACCGTGCTGCTGCAGCAGCGCGATCCAGTCGCGCAACGGCCGGCCGTAAGTGGGCGGCACGCGGTGGCCACGCACCATCGTGACGATGCGGTCGACCCACTGGCTGACGACAAAACCGCGACGGCTGTCGGCATCGCCCACGCGCAGCAGCAGGCGGCCACCCGGGCGCAGCGCTGTGGCCACGCGCTGCAGCAGCGCGGCCTGCGCGGCAGGGTCGACGTAGTGCAGCACGTCGAGGATGACCACCGCATCGCAGGCTGGCAGCGGCACCTCGCGCATGTCGCCGCAGATGAACTGCGGCTTCGACGGCAAGGAGCCGACCGAGGCCTCGGCGCGTGCCACGTCACGCGGCATCAGTTCTATGCCGATGTAGCGGTTGCCCAGCGGCGCCGCGGGCCAGGCCGTGGGCCAGCCGCCGCGGGCATGCAGCGCGTCGATGGCCGCCATCAGGCTGGCCAGCAAACCCTGGCCGCAGCCGATGTCGACCACCAGGCCCTGGGCCGGCAGGTAGCCGCGTTCCAGCAGGCCACGGAACACCGGGTCGCGGCCCAGCTTGCCGCGCGC
>NZ_DATILJ010000232.1:0-29574 GCF_035476535.1 Aquabacterium sp.
CGGTGCCAACACCAGCGAGCAGAGCACGCTGCCCACCGGCCTGCAGATGGGCCTGGGCACGCGCGCCGTCGGCATGGCGCGCAACTTCTCGCAGGGCAACCTGCAGAGCACCGGCAACTCGCTGGACGTGGCCATCAAGGGTCATGGCTTCTTCCAGGTGCAGATGCCCGACGGCACCACCGGCTACACGCGTGACGGTTCGTTCCAGATCAGCGGCCAGGGCCAGATCGTCACGCAGAACGGCTATGTGCTGCAGCCCGGCATCACCGTGCCGGCCACCGCGCAGGCCGTCAACATCTCGGCCGACGGCACGGTGTCGGTGACGCTGCCGGGCCAGACCGCGCCGCAGTCGCTGGGGCAGATCCAGCTGGCCAGCTTCGTCAACCCGGCCGGGCTGGACCCGCGCGGCGAGAACGTGTTCACCGAGACGGCCGCGTCCGGCAACCCGAACACCGGCGCACCCACCGCCAACGGCCTGGGCTCGCTGGCGCAGAACTTCGTCGAGAGCAGCAACGTGAACATGGTCGAGGAGCTGGTCACGATGATCCAGACCCAGCGCGCCTACGAGATCAACTCCAAGGCGATCCAGACCTCCGACCAGATGCTGCAGAAGCTGGCGCAACTGTGACACCCCGCCGAGTTCAACGCGCCATGACGATCAGCTTCACCCGCCTGACCACCCCCCTGCTGCTGTGCGCCGCGGCGCTGGGCGCCGGCTGCGCCGCGATCCAGCGCGTGCCGGACGTCGATGTCATCCAGCCGACCACGGCCAAGCCGGCGCCCGCGCCGGTGGCCGCTGCGCCGACCGGCGCCATCTTCCAGGCCGACCGCTACCGCCCGCTGGTCGAAGACCACCGTGCCCGCCTGGTCGGCGACACCTTGATGGTGCAGATCGCCGAAAAGATCACCGCCACGCAAAAGGCCACCAGCTCGGTGGACAAGAGCGGCGAGATCGATGCCAGCCTCACCGCCTTGCCCGGCGTCAAGGCCGCTCGCCTGGCGCGCATGGGCGCCGCCGGCAGCAACAGCAACACCTTCGCCGGCAAGGGCGTCACCGAGAGCAGCAACGACTTCTCCGGCACCATCACCGCCACCGTGGTGCAGGTGCTGCCGAACGGCCACCTGGTGGTCTCGGCCGAGAAGCAGATTGGCGTCAATGCCAATGTCGACGTGCTGCGCTTCTCCGGCCAGATCGACCCACGCTCCATCGCGCCGGGCAACAGCGTGCTGAGCACGCAGATCGCCAACGTGCGCATCGAGCAGCGCGGCCGCGGCCAGCAGGCCGAGGCGCAGTCCATGGGCTGGCTGTCGCGCTTCTTCCTGACCCTGATGCCGATCTGATGCCATGAAGAAATTCAATCCGGATCGCGCCCTTCGCTGGGTGGTCACCGCGGCGCTGTTCATCGCCAGCGCCGCCGTCTGGTGGCCGGCGCATGCGGCGCGCATCAAGGAGCTGGCCAGCGTGCAAGGCGTGCGCAGCAACCAGCTCACCGGCTACGGCCTGGTCGTCGGCCTCGATGGCACCGGCGATCAGTCGACGCAGGCGCCGTTCACGCCGCAAAGCCTGGCCGCGATGCTGCAGCAGATGGGCGTGGCGGTGCCGCCGGGCACGCAGATGCAGCCGAAGAACGTCGCCGCGGTGCTGATCACCGCCGAGCTGCCGGCGTTTGCGCAACCCGGCCAGCGCATCGACATCAATGTCTCTTCCGTCGGCAATGCCAAGAGCCTGCGCGGCGGCACGCTGGTGGCCACGCCGCTGAAAGGCGCCGATGGCCAGATCTACGCGATGGCCCAGGGCAATGTCATCGTCGGTGGTGCCGGCGCTTCGGCCGGTGGCTCCAAGGTGCAGATCAACCACCTCGCCGCGGGCCGATTGCCCGAGGGGGCGACGGTCGAACGCGCGGTGCCGACACCGCTGGGCCAGGGCGGTGTGCTGCAGCTGGACCTGAACGCCAACGACTTCAACACCGCCCGCGCGGTGGCCGGTGCGATCAACGAAGCCAAGGGCGCCGGCAGTGCGCAGGCGGTGGATGGCCGCGTCGTCAAGGTCAAGTTGCCGGCCGATCAGAACGACATGGTCGGCTTCATCGCCGACATCGAGAACCTGCCCGTCACGCTGGCCAAGCCGGCGGCGCGGGTGGTGATGAACGCGCGCACCGGCTCGGTGGTGATGAACGAATCGGTGACGCTGGCCGAATGCGCGGTGGCGCATGGTTCGCTGTCGGTGACGATCAGCTCCACACCGGTGATCAGCCAGCCGTCGCCGCTGTCGCCGCAAGGCCAGACGGTGGTCACCGAGAAGACCGACATCGCCATCACGCAGCAGGGCGGCTCGCTGATCCAGCTGCCGGCCGGCGCGAAGTTGTCGGACGTGGTCAAGGCGCTGAACTCGCTGGGCGCCACGCCGCAGGACCTGCTGGCGATTCTTCAAGCAATGAAGAGCGCCGGTGCCTTGAAAGCCGAACTGGAAGTGATTTAAGCCATGGCTGCCATCCCCACCACCTCGCTGGCCACTGATTCACGCGGCCTCGAATCGCTGCGCCGCAATGCCGCGCAGGATCCGAAGGCGGCGGTGCGGGATGCGGCCAAGCAGTTCGAATCGCTGTTCATGAACGAGCTGCTGAAAAGCATGCGTTCGGCCAGCATGTCCAGCGGCATGATGGACAACGAATCGACCAAGCTCGGCACCGAGATGCTCGATGCGCAGCTGGCCAACAAAGTGAGCGGCCAGCCCGGCGGCCTGGCCGACATCATCGCCAGGCAGCTGGAACGGCAGATGGGCCTGTCGCCCGGCCCGATCCCGAGCGCCAAACCGGCCAATACCAGCCTGCCGCTGGTCAGCCAGCCCAACAGCACGCCGAAGATTCCCGAGAAGAGCGCCGCCGGCTTCGTGCAGCAACACACCCAGGCCGCGCAGGCCGCCGAGGCGCAGACCGGCATTCCGGCCGCGTTCATGATCGCGCAGTCGGCCCACGAAACCGGCTGGGGCAAGAAGGAAATCATCGGCCGCGACGGCACCAACTCGAACAACCTGTTCGGCATCAAGGCCGGCGCCAACTGGACCGGCGCGACGGTGGATGTCACGACCACCGAATACGTCGGCGGCCGGCCGCAGAAGATGGTGCAGAAGTTCCGCGCCTATGCCAGCCATGCCGAGTCCTTTGCGGACTATGCCAAGCTGATGAAGGACAGCCCGCGCTACCAGAACGTGGTGGCCTCGGGCGCCGATGCCAAGGGCTTCGCGCAGGGCCTGCAGAAGGCCGGCTACGCCACCGACCCGGCGTATGCCGACAAGCTCGGCCGCGTCATCAACACCACGCTGCGCCTGCAACGTGGCCTGGCCTGATCGCCCGAGAAGGTTTGAGGAGCTGACACCATGTCGATGCTGATGCAACTGGGCACGCGCGCGATGTTCGCGGCCTATGCCCAACTGCAGACCACCGGGCAGAACATCGCCAATGCCAGCACCGTGGGCTATTCGCGCCAGCAGGTGATCCTGGGCACGACGCAAGGGCAGTACACCGGCTCGGGCTACTTCGGCCGCGGCGTCACGGTGCAGACCGTCACCCGTGCCAGCAACATGTTCCTCACCGCGCAGGCGGCGGCCACCAAGGCCACCGCATCGGGCGACGCGGCGCGCCTGAGCATGCTGCAGCAGCTGGAGAAGGTGTTCGGCACCGGTGCCGGCGGCCTGGGCTATGCCGCCACGCAGCTGTTCAATTCCTTCTCAGAACTGGCCGCGGCGCCCGGCGACATGTCGGCCCGGCAGGCGGTGATCGCGCGTGCCGAGGACTTTGCCTCGCTGGCCCGCTCGAACAGCGACCAGATCGAGATGCTGCAGCAGAACGTCTTCAGCGACATCCGCAACTCGGTGGCCGATGTCAACGAGATGGCCAAGGGCGTGGCCGACCTGAATGCCAAGATCGCCGGCGCGCTGGCCACCGGCCACACGCCGAACGACCTGATGGACAGCCGCGACCAGCTGATCAGCCGGATCAGCGAAAAGATCGAGGTGCAGACCATCCAGGCCAACGACGGCAGCATCAGCGTCTTCATCGGCGGCGGCCAGAGCCTGGTGCTGGGCGGGCTGTCGAACAAGCTGGTGGCGCGGCAGGACGACTACGATCCGTCGCGCGCGTCGGTCGGCATCTCGGTCGCCGGCAACGTCACGCCGCTGGCCACCTCGTCGCTGGGGGCCGGCTCCATTGCGGGCTTGATGCGGTTCCAGGACAGCGACCTGATCGATGCGCGCAACCGGCTGGGCCAGATGGTGGCCAGCCTGACGACGGCGGTGAACGAGCAGCAGTCCTTCGGCATCGACCTCTCCGGCGTCGCCGGCGGGCCGATGTTCCGTGCCGGTGCGCCGGTGGCGATGCCGCACGACGGCAACGTGGTGGACGCGGGCGGGCTGCCCGTCGGCTCGGTCGCTTTGGCGATCACTGATTCGCGGCAGCTGAAGGCCAGCGAATACACGCTCGAAGAAGATCCGGCCAGCGCCGGCCAGTTCATGATCACGCGGCTGTCCGATGGGCAGACCTTCTCGGGCCTCAACGATGGCGACGCGGTCGACGGCTTCAGCTTCACGCTGGGCGCGCCGCCGCCGCAGGCCGGCGACCGCTACCTGCTGAAACCGGTGAGCACGGCGGCCATGGGCGCGGCCACCGCACTGTCCAACCCGCGCGGCATTGCCGCGGCCAGCCCGCTGATGGCCTCGGCCGCGGCGGCCAACACCGGCACCGCGTCGATCAGTTCGCTGACCATCACCGCCGCGCCGGTCTCGCCCTATGTGGCGATGACGCTGAGCTTCACCAGCGCCACCGGCGACTATTCGATCCTCGACGGCGGCGGCGCGGTGCTGGCCACCGGCACCTGGACCGCCGGCGCGGCGATCACCTACGACGGCTTTGCGCTGAACCTGAACGGCGTGCCGGCCAATGGCGACAGCTTTTCGATCAATCCGACCACTTACCCGAACGCCAGCAACGGCAATGCGCTGGCCTTCGACAGCATGTCCTCGCAGATGCTGGTCGACGGCCAGACCCTCACCGATGCTTATGCCGAGACCTTGTCGTCGGTCGGCGTGCGGGTGCAGGGCGCAGCCGCCGCGGCCGACACCAGCGCGGCAGTGGCCTCGCGTGCCAACGAGGCGCTGACCAGCGAGGTCGGCGTCAACCTCGACGAAGAGGCCGCCCGGCTGATCCAGTTCCAGCAGTCCTACCAGGCCGCCGCCAAGATGCTGCAGACGGCGCAGAGCATGATGGACACGCTGCTGCAGCTCGGCGGACGCTAAGGAGATTTCACATGAGCATGCGGGTGTCGAACAGCAGCCGGTATGAAACGGCGATCAGCACGCTGCAGGCGCGCCAGGCCGAGATGAGCCGCGCGCAGATGCAGATGACCAGCGGCAAGCGAGTCAACCTGCCCAGCGACGATCCCACCGCCGCGGCGCGCGCCGAACGCGCCTTCATCTCGCAGCAGCGCATCACCGCCGAGCAGCGCTCGGTATCGGTCAGCCGCAACGCGATGGCGCTGGTGGAGTCCGGTCTCGGGCAGGCCGGTGACCTGTTGCAATCGGCCCGTGAATCCTTGCTGGCCTCGGGCAACGGTACTTACAGCGCCGGCGAGCGCAAAGCGCTGGCGGTGCAGCTGACCCAGCTGCGCGGCCAGTTGCTGGCGGTGGCCAACCAGACCGATGGCGCCGGCGGCTTCATCTTCGGCGGCCAGGGCACCAACTCGCAGCCCTTCCTCGATTCACCGGCCGGCGTGGTCTTCGGCGGCACCGGCGGCCAGGGCCAGCTGTCGGTCAGCGAGCAGATGCCGACCTCGGTGGACGGCGAGGCGCTGTGGCTCAGCATCCGCAGCGGCAACGGCGTGTTCGTCACCGACGCGGCCGCCACCAACACCGGCTCGGGCTACATCGCGCCGGGCGGCGTGGTCGACCCCTCCTTGCTGACCGGCGGCACCTACGACGTCACCTTCAGCGTCGCCGCCGGCGTCACCACCTACACGGTGAATCCCACCGGCCAGACCGGCAACTACATCGACGGCGGCACCATCACCGTCGACGGCATGGCGCTGAAGTTCGGCGGCGCACCGGCCGATGGCGATGTCTTCAACATCACCCCGTCGACCGTGGACCTGGACCCCTTCGAGGCGCTGGACCGGGCCATCGCGGTGCTGAACAACCCGAACGCCAACAAAGGTGCCGTGGCCCAGGCGGTGAGCAACGGCGTGCGCGACGTGGATGCGGCGATGAGCCAGTTCCAGGCTGCCCGTTCCGTGGCCGGCGCCACACTGAGCCGGCTGGACAGCATCGACGACCGCAATCAGGATCGTGATCTGTGGGCCAAATCGGTACAGTCCGATGCCGAGGATCTGGACATGGTGCAGGCCGTGTCGGACTTCCAGAACAAGCAGACCAGCTACCAGGCCGCTTTGCAAAGCTATTCGATGGTGCAAAGCATGTCGTTGTTCGACTACCTCAAGTAAGCTGCGCACGATGAACCGGGGCAGATTCAACCGATGACTTCACACCCTGTCTTGGGCCAGGTGGCCCTGGGCTACTCGCCGATGATCGACCGCCACCGTGTGGTAACCGCCGTGCGCGTGACGGTCTTCCCGGCCCGGCAGGATGCCACGCCCAAGGCCGGCGACCTGCTGGCCGCGATGGCCGAGACCTGGCCGGCCGATGCCGGGCGGGTGTCGCTGAACATCGTCGGCGAGACCCTGTTGCAGGACCTGCTGCAGACCGAACTGCCGCTGAACATGATGGTCGAGGTGCCGGCCTTCATGGCCGCTGACATCGCCCACACCGAGGCGCTGCAGGCGCTGCACGCACGCGGCAACACGCTGCTGATCAAGGGCCGGCCGCGCACGCCGCTGCCGCGCGATGCGCTGCCGTGTTTCGCGTACTCGGTCATCGATCTGTCCGACGAGCGGCGCGACGGCCAGCCGGCGCCCGGCGGCGTGTCGCGCAACATCCCGCATGTGCAGGGCGAGGTGCGCACGCTGGTGCAGATGAACGACGCCTTCGCGCGCGGCGCCATCGCGGTGCTGGGCTGGCCGATCGACGATGCGGTGGTGGCCAGCGGCAAATCGGCGGCGCAGCCGGACCTGCAGGCCATCGTCGAGCTGATCAACCGCGTCGACCGGCAGGAGCCGGTGGAGCGCCTCGAAGCGGTGATGAAGAACGACCCGACGATGGCCTTCAAGCTGATGCGCTACATCAACTCGCCGGCCTTCGGCCTGTCGGTCGAGATCACCTCGTTCCGCCACGCCATCATGCTGCTGGGTTACCAGCGCCTGAAGCGCTGGCTGGCGCTGCTGCTGGCCTCGGCCAGCCGCGACGTCAACATGAAGCCGGTGATCTACGCGGCGGTGCGTCGCGGCCTGCTGATGGAAGAGCTGGTGCGCGAGCACGGTGACCCCGACAAGCGCGGCGAACTCTTCATCTGCGGCGTGTTCTCGCTGCTCGACCGCATGATGCGCCAGCCCTTCGACGAACTGCTGCGCACGATCCCGGTGCCCGAAGGCGTGCGTGCCGCGCTGGTCGATGACGACGGGCCGTACTTCCCGTACCTGGAAATGGTGCGGGCCATCGAGTCGGCCTCGATCTACGACATCCGCACCGCCGCCGACACGATGTTCCTGGCCGTGGCCGAGGTCAACCGCGCGGTGCTGCGCGCGCTGGCAGCGGCGCGTCAGCTCGACTGAGCACTCAGCGCGGTTCGTCGCAGGCGAAGTAGGTGACGAACAGGCCGTCGGCGACGACACCGACGTAGCCGACGCGCGGCTCCAGCACATTGCGGTGGTGGGTGGACACACGCTTCCAGCCGATCAGCACCTGCTCGGGGATCTTGAAGCCCTGGGCCACGTTCTCGACACACAGCGTGCCGCTGGTGCGCTCGAAGCGGCCGGCAAAACCATCGTGGCTGGGTTTCCCGCGCGCAGCCATCGTCGTGCTGTGTTCGGCTGCCAGCGCGGCCAGCGCCGCGGACACTTTCAGCACCGGCAAGCCCTGGCTCTGACGGTAGGCGTTCAGCGTGGCCAGCACGCGGTCGGCGTAGTCGGCATCCGAGGCTGCGCGGGCGGGCATCGATGCGGCTGCGGCCAGCAGCAAGGTGGCAACTAGCGGGCGGAAGGGCTGCGGCATGGGCCCGCAGTGTGGCGCAGGGCGGCCTCGCGGCGCCCGGCAATTCGTCACGCCACCGGGCCCCGCATGTGCGGGGCTCAACCTTCGGTTCCGCATGCCGAAAACAGCATGAACCCTGCGTAGCCGATGTCCGGCTGCGCCCCTGGCCCTCGCGGGCCCAGACCTGGCACATCGACCATGTACCTGTACGACCAGGACGACCGCCGCAGCAACTGCCCCGAGTGCGCAGCGCCGATTCATCGCGTGCCGCGCAGCGAGACGGATCGCGGCGGGCGCTTTGCGATGGCGATGCGGCGCTACCAGTGCAGCAGCGCGTCCTGCACCTGGCAGGGCCTGCTGCCGCGCCAGCCCAGCGGCCAGCGCAGCAAGCCCGCCGTGCTGGTGGCCGGCGAGAAGGCGGCCACTGGTTTGCGCCGCGCGGCGCCGGTGGTGCTGGCCGGCCTGGCCGGCGCCGCGCTGGCGGTGGTGGCGCTGCTGGGCTTCAACCCGTCCTGGCTGGCGCAGGCCCGTGCGCCTGCACAGGCCTTGCCCCCGGGCGGTCACCATGAAGGCGTGAGCCTGAACCCGCAACACCCGCTGCTGAAGGCCCAGGACACGGCTGCGCCCGAGCTGCAGCGACTGTCGCTGCGCCAGGGCTGCGCCTGGGGCCGCCCGGGCAGCAACCCCTATCGCGGCACGGCGGAAGAAGCACTGGTCACCGCCAAGCTGCCGCCTGAAGTGGTGCAGCGCATTGCGATGAAGGTCAAGGCCGGCCAGCTCGATGACCGCGTGGAGATCACCAACGCCGGCATCCGCACGCAGCGAGATCAGCGCGAATTCGAGCCGCGCAACGTGGCGATGACCTATGGCAAGACGCTGTGCGTGAACACCCGGGTCAACTTCAAGGCGGGCCATGTCGAGCGCGCCAGCCTCTATGAAGCGGCCGACAAGCGCGGCAACCTGTACTCGGTGATGGTGCCGGACGTCTGCGGCAATGTCTCGGTGCTGGGCGCCCGCATGGAGCGCGGCCGCAAGCGGGTGGGGCTGCCGGTGCTGGCCGAAACAGCGCATGACGCACCGGCCCTGCTGCTGGCCGCCGACCAGGCCGACGACCCTGCCGTGCGCACCGTGCCCGAGCCCGGCACGCTGGCCTGCGTGCTGGCCGGCCTGCTCGGTGCCGGCGCGGCGGCGCTGTGGTCGCGCCGACGCTCGCAGGCCGCTCGTAACGACTGATCTCCGGCACCGGGCGGCCGGTGGCCGCGGCTTAAACTGGGCCGATGTCCGTGCTGTCCCGCCCTCAGGCGATGCCTTCGCATGCCCAGCTCACCGCGCTGCTCGATGGCATTGACGACCCGATCCTGCTGTTCGACAACCGGCGCCGCGTCAGCTACTGCAACCACATGGCGATGCGCGTGCTCGGCTGCGAGCCCGGGCAGGACGCCGCCCCGGCGCTGTCGCAGATCGCCGAGCCCGAACGCGCCAACCTGCTCGTCGCGCTGACGGCGGTGTCCGGTGAGGGGCGTTGGCAGGTCCGGCTGTCCGACGGCAAGCCGCTGCAGCTGGTGCTGTCAGTGGTCACCGGCGGCGGCCGCATGCTGCGGGCGCGGGTCGGTACCGGCCGTGCTGCCATCGAGTCGCAGCTGCCGCCGGGCGCCACCAGCGATGTGGTCAAGCTGCTGTGGGACGCGCCGCAGCCGATGACGGTGCAGACCTCCGATTTCCGCATCGTCGCCGCCAACCGGGCGTATTGCGAGGCCTTCGGCCGGCAGCCGTCGCAGCTGCTGGGCCGCGACCCGATGGAGTTTGCGCCCGAGGCCGAGCACGAGGCGATGCGGGCCTCGCGCCAGCAGCTGCTGGCCACGCTGCAAGAAGGCCGCCAGCCCGATTTCGCGCTCGAGCGCTGCCTGATCGATGCCCAGCGCCAGCCGCGCTGGTTCCGTTTTGCGCCGCGCTGGGTCAGTGCCGACGATGGCCAGCCGCTGCTGCTGGCCATCCTGCACGACGTGACGCTGGAGCACGCCGCCCAGCAACAGGCCGACCGCTCGGTGCACGAACTCGAGCACTGGTTCGACCTGAGCCCCATCGGCATGCTGGTCTACGACCCGTCCGGGCTGATCGTGCGCAGCAACGCGGCCTTCGAATCGCTGGTCGGCCGCACGCCGGTGATGCTGCGCGACGCGCCGGCCGACCTGTGCCAGCTGCTGGCCTGGGAAGGCGACGGCCCGCACGCCGCGCTGCGCACCGATGCGCCAGCACTCGAAGTACGCGGTGGCCTGGCCCTGCCCGATGGCCGCCGGCTGCGCCTGCGCTCGCGGCTGCGGGCCTTCCGCACCGATGCCGGCCAGGTGCGCGTGATGGCGGTGGTCGAAGACCGCAGCCTGGAAGACGAACGTGACTTGGCGCAGCTGGAGATCGGCGCGCTGATGGACACCGCCGGCGTCGGCGTGGCCACTTACGAGGTCTCGCGCGGATGGTTGAAGAGCCGCGGCAGCCAGCGCAACAGCCAGCCGGGCAGCGCGCCGGCCGGCATGCAGGCCGGGCTGCAGTCCATCGGCCGCGACCAGGTGGATGCGGCGTCGATGGAGGAGTTCGATCGCCTGCAGCGTGCGCTGCGCGAAGGCCAGCGCGCGCAGGTGCGCTATGCGGTGCAGCTGCCGGACATGGGGCAGCGCTGGCTGCTGACGCGGGTGGAGCCCGGTGAACTGACCGGCGGGCGCACGGCCTTGTCGGTCGTCACGCTGGACATCACCGATCAGGAAGAAGCCCACCGCCGCAGCGAGCAGTTGCTGCGCGAACTGTCGACCATCCTCGATGGCACGACCGCCGGCATCGCCTACCTGCGCGGCGAGCAGCTGGTGCGCTGCAACCGTCGCTTCGAAACCCTGCTGGAGCTGCCCGAGGGCGGCAGCGCGGGCGCGTCGATCGGCGACGTGTTCAGCGGCCAGCCGGCGGTGCAGGCGCTGCTGCGCCAGGCGCTGGCCGAGGATGGCCGCTTCGAGATCGAGTTTGCAGTGCGCGACACCTGGCTCGCGATCTCGGTCTCACGTGCGGCCGCCGGTGGCGGTGAAGCCGAAGCGGTGGCGGTGCTGACCGACATCTCGCGCCTGAAGGCCCAGCAGGCCGAGCTCGAAGCGCTGGCCCGCGAGCGCGAGCTGATGTTCAGCCTGTCCGACGTCGGCATTGCCTACGTTCGCGGTGGGCGCATCGAGCGGGCGAACGATGCGATGGCGCGGCTCGCCGGCTACACCGTGGAGGCGCTGGCGCAACTGCCGCTGTACCGGCTGTTCGAGAACGACGACGTGTTCGAGAGCCTGCGTGCGCAGCAGGACGGCGCGCTGGCGCAGTCCGGCCTGTGGCGCGGCGAGCGCCGCATGCGCCGGCGCGACGGCCGGCTGGCCTGGGTGCAGGTGAGCAAGCGCAGTGTCGACGAGCAGGCGCCGGAGGCCGGGCTGATCTGCTCGTATGTCGACATCGACGAACGCCGCCGTGCGCGCGAAGCGGTGCAGCTGCAGGCCGAGCGCACGCGGGCGATCCTCGATTCGGTGCTGGTCGGCATCGTCACCGTCGGCGACACCGGCATCGAATGGATGAACCGCTCGGCGCGCCGCATGTTCGGCGGCGAGCTGGCCGATTTCGTCGGCGAGCCGATCGCCATCGTCGCCACGGCCGACGCCGAGCATCCGCTGCGCGCCACGCATTACCTGAAGTCGCTGGAAGAAGGCCAGGCCGAGACCTTCGAGTGCAAGCTGCGCGGGCGCGATGGCCGCGAGTTCTGGGTCGTCGGCAATGCGGTGGTCACCGGGCGCGAGCAGACCGGCAGCCAGATCACCTTCGCGCTGCTCGACATCGAGCGACGGCGCCAGGCCGAGATCAGCATCGCGCAGGCCCAGGCCTCGCTGCAGCGCATCATCGAGACGGCGCCGCTGGCCATCGCGCTGTTCGATGCCGCCACGCACCGCGTGCTGCGCCTGAACCACATGGCCGCGATGTTCTTCGGCCACCCGGTCGAAGCGGTGCTGGGGCGCGTGCCGGAGGAATGGTTCTCGCATGTCGATGCCCAGGCGCTGCACAAGGACCTGCAGCACGCGCTGGAGCAGACCGAGGTGCTGCGCCGCGAACAGCACCGCACCGATGGTGCCGGCGAACGCCGGATCTGGGATGTGCGCATCGTGTCCCTGGAATCGACAGGCGAGCCACAGCTGCTGCTGGTGGCCAGCGATGTCTCCGAGCAGCGCGCGGCCGAGCAGGCGCGCTTCGACGCCGCGGTGTCGCAGCGCGAAATGCTGGTCAAGGAAGTGCACCACCGCATCAAGAACAACTTGCAAGGTGTGGCCGGGCTGCTGCAGCAGACGGCGGTGCGCCGGCCCGAGGTGGCCGCGCTGATCAGCGAAGCGGTGGGCCAGGTGCAGGCGATTGCGCAGGTGCACGGCCTGCAGGTCGGCGTGTCCGGCCCCCTGCGCATCAAGCCGCTGCTGGAGGCCATCACCGCTTCGGTGCAGCGCACCTTCGGCCGCACGATCAGCGTCGAGGCCGAGGGCCAGCCGGCGCACCGCTTTGCGCTGCCGGAGGCCGAATCGATCCCGATCGCGCTCACCGTCAACGAACTGCTGACCAATGCCATCAAGCATGGCCAGCCGGGCCCGGTGCGCTGCGTGCTGCGCTGCGACGAGGTCAGCGTCAACATCACGGTGGCCAACCTCGGCCTGCTGCGCGCCGGCTTCAGCCTGGCGCAGGTGCCGCCGGGCGTCTCCGGGCTGGGGCTGGTGCGGGCCTTGTTGCCGCGGCGCACGGCCACCTTGTCGCTGCTGCAAGTGGGCGCCGAGGTGCAGGCCACCGTGGTGCTGGTGCCGCCGAGCGTGACGGTGTTGGAGCCTTTGTAGCGGGCCGCTGGCGATGCATCGGCGACAATCCCGCAGGCTTGGCGTTGGGGATGTACGGATGGCCGACAAGGGCAAGATTCTGGTGGTGGACGACGACCGGCTGGTGCTGGCCACGGTGAGCCACGGGCTGGCGCAGGCCGGCTACGACGTGATCGATGCCGACAACGGCGACGACGCGATCCTGCTGGCGCGCGAGCACAAGCCCGACCTGGCGCTGCTGGACATCCGCATGGAAGGCAAGAGCGGCTTCGACGTTGCCGCCTACCTGCGCGAGTACCTGCACACGCCGTTCATGTTCCTGTCGGCCTTTGCCGACGACGAGACGGTGCAGCAGGTGCGGGCACTCGGCGCGGTGGCCTACCTCGTGAAGCCGCTGGACATCGGCCAGATCGTGCCGACCGTCGAAGCCGCCTTTGCTGGCCTTGCCGCGCGTGCCGCCGAGCGCGCCGTGTTCCGCGCACCGCCGCCGGTGCTGGCCGTCAACGACCCGGTCACCGATGCGGTGCCGATGGCCGTGGGCGTGCTGATGCACCGCTACTCGCTGCAGCGCGGCCAGGCGCTGGAACGGCTGCAGAAGCTGGCCGCCGATGAAGGCCGCAGCCTGGGTGACCAGGCCGAGCGCTTGATCGAGGCGGTGGAACTGCTGGCCCGACCGGGTCAGAGCTGAGGCGCTTCAGGCCTGCAAGGTGAAGTAGAACTTCGCGCCCTTGCCGACTTCCGATTCGGCCCAGATCTCGCCGCCATGCCGGCGGATGATGCGGCGCACCGAGGCCAGGCCGACGCCGGTGCCCTGGAAATCGCCGCTGCTGTGCAGGCGCTGGAACACGCCGAACAGGCGGTCGGCGAAGCGCATGTCGAAGCCGGCGCCGTTGTCTCGCACCAGGAAGGCCTTGCGCCCGGCGTGCTCGCATTGCTCGAAGGCGATCTTCGCGCGGGCCGTCTTGCCTGAATATTTCCAGGCATTGCCGATCAGGTTTTCCAGCGCCATGCGCAGCAGCGTCGGGTCGCCTTGCGTCACCAGGCCGGGCTCGATGTGGATCTCGGCCTCGCGCTCGGGCGCCATGCGACGCAGGTCATCCACCACGTACTGCCCCAGCTGCGACAGGTTCACCGGCTGGCGCTGCAGCGGCTGCGTCGACAGCTGCGACAGCGACAGCAGCGCGTCGATCATGCTGTTCATGCGCGCGGCGGCGCTGAGCACGCGGTCGAGGTGGTCGTTGCCGATGCGGTCCAGCGCGTGGCCGTAGTCTTCCTTCAGGATGCGGGTGAAGCCTTCGACGACGCGGATCGGTGCCCGCAGGTCGTGCGAAACCGTGTAGCTGAACGAGGCATGTTCGGCGGCCAGCAATTGCGATGCGCCGTCGCCGTCCCGCGGCACGATGGCCAGCAGGCGCCGCGGCGCCGCAGCACCGCCGCTGCCATCGCCGGCAGCGCTGCTGCCCAGCACCGCCAGCCAGGCCGTCCAGCCGTCGTGCTCGGCGCTCTGGCCGGGCTGCAGCGCCTGGATGCCCTGGCGCAGGCCTTCGGGCAGGCCGGCCAGCGCCTGTTCCCAGGGCAGGCCGACGCCGCCTTCGTCGCCCAGGCCCAGCAGCTTGCGTGCGGCGGGGTTCAGGCGCTGCAGCTGCAGCCGGCCGTCTGCCGCAGGCGCGCCAGCCACGCACAAGGCCACCGGGCCGTTGCGCAGCAGCGCGGAGAAACCTTCGCGCTCGGCGGCTTCTGCATCGGCCTCGTCGGCCGGTCGGGCCAGGCCCAGGTAGCCGGCAAAGCTGCCACGGCTGTCGAAGCGCGGCTGGCCGCGCAGGCGCCAGGTGCGCAGGCCATTGGCCTTGCCGGACGCGCCGGCCTGGGCCTGCGCCTGCTGCACACGCAACTCGGGCACGGCGGCAAAGGCCTGCATGCGCGCCTGCAGGCCGGTGTCGGCCGGTGCGAAGCGTTCCCACAGCAGCTGGCCGCTGAACGCACCCTCGGCCCACGACGAAGCCGGCGCGCCGGCCGGCGGTTGCAGGCGGACCAAGCGGTGCTCGGCATCGGTCTGCCAGACCCAGGCATCGCTCATCTGCAGCAGCAACTGCTGTTGCTGCCGGGCATCGTGCAGGCGGGCCTGCTGGCGTTGCCGGGCCCACAGCGCACCGGCCAGCAGGCAGGCCGTCGCGGTGAGCAACAGCGCCAGCGCGGCGAATGCACCATCGGCCTCACGCTGCCAGGCCAGCAGGGCGGCGACGATGGCGGCAACGCCCAAAGCCAGCGGCAGCGCCGCGCCGCCGGGGCGGGCTGACAAGGCGCTGTCTTCGCGGTCACGCGGCATGGCGGGCATTGTAGGCAGCATGATCGCGGCGGCTCCGGGCGCCCCGGCTGTGGCGCCGATGTCACCCTGCCATCGAAATTCGAGCGCAGGCTTGCCTGGATCCTCAAGTTCCGCGCGTGACATCCGAAACAGCCTGAACAACAGCCAACCGTCTGGGTAGCAGCATGCGCCTGTGCTGCCCAGCCTCTGCAAAACAAAATGCACACTTATGCACCCGACCGGGCGTGGGCCGGCGCCGAACAAGCGGTACCCGGTCTTTACGTCTTGACGCGGCGTGAGGCACGCACCATGCTTGCAACGCGTTGGGCTTGTGGCGCCATTGGGTTCAGGCGCTTGACCCTTGCCCGGTGACCCTTTTCATGACCCAAGCTGCCCCCGAGACCGATCCTGACCGCGCCGCGGTACTGGACGCCCAAGCCCTGGCGGGCCTGACGATGCTCGACCCCACCGGCGCCAACAGGTTGGTGCAGCGTGTGTTGTCCACCTACCACGCATCACTCGGCCGCCTGCTGCAGCAGATTGCCGATGGCCAGCAGCGTTCAGACCACGCCGCGGTGCGGCTCGCGGCCCACACCCTAAAATCCTCGTCGGCGAGCATCGGTGCGCTCGATTTGTCGCGTTTGTGCGGCTCGGCCGAACAGGCCATTCGCGACGGACAACTCGAAGCGGTGCCGCCTATCATCCAGGGGCTGCAGGCCGAAGCTCGGCGTGTGGCGCTGGCCGTGCAAGCCATGCTGTCCGCCTGACACCCGACCCACTTCATGATCCTGCCGCACGCCTTCGACACCGACGACTCGCCCGAGCGGCCGAAGGTGCTGCTGGTCGATGACGACGAAGTCAACCTGATGCTCACCGCGGTGGCACTGCGCGAGCGTGGCTTCGAGATCACCGAAGCCGCCAGCGGTGAACGCGCGCTGGCCCTGCTGACCGACTGGACGCCCGACGTCATCGTGCTCGACGCGATGATGCCCGGCCTCGATGGCTTCGACACCTGCCGCGAACTGCGCACTTTCGCCGGCTTCGAGAACATGCCGGTGCTGATGCTGACGGGCCTCGACGACGACGCCTCGATCACCCGTGCCTACCAGGCCGGCGCCACCGATTTCTTCGTCAAGTCCACGCAATGGAGCCTGCTGGCCGGCCGCCTGCGCTACCTGCTGCGCTCCTCGCGCACACGGCAGGAACTGGAGCGCAGCAAGACCAAGCTGGCGCGCGCGCAAGACCTGGCCCGCATGGGCAGCTTCGACTGGCGGCGGCCGGCGGCCGGCCAGCCCGGTGGGCTGGTGCTGGCGCCCGAAGGCCTGCGCGTGTTCGGCTTCCTGCCGCAGGAAATCGTCTCGCTGCGCCGGCTGCTGCGCATGGTGCCGGCGCCCGAGCGCCGCGGCATGGCACGTGTGCTGCACGAGGTGCTGACCTACGCCTCGGTGCTGGCCATCGATGTGCCGGTGACCTTGCTCGACGGCCGCCAGCGCATCGTGCACGTCGAGGCCGAGCCCGAATTCAATGAACACGGCCACAGCGTCGGCTACACCGGCATCGTGCAGGACGTGACCGACCGGCGCGTCGCCGAAGACCGCATCCGCCATCTGGCGAACTTCGATGCGCTCACCGGCCTGCCGAACCGCCGCCAGCTGATCTGGCGCACCGAGCGCGCGCTGGACCATGCGCGCCGCCTGGGCCATCAGGCTGCTCTGCTGCTGATCGACCTGGACCGCTTCAAGGTCATCAACGACACGCTGGGCCATGCCAGTGGCGACGAGTTGCTGGTCGAAGTGGCGCGCCGCCTGCGCGGCTGCGTGCGCCACTCCGACCAGGTGATGGAAGGCGCGCTGGAATCCGTCGGGTCCCGCTCGCATCGCACGTTGGAAGCGGTGGGCCGGCTGGGCGGCGACGAGTTCATCGCACTGCTGCCCGAGGTCGTCGACGAGAGCGACGCCGAACGTGTGTCGCAGCGCATCCTCGATGCGATGCGCGAGCCCATCTTCGTCGGCGGCCAGGAATGCTTCGTCACCGCGTCGGTGGGCATCGCGATGTACCCGCGCGACGGCCTGTCGGTGGCCGACATGATGCGCAACTCCGATGTGGCGATGTACTCGGCCAAGTCGGCCGGGCGCAATTCGTCGGCGGTGTACAGCCCGCAGCTCGCCGGCCGCGGCCGCGAGAAGCTCGAGCTGGAAAGTGCGCTGCACAAGGCCATTGAGCGCAACGAGCTGGTGCTGCATTACCAGCCGAAGATCGACGTGCGCTCGGCCCGCATGGTCGGCGCCGAGGCGCTGATGCGCTGGCAGCGTGGCAACGTGCTGGTGCCGCCGGGCGACTTCATTCCGCTGGCCGAAGAAACCGGCCTGATCGTGCCCTTGTCCGAATGGGCGCTGCGTGAAGCGGCGCGCCAGGCCAAGGCCTGGGGCGTGAGCTTCGGCTTCGCCGACTCGATCGCGGTGAACCTGCCGAACCGGCTGTTCGAGCGCTCTGACCTGGTCGAGCACATCCACCAGTCGGTCACCACCTATGGCGTGCCGCACCGCGCGATCCAGCTGGAGATCACCGAAACAGGCCTGATGAAGGACCTTCAGAACGTGATCCCGGCGCTGCACCGGCTCAACGAGATCGGTGTCGAGATCTCGATCGACGATTTCGGCACCGGTTATTCGTCGCTGGCCTACCTGACGACGCTGCCGATTTCCGAACTCAAGATCGACCGCAGCTTCGTGCGTGAACTGGGTATCACGCCGCAGAGCTCGGCGGTGGTCACGGCCATCATCGCGCTGGCCCGGTCATTGGGCTTGCGCGTGATCGCCGAAGGCGTCGAGAACCTGCGGCAGATGGAAGTGCTACACCGGTTGGGCTGCGGCGTGATGCAGGGCTTCCTGTTCAGCCGCCCGATCCCGCCGGACGACATCGAGAAATGGCTGCAGCAGACGGTATTGCCGCGCAAGGCGCCATGGATCGCCCAGGCTGGCGCCGACCGCACGCAGGACCCGCCGCGCTCGGCCGGATTGCTGCGCCCCTGAAATGGTCTGTCCCCTGCGGGGGAAAGTTGTTTGCGAGACCTGATGGAAGTCACCCGTAGTACCGGCGCCGCGGCGGTCACCGCAGCACAGACACCGGCCAGTCTGGCCAAGGGCGCGTTGCGGCGCCTGGCGCTGTCCAAGCTCGAACCCACACCGGCGAACTTCGCGCGCTGCTATGCCGAAGAAGCGGGTGAAGCGCCGCCGGCCGAAGGCACGATGCCGGCACGGGCGAAGCCGCTGATCGAGCGGCTGGTGGCGCGGGCCAGCGACGATGTGGCCATGCGCGGGGAACTCACGACCGCGCTGCTCGAAGGCCGCTACGACGACCTGCAGCGCCTGCTGGACCGCGGCGCCGAAGGCACGGCCGCACAGGCCCAGGCCTGGGCCACGCTGATCGACAAGCTGGCGCGCGCGCTGGAGCGTGGCAGTCGGCAATGGACGCCCGGCCGCAAGAAAGAAAGTCTGCAAAGAGTGCTCGACTCCAGCCGCAGCGATGCCCTGCGGCTGCAGCAGCGCCTGCGCCAGCTGATCGCGGCCTGGGAGGGCGATGGCGCCGACACCGGCGTGGAGGTCAACGATGATCCGGCCGAGGCGGTCGCCGAAACGCCGCAGGCAACGGCCGTGGCCGCCGCAACGCCGCGCTCAGCCGCCGCGCCGGATCACCAGCCGCGCATCGTCGAAGCGCTGGAAGGCGCCGTGCGCGCCGGCCTGCCGACCGACCAGCCGCGTGCGGTCGAGTTGGCCGACGAACTGGCGCTGCTGGCCCGGCGCATCCAGGCCGAAGGCGCCACGGTGGTGGTGGCCGAGGCGGTGGTCGAGGTCTGCCAGCGCGCGCGCCGGCTGTTCGCGCACCGCCATCACCTGGTCGATGAACTGATGGCCTTGTGCCGCTCGCTCACCGACGGCTTGACCGAGCTGGCCGAGGACGAGAGCTGGGCCCGCGGCCAGAGCCAGGCGCTGCGCGAGCGGCTCGACGACACCGCCGGCACCCGCGCCGTGCGCGCGGCGCGCGAACTGCTGGCCGATACGCGCGAGCGCCAGCGCTCGGTGCGCAGCGAGCGGGCCAAGGCGCGTGATGCGCTGAAGGCGATGATCACGCACATGCTCAGCGAGCTCGGCGAGCTCGACCAGGTCACCGGCCGGTTCAGCGAGAAGGTGACCGGTTATGCCGACGTCATCGAGAAGGCCGATTCGATCGAGAGCCTGGCCGAGGTGGTCCGCGGCCTGGTCGGCGACACGCGCGCGGTGCACGACGTGGTGGCCAGCGCACGCCAGCGCATGGCCGATGAACATGCGCGGGCCAGCGAACTCGAAGGCCAGGTGCGCCAGCTCGAAGGCGAGTTGCGCAAGCTGTCCGAGGAAGTCTCGACCGACATGCTGACGCAGATCGCCAACCGGCGCGGCCTGATGCAGTCCTTCGAGGCCGAGCGCGCGCGCATAGACCGGGGCGGCCCGGTGTTCGCGGTCGGCCTGATCGACATCGACAACTTCAAGAAGCTCAACGACACGCTGGGCCATGCGGCCGGCGACGTGGCGCTGAAGTCGCTGGCCGCGCGGGTCAAGGAATGGCTGCGGCCGGTGGACCACGTGGCGCGCTTCGGCGGCGAAGAATTCGTCGTGCTGCTGACGGCCACGCCGGTGGACGAAGCGCAGCAGGTGCTGACGCGGCTGCAGCGCCAGCTCACCGCGAGCCTGTTCATGCACGATGGCCGCGAGGTGTTCGTCACCTTCTCGGCCGGTGTGACAGCCTATCGGCCGGGCGAGGCGCTGGAGCTGGCACTGGAACGTGCCGACGAAGCCTTGTACGAGGCCAAGCGCACAGGCAAGAACCGGACCTGCATTTCCTGAGCCTGGCCTGGCCGCTGACTTGGTGCACTAGAACAACCGCTGCAGCCACCGCCGCAGCCCGCCGCCGGCAGCGATGTCTTGCGGCCCAGCCGACGGGCCAGCGCCTGACGCCAGGCCACCGGCATCAGCACCCAGGCGACATAAACGAGCGAGCCCGCGACCAGCAGGCCGACGATCAGATGCTGCAGCATGGCTTCAGGCTCCTAACCACAATGTGACGCGGTAGGTGACGAAGGCCGCGGCATACGCCAGCGCGAACAGGTAGGCCGCCATCGCCAGCGGGTAGCGCCAGCTGTTGGTCTCGCGCTTGACCGCCACCAGCGTGGACAGGCATTGCGGCGCGAACACGTACCAGGCCAGCAGCGAGAACGCCGTGGCCAGCGACCAGCCCTGCGCGATCACCGGCGCCAGGCTCTCGGCCACCGCATCACCGGCGGCCGACAGCGCGTACACCGTGCCCAGCGCGCCCACCGCCACCTCGCGCGCCGCCAGCCCCGGCACCAGCGCGATCGAGATCTGCCAGTTGAAGCCGATCGGCGCGAACACGGTTTCCAGCGCGCGGCCCATCATGCCGGCCAGGCTGTACTGGATGTCCGGGCCGGTGGCGCCCGCCGGCGGCCCGGGCCAGGTGGACAGGAACCACAGCAGCACCATCAGCGAGAAGATGATCGTGCCCACGCGCTGCACGAAGATGCGCGCACGCTCCCACAAGCCCAGCACCAGGTTGCGCAGGCCGGGCAGCCGGTAGGGCGGCAACTCCAGCATCAGCGGTTGGTAGTGGCTCTTCAGCCACAGCCGCTTGAAGACCCAGGCCACGGCGCAGGCCGACAGCACGCCGGCGACATACAGCGCAAACAAGGTCATCCCGCGCAGATTGAAGGGGCCGACCGCGCGCTCGGGCACGAAGGCGCCGATCAGCAGCGCATACACCGGCAGGCGCGCCGAGCAGGTCATCAGCGGCGCGACCATGATCGTCGCCAGCCGGTCCTTCCAGTTGGCGATGGTGCGCGTGGCCATGACGCCGGGGATGGCGCAGGCAAAGCTCGACAGCAGCGGAATGAAGGCGCGGCCCGACAGGCCGACCTTGCCCATCAGCGTGTCCAGCAGGAAGGCCGCGCGCGGCAGGTAGCCCGAGTCTTCGAGCACCAGGATGAAGGCGAACAGGATCAGGATCTGCGGCAGGAACACCAGCACGCCGCCGGCGCCGGCGATCACGCCGTCGACCAGCAGGCTGCGCAGCGGGCCCTCGGCCATCTGCTCCTGCGCCAGCGTGCCGAGCCCGGCCATGCCGGCCTTGATGGCGTCCATCGGCAGCGCGGCCCACGAGAACACCGCCTGGAAGACGATGAACAGCAGCGCGGCCAGGATCACCAGGCCGGCCACCGGGTGCAGCAACACCGCATCGATGCGCAGGTCGAAGCGCTGCATCGTCAGCGCGCCGGGCGCGGCCAGGCTCAGCAGGCGCCGCACTTCACGCTGCAGGGTTTCGGTGCTGGGGGGCGCCGTGCCGCTGGCGATGCCGGTGCCCGCTGGCGGCAAAGCTTGCTGCTGCAATTGCGCCAGCAAGGCCGCATGGCCGTCGTGGCGCACCGCCACCGTCTCGACCACCGGGCAGCCCAGTTCGCGCGCCAGCACCGCCGTGTCCACGCCCAGGCCACGCGCCCGGGCCACATCGGCCATGTTCAGCGCGACGATCATCGGCAGACCCAGCCGGCGCAACTCCAGCACCAGCCGCAGGTTCATGCGAAGGTTGGTTGCATCGACCACTGCGACGATGGCGTCGGGCGCGGCCTCGCCGGCGCGCCGGCCTTCGATGACTTCCAGCGTCACCTGCTCATCCGGCGTGGCCGGCCGCAGGCTGTAGGTGCCGGGCAGGTCGATCACCGAGAGCGTCCGGCCATCGGCCAGCCGGGCGGTACCGAGCTTGCGTTCCACCGTCACGCCGGCGTAGTTGGCCACCTTCTGGCGCGCGCCGGTGAGCAGGTTGAACAAGGCGGTCTTGCCGCAGTTCGGGTTGCCGACCAGCGCGATGCAGCGCGGTGGCGAGGACAGGGTGGCAGTGGACATCGGCAGCGTCGGTTCAGGCGGGCGTCACTTCGACGCAGCGGGCTTCGGCCAGACGCAGGGCCAGCATGGTTTCGCCGACCAGCACCGCCAGCGGTTCACGGCCACCGGGGCCGCGGCGGATCAGTTGCACCGGCTCGCCGGGCAGGAAGCCCAGCTCACCCAGGCGCTGCAGCTGTTGCGCATCCAGCGGGGCCAGGTCGCCGCACAGACGGCTCACGGTGGCCCGGGCGCCCAGCGGCAGGTCGGCGAGCAACAGGGTCATGGTGGCATCGTCGGGAAGCGGTGTAAATGAGATTCTCTCTCATTTCGATCCGCGTTGGCGCCTGCGCGCCGCGATCCTTCCGCCAATGAGCTGCTGCCGCACCGACGGCGCAGCGGCCCCGCTCAGCCGGGCAGGCCCAACACCCGGTCCACCACGCCGAGCAAGCGCTTCATATCCAGCGGCTTGACCACGTAGTCGATGAAGCCGGCCTGCTCGGCGGCTTCGATGTCGGTCGGCATCGCGTTGGCGCTCACTGCAACGACCGGTATGTCCCGTGTGGCAGGCTGTTCGCGCAGGCGACGCAGCACTTCGAAGCCGTCGATCTCCGGCAGCTGGATGTCCAGCAGGATCAGGTCCGGCCGGGCCTGTGCGGCCATGGTCAGGCCGACGGCGGGCAGGCCGGCGATCAACAGCCGAAGGCCCGGGCGGTGCGCGAGCATGCCTTCCATCAGCAGCTGGTTGACCGCGTTGTCCTCGATGTAGAGCACGGTGCGGCGTTGGGCGCTGGCCACCGGCATGCTTTCCGCCGGCATCGGGGCGGCAGCCGCCAGCGCCGCCATCGGGCCCGCCGGCATCAGCAACAGGCGCGGCGCGTCGGCCGCGCTGCAGCACGCCAGGCGGACCCAGAAGGTGCTGCCGGCGCCCGGCGCGCTGCACACGCCGATCTCGCCGCGCATCAACTCGACCAGCCACTTGCTCAGCGCCAGGCCGATGCCGGTGCCTTCAACCGCCGAGCGCTCGGCGTCGAGCCGGTCGAAGGCCTGGAACAGCCGCTCCTGTTGCGTGCTACTGAGGCCCGGGCCGTCGTCGCGAACTTCGATGCGCACGCTACGGTCGGCCGCGTCGGCTGCATCGACCCGCCAGCCCAGCCGCACGCTGCCGCCTTCGCGGTTGTACTTGATGGCGTTGGACAGCAGGTTCAGCAACACTTGCTTCAACCGCGTGGCATCGGCCAGCACATGGCGGGCGTCTTCGGCGGCGGGCAGCACCTCGAGCGTGATGCGGCGCTCGCCGGCCATCGGCTGCACCAGGCGCAGGCAATCGCCGACCACTGCGCCCAGGTCCACCGGCACCAGGTGCAGGTGCAGGCTGCCGGCTTCGATGCTGGCCAGGTCCAGCACCTCGTTGATCAGGCTCAGCAGGTGGCGGCCGCCGCGCAGCAGTTCCTGCACGCGCGCACGCTGGGTGGCGCTGAGCGGGTCGAGCGCGTCGGCTTCCAGCAGTTGGCCGAAGCCCAGCACGGCGTTCAGCGGCGTGCGCAACTCATGCGACATGCGCGACAGGAATTCCGACTTCGCGCGGCTGGCCCGCTCGGCCTCGACCTTGGCGGCGATCAGCGCCTGCTGCGTCTGCACGCTGGCCGTGACATCGGTGTAAGTGCGCACCACGCTGCCGTCAGCGGCGACATGGGTTTGCACATCCAGCACGGTGCCATCGGCGCGCGTGCGCTGGTAGCGCGACGCCAGCGAGCTGCCCTCGCCGGCCAGGTAGCGGCTGAGGCCGGGCCGGCCACTGTCGCTGACCCTGTTCAGATCGGGGCCGAAGTGGCCGTGTTCGAGTTGGTAGCGCGTCAGCGTTTCGAGCGTCGGCCGCGTCTGCATCAGCGATTCGGGGATCTGCAGCAACTCCACGAAGCGCAGGTTGAAGGTGTTGGTGCGGCCTTGCGCGTCCAGGCTCAGCACGCCTTGCGACAGGCTGTCCAGCGTGGCTTCGAGCACGCGGGTCTTCTCGGCCAGCAGCTCGCTGGTGTGGCGGATCTGCTGCTCGGCGCGCTTTTGTTCGCTGATGTCGGAGAACATGCCGACCGCGCCGATCTTGCGACTGGCGGCATCGAAGATCGGCGTGGCGTTGTTGAAGCAATGCACGGTGCCGCCATCGGCCCGCGTCAGCGCGATCTCGTAGCCTTCGGCGCGGCCTTGCGCGCGCAGCACGACCTGGTGGCGAAAGATCGTCTCGTTCGCCTCGTCGACGAAGTCGAAGATGTGGCGGCCGATCAACTGCTCCAGCGTCAGGCCCAGCATGCGGCACATCGCCGGGTTGGCATCGGTCGTGAGCAGCGCGTTGTCGATGAACCAGAAGCCTTGCTGCGTGCGCTGCAGCAGCAGCGACAGCATGCGCTGGTTGTCGGCGGCTGCGGCCTCGGCTGCCTTGCGCTCGGTGATGTCGGCGCACAGCAGCACGAAGCCGCCTTCGGGCGTCGGGCTGCGCCGCAACTCGATGCTGCGGCCGTTGGGCCGCAGGTGCTGGATCAAGGCCGGGCCCTGGGGATCGCTGAGCTGTGTGGTGCGCCGTGCGGCTTCGGCCCGCGGTTCGACGGCGCCGTATTCGCCGGCCTCGGCCAGGCCCAGCAGCAGCGCGTGCAAGGGCATGCCGGCGCGCAGGGCCGCCTGCTCCAGCCCCACTGTGGACACGAAGCGCTCGTTCCAGGCCAGCAGCCGTAGCGCGGCATCGAAGACGCCGATGCCTTCGCCGGCGTGGTCGAACGCCAGGCGCAGCAGCCGGTTGCCGTGCTGGGCCTCGTCCGCGGTCTTCGGCGAGTCGTGCGACGCGTCCATGGTCCATTCTGCCGCCGCTAGACCGTGCGGCGGGCTGGCTTCAACTGAAGGCCAGGCCGGTCTCGGCCAATCCGACCAGGTTGATGTTGCTCAGGTTCATCTGCTGCTCGGCGGCCAGCATGGCCAGCGAGGCGGGTGTGAAGCTGCCGTCGTCGAGCAGGCCGGTGTAGAGGGCCAGCACCTCGGCCGGGGGCGCCACGCCGGCCAGGTTGGTGTAGAGCAGGCTGACCAGCGCGCTGTGGCTCGGCGTGCTGCCGAGTTGCACGTCCAGCGCCAGTTGCAGCAGCGCGGCGTAGTCCATGCCGCCATCCATCAGCCCCAGGCCGATGCCGACATAGGCGGTGTTGGCCACCGACGCCGGGCCGAAGGCCACGCCGAGGATCTTGGCCACCGTGCCGGCATGGCCATCGAGATCCAGCGCCAGCAGGCCATCGCTGAACTGCAGGCGTTCGATGCCGTAGAGCAGGTCGCGGCCCTCGGCGCCGCGGTTGTCGAGCAGCAGCCAGCCATTGGCGCGGTGCTGCAGCGTGAAGGCGCTGCGTGCGCCGGCCAGGCTGGCCAGGTCGATGCCGCTGCCGCCGTCGAGGATGTCGTCGCCGCCGCCACCGCTGAGCCGGTCGGCGCCGTCCAGGCCGTCCAGCGTGTCGGCGCCGGCGCTGCCGAGCAGCCCATCGTCGCCGCTGCTGCCGTCGATCACGTTGCGCGCGAAGGCACTGAGCCGGTAGGCGCCCATGCCGGTGTCATAGTCGGCCGCGCCGACGTAGAAGCTGCCGCTGCTCGTTGCGGTAAAGGTCAGCTGGGCATTGCCGTTGTCGCCGGTGTCGTCGTCGAAGGCCAGCGGCTGGCCCGCCGCATCGAACAGCAGCACATAGGGGTCGATCAGGCCGTTGGTGGTGCGCTGCAGGTCGATGGTGTACTGCGTGCCGGCGGCGAACGTGACGGCGAACATGTCGCTGTCGGTCGGCGCGTTGATAACGCCGAAGATCCCCGACCCGCTGGTCTGCAGCAGGCCGGTGGTGGCGGTGGAGGCCAGGTAGTCGTCGGTGGGCTTGCTGGCCGAGATGTTGTAGCTGCCGCTGCCGTCCTCATGGTCGAAGGCGGCGAGGTAGTAAGTGCCGGTGGCCGAGGCCGTGAAGTGCAGCCGCGCGTCGAGCTGGGTGCCGCCGTCGTCGTCGTAGGTGATCAGCTCGAACTCGGGCTGCGGGCCGTAGAGCACGATGTAGGGATCCACCGCGCTGCCGCTGGCGGCCAGCATGTCGAAGCGGTAAGTGGTGCCGGCGATCAGGTTGACCTTGAACATGTCGCCGTCGTTGGCGGCATTGATGCGCGCGTTGATCACGCTGCCCGTGGTTTGCAGCAGGCCCGTCGTCTCCACGCCCATCGGGTAGTCGTCGCCGGGAATCGGCGCCACGGTGCTGAAGTTCCAGGCGCTGGTGCCGGTGAGGCCCGCGAAGCTGTTGCCCGCGGCGTCGCGGAAGGCGCCGCTGTCGATGCTGACGGTGTAGCTGCTGCCGGCGGCGAAATCGGCGCTGGGATCGATCGTCACGGTGTTGCCGGCGATCGTCACCCGCGTGGTGTCGGTTACCGCGATCGTGATCGCTGCCTGGCCACTGCGCTGCAGCACGATGTTGCCGCTGCCGGCGAGCACGGTTTCGTCGAAGCTGACCACCAGCTTGGCGTCAGTGGCCACCTTGCTGGCTTCGTCCGCCGGTGTCAGCGCAACGACCTGCGGTGCACTGGCGTCGACCGTGCTGGTGCTGAAGTTCCAGCGCGCCGGGTCGGTGAAGCCGGCAAACGGGTTGCCGGACAGGTCGGACAGCGCGCCGGCCGAGACCGTGAGGTAGTAGCCCTTGCCACCCGGCAGGTTGACGCCGGGGTCGATGGTGACGGTGCTGCCGTTGAAGCGCAGCTGCTGGCTGTCGCTGGCCAGGATGCTGCGGAACAGCGTGCCGTCGGCGTTGAAGAGGCTGATCGTGCCGCTGCCGGCGCGCACCGTTTCGTTGAAGCTCAGCACCAGGTTCGCACCGACCGTCACCGCGCTGGCGTTGTCCACCGGGCTCAGGTTCTGCAGCAGCGGCGCCGAGGTATCGGCGCTGGGCAGCAGGTCGGTGAGCAGGCGCGTGACATCGTTGAACTTGAAGCGCTCGACGTTGCTGACGCGGTCGGTGCCGCTCGGACCGGTCAGCGTGACGATGCTGCCGGCAACGCTGATGGTGTAGGTGGCCGCGACGCCGTCGAACACGGCGGTGTCGGCACTGCCGTCGCCGCCGTCGAGGGTGTCGTTGCCGGCGCCGCCGATCAGCGTGTCGTCACCGCCGCCGCCGTTGAGCACATCGTTGCCGCTGCCGCCGATGAGCTGGTTCGATGCCGCATTGCCGGTGATGTCGTCGTTGCCGCCGCCGCCCACCGCGTCCTCGATCACCGTGTCGTAGCTGATCGCGATGTTGTTGGTCAACTCATTGGCCGACGAGAAGCCGCCGCCGCGCAGATCGATGCGGCTGGCGGTGTTCCAGCCGCTGAGGTTCAGCGTGTCCTGGCCGCCCGAGTCGAAGATCGTCAGCACCGGGTGGGCATTGCGGCTGAAGTCGAACAGCGCTGCCGTGCCGCCGCTGAGGTTGCTGCCGAAGCCGTACACCGTGGCGCCGGTGCGGGTGGTGGTGGAGGCGCCGTAGATCGACTGGATCGCCGCGATGTCGTTGAGCATCGGCGTCTGCGGCGAGTAGGTGTTGCCGTTGTTGTCGGTCCAGTCGGCCTGCATCACATCAGGCGAGTACAGCGACGACGCGCCGCGCGGGCCGAAGTACGACATCACCGACAGCACCTCGGTGTCCTGGTACGACGAGGGCGACCAGTTGCCCGCGCCGTTGTAGTCGCCCATGTGCTCCAGGCCCAGCGCGTGGCCGATCTCGTGGATGAAGGTGTCGAAGCCGTACTCGCCGACCACCGGATAGACCAGGTCCGACTCGGTGGCGTTGAACCAGGCGCTGCCGATGTCAGGGAAGTAGGCGTGGGCGTAGCCGATGTCGGTGCTGGTGTAGCCGAACTCGATGTTCGACGAGCCCCCGCTGACCCGCGTGGTGTTGGGCGCGATCAGCTCGTCCCAGGTGCTCAGTGCCAGCGTGATCACCGCCTGCTGCGTGGCATTGACGGCCCGGAACCCCGCGGCCTCGCCGTAGGAGAACATGCCGCCGGCGCTGGTCGGGAAGGCATAGGTGATGGTCGATCCGGACCATTTCTCGCCGCTGTTCAGCTGCGCAATCACCTGCGCCAAGGTCCAGTTGGCTATCGACATGCAGCGGCTCTCCCTCGGGTGTCTGGAACGGCGCGCTCATCGGTGGCGTGCCTGGGGCATGGTGGAACCGCAACATTCTGCCCTGCGGCCGGCACCGGCGATGACCCTCAAAGACCCCGGCAATGCGCAATGCTGCGCAAGTCGGCCAGGCGCATCCCGGCCTTGCGCGGCTCAGCGCCGCGCAGTTCAGCCGATCGCGCTGCGCACCGCGTTGGCCAGCGTGGCGCCATCGGTCAGCGCGACGAACGCGATGCCGGCCAGCGCGCCCACCAGGTGGGCGTCGTGGTTGATGCGCCCGCGGGGCTGCCGCGAGGCCCAGTAGGTGTACGCCAGGTAGCCCAGCGCGAACAGCGGCGTCGGGATCGGCACGGGAATCGGCAGGATGTAGATCGATGCCTTCGGGAAATACAGCATCGAGGCGAACAGCACGGCCAGGATCGCGCCGGAGGCTCCCAGGCACTGGTAGGTCGGATCCTCCCGGTGCTTGAACCAGGTTCCCGCGTCGCTGGCCAGCAGGCCGAAGGTGTACAGCGCCAGGAAGGCTGGTGTGCCGATCGTGCGTTCCAGCGCAAACGAGAAGGCCCAGAACGTAAAGGCATTGAACAGCAGGTGCGCCAGGTCGGCGTGCAGGAAGCCGCTGGTGATCAGCGTCAGGTATTGGCGGCGCGGCAGCAGCCAGTGCGGCCGGAACAGGTTGCGCTCGATCATCGCGGGCGACGCGTAGAGGCCGACCCCGCTGGCCAGCACCATCACGGCCAGCAGCAGCGTGGCGCCGGGGTTTTCAGTCAACAGGTTCAAGACATCTCCGCGGGCAGCCCGGCAGGCGCGCATTGTCCGTGCAATCGTTCACCCCTCCCGCACGCTTGACCTGGAGTGCACTCGAGGTGGTTCAATCCGCAGATGCCTGCGCAGACCCCCATTCCGGCCGCCACGGCCACCGTGTCGACCCCACCGGTGGCAGCAACGCTGCCGATCGGCCAGCTGGCCAGGAGCACGGGCCGCTCGGTGCACACCATCCGCTGGTACGAAGCCCAGGGCCTGATGCCCGGCGTGCAGCGCGACGCTGCGGGCCGCCGGCGCTACAGCCCGCAGCACATCGGCTGGCTGGACCTGATGGTGCGGCTGCGCGCCACCGGCATGACGATTGCGCAGATGCGCCGCTACACCGCGCTGGTGCGCCAGGGCAAGGCCACGCTGGCCGAGCGGCGCGCGCTGCTGCAGGC
>NZ_DATILJ010000233.1:0-1769 GCF_035476535.1 Aquabacterium sp.
GCCGTGCCGCCCGGCCTGCTGGCGCTGCGCGCGCCGATGGCCGGACGCGTGGTGCAGTTGAACGCCGCCGCCGGCGACGTGCTGGGCGCGCACGCCGAAGCGCTGGTGCTGGAAGCGATGAAGATGCAGCATGGCATCGCCCTGCCCGAGGCCGCGCGTATCGAGGCGCTGCGCGTCGCGACCGGCGACTTTGTCGACGAAGGCCAGCTGCTGATGCTGCTGGCGCCGGCCGACGACATCGCGGCCGATGATGCAACGGCTCGCGCGCACGACCTCGAGCACATCCGCGCCGACCTGCAGCAGGTGCACGAGCGCACGGCGCTGACGCTGGACGCGGCCCGCCCCGAAGCGATGCAGCGCCGCCACACCGCTGGCGGCCGCAGCGCGCGCGAGAACATCGCCGCGCTCTGCGACGACGGTTCGTTCATCGAATACGGCGCCTATGCCATCGCTGCGCAGACCCGCCGCCGCCCGGTCGACGAACTGGTGCGCCAGACACCGGCCGACGGTATGGTCACCGGCATCGGCACGGTGAATGCCGCGCACTTTGGCGACCAGGCCTCGCGCTGCGCGGTGATGGCCTACGACTACACCGTGCTGGCCGGCACGCAGGGCTTTCGCAACCATGCGAAGAAAGACCGGCTGCTGGGCCTGGCGCATGAACTGAAGCTGCCGACCGTGCTGTTCGCCGAAGGCGGCGGCGGCCGGCCAGGCGAAGTCGACATGCCCATCGTCGCCGGGCTGAACAACCACACCTTCAGCCAGTTCGCTGCGCTCTCCGGCCAGGTGCCGGTGCTGGGCATCGTGCATGGCCGCTGCTTCGCTGGCAATGCCGCGCTGCTGGGTTGCACCGACACCATCATCGCCACCGCATCCGCCAACATCGGCATGGGCGGGCCGGCGATGATCGAAGGCGGTGGCCTGGGCGTGTTCCGGCCCGAGGAGATCGGCCCCGCCGCCGAGTTGCATGCCAACGGCGTGATCGACCTGCTGGTCGCCGATGAAGCCGCCGCGGTGGCCGCGGCGCGGCAGTACCTGGGCTACTTCCAGGGCCACGTGGCGACGTGGCGAGCCGGCGACGCCCGCGCGCTGCGCCACGCCGTGCCCGAGCAACGCCAGCGCGTCTACGACATGCGCGCGCTGCTGCGCTCTTTGGCCGATAGCGATTCGGTGCTGGAGCTGCGCGCCGGCTTCGGCCGCGGCATGATCACCGCGCTGGCCCGCATCGAAGGCCGGCCGCTGGGCGTGCTGGCCAACAACCCGCATCAGCTGGGCGGCGCGATCGACCCCGACGCCGCCGACAAGGCTGCACGCTTCCTGCAGCTGTGTGAGGCGCATCGCCTGCCTATCGTGTCCTTGTGCGATACGCCCGGCTTCATGGTCGGCCCGGACATCGAGCGCCAGGCCCAGGTGCGCCACGCCTGCCGCATGTTCCTGGCCGCCGCGCGACTGAGCGTGCCCTGCTTCACCGTGGTCGTGCGCAAGGGTTACGGCCTGGGCGCACAGGCCATGGCGGTGGGCGGTTTCGACGCGCCGGTGTTCACGATTGCCTGGCCCACCGGCGAGTTCGGCGCCATGGGCCTGGAAGGTGCGGTGCGCCTGGGTTTTCGCAAGGAACTCGAAGCCGCGGCCGAAGGACCGGAGCGCGAGGCGCTGTACCAGCAGTTGGTGGCCCAGCAGTACCGCAACGGCTCGGCGATCAACATGGCGACCACGCTGGAGATCGACGCGGTGATCGACCCCGCCGACACCCGCGCCTGGCTGCTGCG
>NZ_DATILJ010000234.1:0-5320 GCF_035476535.1 Aquabacterium sp.
GAACCCCTGCGGCCAGCGCAGTCCCTCCAGGTAGCTCAAGCAGGTGTCCTCACTGCGGAACCAATCCAGAAATTCGTTCCAGTTCCGGGGATAGTCTTTACCCGCCTCGGGACCTGCGATATGCTGGATGCCCATCCAGTATTTCCGGTGGTTCTGGAGCTAAGAGGATACCCCTTATATCCGTACAGACGACGTTTCAACATGACGCACGACGACCTGCTGGGTGAAGCTGCGTCCCCGCAGCCCGTGGGCCGGAGCGGCAACGTGCGCGTGGGTCTGTGCAGTTGGAGCGACCCGTCGCTCATCAAGAGCAAGGCGTTCTACCCGCGTGGCGCGGGCACGCCTGAAGGCCGGCTGCGCTTCTACGCGCAGAATTTTCCGGTCGTCGAGGTCGACAGCAGCTTCTATGCGCTGCCCGACCCGGCGAACTCGGTGCGCTGGGTGGCGCGCACGCCGGCCAACTTCCGCTTCAACCTCAAGGCCTTCCGCCTGCTCACCGGGCACCAGACGCCGCCGCAGGTCTTCCCGCCCGACATCGCCGCGGCGCTGCCGCCGTTGAAGGCGCGCCAGCGCAATCACTACTACGCCGACTTGCCCGACGAGATCGTCGACGAGGTCTGGCGGCGTTTCATCACCGCGATCGCGCCGCTGAAGGACGCCGGCAAGCTGCTCGCGGTGCACTTCCAGTTCGCGCCCTGGGTCAGCCACACGGCGAGGTGGCGCGCGCATGTCGAGGCCTGTGTGCAGCGCATGGCCGGCCATCTGGTGGCGATCGAGTTCCGCAACGCCAGCTGGTTCAGCGACGGGCGCGTCGACGACACGCTGGCCTGGCTGCGCGAGCTGCGTGTGGTGCACACCATCGTCGACGAGCCGCAGGGCGTGGGCAACTATGCCCAAGGCATCTGGGAAGTCACCCATCCTGAGCTGGCCGTGGTGCGCCTGCACGGACGCAATGCCGAGACCTGGGACGCGAAGGGCCTGAGCGCGTCGTCGGACCGCTTCAACTACGAGTACGGCGATGCCGAGCTCGATGAGTTGAGCCGCGGCATCGATGCGCTGGCCGACCGGGTGTTCGACGTCGTCGTGCTGCTCAACGTCAACTACGAAGACCAGGGTGTGCGGGCGGCGCAGGCGCTGCAGCGCAGGCAGCGCCGGCTGATGGACCGGCCCCTGACGGGCGGGTGAGACGGGTGAACAGCGGCGTGCACAGCGGCGTGGCCAACTTCGAGCACAGCGAACCCGCCGCGCCCGGCGATCCGTTCGCCGACCTGAACCCGGCCCAGCGCGAGGCCGTCGAGCACGGCATCGGTGCCGAGAACGCCGCGCCGCTGCTGGTCATCGCCGGGGCCGGCAGCGGCAAGACCAAGACACTTGCCGCGCGCGTGGCGTGCCTGGTGTGCAGTGGGGCCGACCCGCAACGCCTGCTGCTGCTGACGTTCTCGCGGCGTGCCGCGCGCGAGATGGTGGCACGCGCCGGCGGCATGCTGCACGTGGCGCTGCGCCTGCCGGCCAGCACGGCCGCGCCGGTGCTGCCCTGGGCCGGCACTTTCCACGGCGTCGGCGCGCGGCTGCTGCGCCAGTACGCTGGCCGCATCGGCCTGAGCGACAGCTTCAGCATCCTCGATCGCGGCGATGCCGAAGACCTGATGGCGCTGGCGCGGCAGGCCTGCGGCCTGGCCGAGGCCGGCAAGCGCTTCCCGATGAAGGGCACCTGCCTCGCGATTTACTCGTGTGTGGTCAACCGTCAGGCCTCGCTGCCGGAGGTGCTGCAGGAGAATTTCCCGTGGTGCGCCGACTGGCACGACGAACTGCGGCGCCTGTTCGCCGCCTACGCCGCGGAGAAGCAGCGGCAGCAGGTGCTGGACTACGACGACCTGCTGCTCTACTGGGCCGGCATGATGGCCGAGCCCGCGCTGGCCGAGCCCATCGCCGCGCGTTTCGATCATGTGCTGGTCGACGAGTACCAGGATACGAACCGCCTGCAGGCGACGATCCTGAATGCCCTCAAGCCCGATGGCCACGGCCTGACGGTGGTCGGCGACGACGCGCAGTCGATCTACTCGTTCCGTGCTGCCGAGGTGCGCAACATCCTGGAGTTCCCGCAGCAGTTCGCCGTGCCGGCGCGCGTGGTCACGCTGGAGCGCAACTACCGGTCGACACAACCGATCCTCGCCGCATCGAACGCGGTCATCGCGCAGGCGGTCGAGCGCTTCACGAAGGACCTGTGGACGGACCGGATGTCGTCGGAGAAGCCGGCGCTGGTCACGGTCGAGGACGAGGCCGCGCAGGCGCGCTGGGTGGCCGAGCGGATCCTGGCCCACCGCGAGCAGGGGTTGCGGCTGAAACGCCAGGCGGTGCTGTTCCGGGCCTCGCACCACAGCGCGATGCTCGAGCTGGAGCTGACACGGCGCAACATCCCCTTCGTCAAGTTCGGCGGCCTGAAGTTTCTCGAAGCGGCGCACGTCAAGGACATGCTGTCCGTGCTGCGCTGGGCCGAGAACCCGCGCAACCGCCTGGCGGGCCACCGAGTGGCGCTGCTGGTCGCCGGCATCGGCCCGGCGAGCGCACGGCGGCTGATGGATGCGATGGACGCATCGGCCGCGCCGCGCGAGGCGCTGGCGTCGTTCGCGCCACCGCCGGCGGCGCAAGAGGCCTGGCAGGCACTGGCAACACTCGTGCAGGCGCTGCAGGCCACGCCGGAGTGGCCGGCGGAACTGCAGCAGGTGCAGGCGTGGTACCGGCCGCAGTTGGACAGGCTCTACGACGATGCGCGCGTTCGGCAGGCTGACCTGACGCAGCTGACCCAGATCGCCCGAGGCTACGCCAGCCGGGAGAAGTTTCTGACCGAGCTGGCGCTGGATCCACCCCAGTCGACGAGCGACGAAGCTGGCGCGCCGCACCTCGACGAGGACTACCTGGTGCTCTCGACGATCCACTCGGCGAAGGGCCAGGAGTGGCAGTCGGTCCACGTGCTGAACGTGGTGGACGGCTGCATCCCGGGCGACATGGCGACGGGCCACGCCGCGCAGATCGAGGAAGAGCGCCGACTGCTCTACGTCGCGATGACACGCGCGCGGCAGCATCTGCATCTGCTGGTGCCGCAACGCTTCTACGTGACGCAGCAGAGACCCTTCGGCGACCGGCACATGTACGCCTCGCTGACGCGCTTCATCCCGCCGGCCATGGCCGACCTGTTCGACCCGGTCGCGCCTGCGGTGCGGGCCACGCCGGACGGCGTGGTCGAGGCATCTGTGCCGGCGGTCGACCTGCGCGGGCGAATCGGGTCGATGTGGCAGTAGCTTCCTGGCCTCCAGCCTGCGACCGGTTGATTGACTCCTTGTTCCGGGGCCGCAGCCAGGGCTGCTTCGGCCGCGCGCTGGTACTGGTGAATGGCCGGTGCGGAGCAGTTCAGCCTGGTCAAGAACTTGAGCGCGGCTTGATCTCGCGGCGACAGAAGCGCGCGTGGATTTTCAAGATTTGGACTACCAGCAAGCCGCCGGTCTTGGGTACCGCCAATCGGCCAAGGGAGCCCGCCGCCACTGGCAGCTCTCTGGCATCGCGCTTGGCCACGATAACGCTGGCGGTGGGTCTGACTGCTGGGGCGTTCGGAACACCCACGTTCTCGCGTTCAGAAGAAGGGCACGTGCCGGGCTTCTGTTTGGGCTGTCCACACGGCGAGTGTCCTCGTCTGTTTAGGGTTGTCCAACACCTGCCCTCAGGGCGGTGCTATGCGTGTGTCCGTGGCGTGCGACGGGCAGGTATCGGACAACCCTAAACAATGGCTGCCGTTGATGACCGGCAGCTTGATGACACCTCCGCCAAACGTGGCGCCCAGTGCCGGGTTGCGCCCCAATAGGAGCAACCCGCTGCGCGTCATCGTTCAGCCCCTGCTCAGCGTGGCCCTACCACCGCGAATGCAGCGCCCTGCGGGTCCAAGCCCAGCACGATCCAGCTGCCGCCAGGTACCTGGTGTGGGCCCATCAGCACCTGTCCGCCGCCGGTGGTGATTCGCGCCAACGAAGTGTCCACGCTGGCCACGTTGATGTAGTACAGCCAGTAGGGCCGCGGTGCATCGGGCTGCTTCAGCACCATGCCGCCGTCGGCGTTGTCGCCCTGGGCACCGGTGGCGAACAGCTGGTAGACACCATTGGGTCCCATGTGCATGGTCTCGCCCTTGCGCCAGCCGAACAATTCGCCATAGAAGGCCAACGCACCGTCGAGGCTGGTCGTGTGCAGTTCGTGCCATCCGATGTGACCGGGCGTACCCGGCGCGGGCGGCGGGGGTGGCTCCATGCCCTCGGACGGCGTGCCCTTGAACAAAGACAGCACTGCGCCCTGCGGGTCGCACACGATCGAGAAACGGCCGACGCCCGGGATGTCCTGCGGCGGCACGACCACCTGACCGCCCAGGCGCTGCGTCTGCGCAGCGGCGGCGTCCACGTCGTCCACGGCCACATAGCCGGTCCACCCCGGGCAGGCGCCGCCGGCCTGCATCTCGTCGGACAACACCATCATGCCGCCCACCGCATGGTCCGCCGGGCCGATCATCGTGTACTGCATGCCCGGCATGCCGGCGTCGCGCGGCACCCAGCCGGTGACGCTGGCGTAGAAGGTCTCAGCTGCCTTCAGGTCGGTGGTGTTCAGCTCGAACCAGACATGCTTGCCCTTGAAATCGGTCATCACACTACTCCTGGGGATGGTTGGGCCGACGATTGCAGCATGACCGCTTGACGGCGGCAAGACTGACAGGCAAGCCTGGCCTCTGGCGCGTCCCAGGGCGCTGGACCGTGCAGTTGTGCCGTGAACCGAGCTACCGACAATGCCCGGTGTATCGCCGCTGATGGGCGGCCATCCCTCGCGCAATACGATCAGGCCGGCGATGCCGGCGCCCATCACGAGGAGACTGTGGCATGCGGGGTTGTGGGCTTGCCGTGACGAACCACGCTACCACGACGTCGCCGTCAAGGTCTGCGCACTCGCGGGGCAAGCGCTTGCGGCCTGCGGCCGTCTTCGAACCCTGACTGCTGCGCTGCGTCGTGGTGCTCCGGTCTCGGGCAATCCCGCCCGACACAGACCGGAGTTCGCCATGTCGCTGTCTTCCACTTCTTCCGTTGCCGCTGTTGCTTCCGTTGCGCTGCTAGTGCGCGATGTCGATGGCCAGTACGGTCCTTCTCGTGCCGACGAGGTGCTGCAGCAGGCGCGGCGCGTGTTGTCGCATCGGGTCCGGCGCGGTGCCACGATGTCATCGCCGCAAGCGGTGAAGGAGTGCTTGCGGGTCGAGATCGGGGTGCTGGAGCACGAGGTGTTCTGCGTGCTCTTC
>NZ_DATILJ010000235.1:0-2384 GCF_035476535.1 Aquabacterium sp.
TGGCCAGCACCGACCTGGGCGCGCTGCGCGCCGAGGTCGAAGCCAGCTTGCGCAAGGTGGAGCAACTGGTCAATGAAGTGAACCGGCGCTGGCCCTTCGCGCGTGACACCGAGCTGAAGCTGCCATGAGCCGATGCCGCCTTGCCGCTGCTGCTGCCACCGCCGCACTGGTGCTGCTCAGCGCCTGCTCGAGCAAGCCGCCGACACCCGATTGGCAGATGAACGCCCATGCATCGATGCAGCGCACGCTGGAGGCTTACCTGCTGGGCGACACCCGGCTCGAAGCGCTGGAGTTCGACCGCGCCCGCAGCGCCATTGCCAGCACCGGACGGTTGCCGCTGATGGCACGCGCCGAGCTGATGCGCTGCGCCGCGCGGGTGGCCAGCCTGGTGTTCGAGCCCTGCCCGAATTTCGACGCGCTGCAACAGGATGCCGACGCCGCCGATCTGGCCTATGCCGGCTACCTGGCCGCCCAGCCACTGTCAGCGCCTGCACTGGCCTTGCTGCCGCCGGCGCAGCGGCCGTTTGCCGTCGCCCAGGTCGGCGGCCCGGGGGATGTCGCAGTCCGTTCGGGCGACCCGGCGAATGCCGCAGTCCGTGTCGGCGGACCGGGCGATGCTGCGGCGCTGCAGCAGATCGAAGACCCGCTGTCGCGGCTGGTGGCCGCTGCGGTGCTGCTGCGCAACGGCCAGGCCCATCCGGCGACGATGGCGGTGGCCGTCGACACCGCATCGGCCCAGGGCTGGCGCCGGCCGCTGCTGGCCTGGTTGAATGTGCAGTTGCGCGTGGCCGAACAGCATGGCGATAACCCCGAAACGCAGCGGCTGAAGCGCCGCATCGGCCTGGTGCAGGGGCCGGCGCGCTGAGCGGATCGAGAACACACAGCCCCGCCCCCGACATGCGTCCTCCCTTGTTTGCCTTCGCGCTGGCCGCCGCGCTGGCCACGCTCCCGGCTTGCGCGCCACTACCCAAGCCGCCGCAGCCCGTCGACCAGCGCCCGGTCGCGATGGCCGACCCGGGCAGCGCGCTGCAGCCCGGCTGGCAGCACGGCGCGTTCATGGTGATCGATGTACGTAACTGGCGCGACAGCAACGGCGACGGCATCGGCGACCTGCGAGGCCTGACGCAGAGCCTGGACGCCCTCGCGGACCTGGGCATCAAGGGCCTGCGCCTGATGCCCATCACACGCCGCGAGGACGCTGGCCCTGGCCAGGCGGTGAGCAGGCAGCGCAGCATCGAGCCGGCCTACGGCACGCTGGCCGACTTCGACCAGCTGCTGGACGAAGCGCACCGGCGCGGCATCGGCGTGATCATGGACTACACGATGACCCCCGGCGCCGCCGCGCCACCCGCGGTGCTGGCCTATCACCAGGACAGCCTGCGCTTCTGGCTGAACCGCGGCCTCGACGGCTTCCATGTCGGTGTGCTGACGCAGCGGCTCGAGAACGACGCGACGCCGCTGAACGAGCCGCCCGAAAGCCCTGCGCTCATGCGCGACGTGCAGCAGCTGATCAGCAGCTACCGCCAGCGCTACCTGGTCTGCGAAGCGACGCCTTCGACCTCGGCCTGGGCGCTAGGCTGCGAGAGCACCTTGGCGCTGGACTTGTCGCAGCCCCTGCTCGACGCCGCACGCGGCCGGCCCGAGGCCATTGCAAGGGTGGCCGAGTACCTCAAGGCCGCGCCGACGACGACGACGACGACGACGATGCTGCCGAAGCACGACGCCCTCGCCGGCCGGCGGCCGGGGGATGAAGCGCGGAGCGATGCCGCAGCCTACCGCCTGGCGGCCGCCACCACCCTGCTGCTGCCCGGCACGCCCTTCATCGATGCCGGCAACGCGCTCGGCATGCCCGGCAAGATGGCCGCTGCGCAGCCGGACCCGCAACCCCTGCCGGCCTTCTACAAGCCCCTGCTGGCACTGCGCAACACGCTGGGCCCGATCGCCCGCGGCAGCTCCCTGTCGCCGCAAGTGGAAGGGCTGGTGTTCGCCTTCCAGCGCCAGCTGGCCGACGACCGTGTGCTGGTGCTGATCAACTATGGGCGCGAAGCCGCCACGCTGCGCGTCGCCGGGCTGCCGGCCGGTGCAACGCTGAGCAACGAGTACCCCGCTGGGGGCGCGCTGTCACGCACCGACGAGCGCGGCGCGATTCACTTGGCGCTGGCGCCGCAGTCCTGGCGCGTGCTGCGGCTGCAGCGCTGACGCAGATGCGGCACGCACAGCGACATCACAGGCCCATCAACGCAAACCGGCCGCGCCCGCTGGCCGCGGTGATCAGCCCCAGCACGCGTGCCGGCTCGCTGCCGATCATGGGCCAGTCGAAGCGCCAGGCCCAGTTGCCATCCTCCACCGTGCCAGGCGTGTTCATGCGGTGCTCGCTGCCCAGG
>NZ_DATILJ010000236.1:0-9204 GCF_035476535.1 Aquabacterium sp.
ATCGGCGCGCGCATCGCCCTCGGCGGCCAGGGTGTCGGCGGTGGCGATCAGCGTGAACTCGCGCTTGTCCGCCGTGGTCTTGCGCTCCTTGCCTTCGCCGCTGATCACCTCCCACTCCTCGCTGCAGTGGCGCTGCAGCCAAGGCCCGGCCAGCGCCTGCGCGCCGGCATGCGAGTGCTCGACGCTGCGCACCGCTTCCTGCTGCCGGCCGCGGCGCTCGTCGACGAGGAAGCCGATGCGCATCAGCACCAGGCTGATCAGCGCCAGGATCAGGCCGAGCGACAGGAACTTCGACAGCAGCGGATAACGCATGAACCCCTCCTTGGTGTTGGACGGGGTGATGCTGCAATCCGATGGTGAGGCTGGCGTGGGCTCGGTGAAGCGGGCGTGAAGTGGTGAGCGGGCGGCGGCCGACATCTATCGCGGCAGCACCAGCGTGACGCGCAGGCCCGGGTTCGCCGGCGCGAACAGCAGCTGACCGTGGTGCAGCAGCGCCACCTGGCGCACGATGGCCAGGCCCAGGCCACTGCCCTTGCGGCCGTCGGCCGGGCGGGGCGTCGAGAAGAAGCGCTGGCCCAGTTGCGGCAGCGCGAAGTCCGGCACGCCGGGGCCGCGGTCGCGCAGGCTGATGTGCAGCGTGCCGCGTTCGGCCTTCACCGCGAGTTCGAGCGCCGAGCCGGCCGGCGCGAAGTCCAGCGCATTGGCCAGCAGGTTCGACAGCGCCAGCCGCAGCCGTTCGGCGTCGCCCGGCACCAGCGCCGCATCGCGCGTGCCCCACTGCACGGCCAGGTCACGCTGGCGCAGCGGCGCCGTCCACGCGCGCAGCAGCTCGTCGAACACCGCCAGCGGCGAGATCGCCGGCAGCGGTTCGGGCGGGCGCAGGCTCTCCAGCTTCGACAGCTCCAGCAGCTGCTCGACCAGCTGGCGCAGGCGCTGCACCTGCTCGCCAATCTGCCGCGCGAAGGCTTCGCGGTCGGCGGCGGGCAATTCGTCGTGCAGCAGTTCGGCGGCGCCACCGATGGCGGTGAGCGGGCTCTTCAGCTCATGCGTCAGCGCACGCATCGATTGTTCGACATGGCTGCGGTCTTCCAGCCGCTCGCGCATCGCCGCCATGGCCCGCGCCAGTTCACCCAGCTCGCCGGGCAGCGCCGGCACCGGCTGCGGTTCATCGCCGGCGCGCGCCTGCTGCGCGTAGCGGCGCAGGCGGCGCACCGAGCCCACGGTCCACAGCGTGACGCCGACGCCCACTGCCAGCGACAGGCCCAGCAGCCAGGCCCCGGCGACGAGGATCTTGCGCTCGGCGCGGTCGATGAACTGCTGCAGCGTCTGCACCGGCTTGGCCACCGTCAGCACGCCGATCGTGCGGCCTTGCTGCAGCACCGGTGCGGCAACGTAGAGCACGGTGCTGCGCTCGTCGTCGGCGACGTCGCGGGTGGAGCGCGCGCCGTAGTCGCCGCGCAGCGTGCGCGCGACGTCGCGCCAGCGCGAGTAGTCGGTGCCGACGGTGTCGCCGGGCCCGTCCTCGAAGACCACGCGGCCGGCCGCATCGGTGAGGTAGAGCCGGAAGTCCAGGCTGCGCTTGTGCAGGCCCCAGATCTGCGCGTCGATCGGCCGCGCGCGGTAGCGCCGCACGGCATCGGCAAACCCGCCCTGCTGCATCGTGCCGCCGGCGGGCAGCGCGGCCAGTTCGGCGGTGGCCTGCTCGGCCAGCAGGTGTGCGGCGTCGACCAGCACGTCTTCGGTGACTTCGCGCACAGCAGGCTTGACCTCCGCCAGGAAGACGCGCAGCACGAAGAAGCTGGCCAACCCGGCAATGAGGAAGAAGCCGAACAGCAGGCGCAGGCCGAGGTGCATGGGGTCGGCCGGCGGTGGGCCTCAGCGGACTTGCGACGCCGAGGGCGGCAGCACGAGTTCATAGCCCATGCCCCGGTGCGTGACGATGGGCTCCAGCCCGGGCTGCAGCTCGCGCAGCTTCGCGCGCAGCGTTTTCACATGCGTGTCCACCGTGCGGTCGATGGCGTCGCTGTGCGGGCCCCAGACGGCCGCGAACAAGGCCTCGCGGCTGAGGATGCGGCCGGGCGCGGCCAGCAGCGCCCGCAGCAGGCCGTATTCCAGCCGCGTCAAGGCCAGCGCCTGGCCGGCGTAGTGCACACGCTGGCCGGCTTCGTCCAGCGTGAACAGGCCAGGCGCCGGCGGCATCGGCCGCGGCGCGGCCCGGCGCAGCAGCGCACGCACCCGCGCCACCAACTCGCGCGGGCTGAAGGGCTTGGCGAGGTAGTCATCGGCGCCGAGCTCGAGGCCCAGCACGCGGTCCATCTCTTCATTGCGCGCCGTCAGCAGCAGGATCGGCAGCTGCGCCAGCGCCGGGGTGCTTGATGCCCGCAGGCTGCGGCACAGCTCCAGCCCACTGCCATCGGGCAGGCCGACATCGAAGATCGCCAGTGCCGGCGGGGCCTCGGCGAGCCGCTGCTGCGCATGCCCCATCAGCAGCACATGCTCGACGACAAACGCCTCGCGCTCCAGCGCAAACGCCACCGTGCGCGCGATCGCCGGATCGTCCTCGAGCAGCAGGATGCGTGAGTTCACGGTGAACAAGCAGTCAAGCAGGGGCAGCGGATCCGGCTCTGCCGGTCCGCCTGCGCCGCCCCCTTGAGGGGGCAGCGCCGAAGGCGCTCCGGGGGTGGGTCATCTACCGAGGATCGGAAACAGCTTGACCAGCCCGTCGGCCAGCAACTCCACCGCCATCGCCGCGAGGATCAGGCCCATCAGCCGCGTCATCACGTTGATGCCGGTGCTGCCCAGCACCTTGGCGATGCGCCCGGCCGCCATGAAGGCCAGGTAGGTGGCCACGCCGATCACCACGCCGTAGCCGACCAGCACCGCATGTTCGAGCACGGTACGCGTCTTCTCGGCGTAGATCACCATCGTCGAGATCGTGGCCGGGCCGGTCAGCAGCGGGATCGTCAAAGGCACCACCGCCACGCTGTCGCCGGCATCGGCCTTGGCCTGGCCTTCATCGACGTCGTCCTTGCGGCTTTCGGCCGGCATCGCGTTGAGCATGTGGATCGCCGAGATCATCAGCAGCACACCGCCGCCGACCTGGAACGACGCGATCGAGATGCCGAAGAACTCGATCAGCTTCAGCCCGGCCAGGCTGCTGATGGCGATGACGCAGAAGGCCGAGAACGCGCTGACGCGCAGCGTGCGGCGTCGCTGCTCGGGCGTCTGGCCCTGGGTCAGCGCCAGGAAGAAGGGCACGGCGCCGATCGGGTTGACGATGGCCAGCAGCGCGATCAGCGGTTTCAGGAGGTCCATGCGGAGTGGGTCGGGAGGTGTCAGCCGGGCGGTGCGTCGTCCGGCGGTTGCACCGCCAGGAAAACCGCGCACAGCCCGCGAAGGTACACCACGCCGGGTAGCACCAGGCCCAGCGCAAACACCACACCGCCGCCGGTGATGGCCGCCGTGGCATAGGGCCCGGGCGCCGCGGCGGCGGTGCCCGCGGCCGCGCGCAGGCCCTGGCCGAACAGCGCGGCCATCAGGCCCGGCGCGCCGAGGTCGAAATTCGCCAGCAGCGCCGCCATCGTCACCAGCATGCGGCCACCGGCCAGCACGACGAAGCTCACCAGCCCGGCGACCGCCGCACTGAGCAGGCTCACCGCGGCCGACAGCATCAGCACCTGCGGCAGGCGGCCGCCGATCTCACGCCGCAGCAGGCGCAGCACGTCGATCACCGACAGCCCGCACCACACCGCGGGTGCCGCCAGCGGTCCGACCAGACCCACCATCACCAGCGCCGACAGGCCCAGCGCCGGCACCGCCAGCGGCACCGTGAGCCCCAGCAGCCAGGGCCCGATGCGCGGAAACTGCGCCGCCCACAGCAGTCCGGCAACCGCGGCCACGATGGCTGCAAACAGCAGCAGCACGCACAGCACCACCAGCAGCAGGCGGTGGCAGCGGGCCAGCGCATCGGCGACGGCCTGGCGCGGATCGCGCGCGGGCCGGCCGCGCGCGTCATCCATCAGCATCAGGCCGGCGGCATTGCTGCCGTAGAAGGTGACGACGAAGGCGGCAACGGCGGCCAGCGCCGCCCACAGCGGCGACTCATGCATCAGCGCACGTCGCACTTCGCCGAGCAGCAGGCCCGAAACGGCAAAAGCGACCAGCAACAACCACTGGGCACGCCCGTTGCGCACCGCATCGATGCTGCCGAGCACCAAGTTGAGCGCCTGCAAAGGTGAGAGGGCGATGGGTTGTACCCGCATGACAACACTCATGATACTTGCGGGTTAGCCCTTCCCCAGCATGTATGGCAGGGGCATGAAGTTTGTGCCCATAATGGCCGCGGGGCGGTATGGGTCCCCGGCCCGTGGCTGCCATGTGTGTGTGGTGAGGGCGCCTTTAGCTTGAGTGGTTCACGCTGGGTAGAAGCTCCACATGGGTTTTATTTTCTAGTCAGAAGGAGCTTCCCCTCATGGGAAACAAGCTTTATGTGGGCAACCTTGCCTACTCTGTGCGCGACGAGTCCCTGCAAACGGCGTTCTCGCAATTCGGCGCTGTCACTTCCGCCAAGGTCATGATGGACCGTGAAACCGGCCGCTCAAAAGGCTTCGGTTTTGTCGAGATGTCATCCTCTGCGGAAGCCCAGGCTGCCATGAACGCGATGAATGGCCAGCCTCTCGAAGGCCGTGCCATCGTCGTCAACGAAGCCCGCCCGCGTGAAGAGCGCCCGGGTGGCGGCGGCGGTGGTGGTTACGGCGGTGGTGGTGGTGGCGGCTACGGTGGTGGTGGCGGCGGCGGTGGCCGCAGCCCCTACGGCGGTGGCGGCGGTGGTGGCCGCAGCGGTGGTGGTGGCGGCTACGGCGGTGGCGGCGGCACCGGCGGCGGCGGGGGTGGATACGGCGGCGGTGGCGGTGGTGGCCGCAGCCCCTATGGCACCGGTCGTGGTCCGCGTGGCGGCGGCAGTGGTGGTGGCGGCTACGGTGGTGGTGGCAGCCAAGGCTACTGATCCCATCGGCAGTTCCACGCTGCAAACAAAAGGCGCCTCACGGCGCCTTTTTTCATTCTCCCTGACGACGCTTGCGCGGCCGGCCGGCCAGCAGCCGGTCGTAGAGTGCATTCGGCAGCAGCCGCATCAGCTTGGCGACGAAGCCCATCTGCCACGGGATCACGCGGTAGCTGTCGCCGGCGGTGATGGCGCGGAAGGCGCGGTCGGCGAATTTCTCGGCCGGCATCAGGAAGGGCATCGCATAGCGATTGCCGCGGGTCAGCGGGGTGTCGATGTAGCCCGGCACGATGGTCACCACCTTCACCTGGTGCGGCCGGCATTCACCGCGCAGGGCCTCGCAGTAGCTGATCACCGCTGCCTTGCTGGCGCAGTAGGCGCCATGGCCAGGCAGGCCGCGGATGCCGGCCACGCTGGCCACGCCGACCAGCCGACCCGACTGGCGCTGGCACATCGCCGCGACAAAGGGCTGGAAGGTGGCCGCCATGCCGAGGTTGTTGGTCTCGAAGGTGCTGCGCATGACCTCCAGGTCGGCCGCATCGGCGGTGTCCATGCCAACGCTGATGCCGGCGTTGGCGATCACCGCATCCGGCAGCCCCTGGCGTGCGATGCACTCACGGCCGGCGGCCATCGCGGCGGCGATGTCGCGTACATCGCCGCCTAGCACCAGCACGCGCTCAGGCGTCAGGCCTTGTGCCTGCACCCATTGCTGCAGCTCGGCGGTGCGGCGGGCCACCAGCGCCAGCCGCCAGCCGGCCTGGTAGAAGCGCAGGGCCAGCGCCTGCCCGATGCCGCTGGAGGCACCGGTGATGTACACGAGCGGCGCAGCGGTCATGGGGTTTCCTTCGCGCGGGGTGTCGCGCGGTCCGGCGGGCTGGCGGACCTGCTGCTGGCGATGTCGCTCGCAGAGGCACGGCTGCCCGGCGGCCGGAAGATCGATCGCACCGGGCCGCGCAGCACCAGCTGCTGCGCCAGGTGGTCATAGTCCATACCGGCGGCGCGCGTGTCGTCGCCGCCGCGTCGCACGCGCACCGGCAGGTGCGAGCGCAGGCGCTCGAAGCGCAGGAAGGCATGCAGGAACTCGCCATCGATCTGCAGCGCTTCCTCGCCGGCCACTTGGCTGGTGACCTGCGCACCGCCGAACAGCTGCACCTCGCTAGCATCGCCATTGGCCAAGGCACGCTGTGCCACTGCATCGGTGATGCGGCCATCGGGCGCGACGGCGTGGATGCGCGCCGAATCGATCTCGATGCGGTCGGTGTCCGGGTAGTGGCGCAGCACCGCGCCTTCGATGCGCAGCGCCAGCTGGCCGGCGGTGTCGAAGCGCGTGATGTTGAAGTTGTGCATCGTGTAGTCCGGTTCGTGGCGCACCGGCACCTCGGTGCTCGGGCCTGGCGGCTGTGGCGTGTTCTTGATCAGCCACCAGGTCGAGCTGGCCAGCAGCGCCATCAGCAGCAGCGGCAGGTAGGACGACAGCCAATTGCGCACGCGCATGCCCACCGGCATCGGTGCGCGGCGCTGCTCCGGCGCCGCCAGCGGCCGCAGGCTGACCGGCACCTCGGGCAGGTCCGGCAGATGCAGCTCGGGCGGGGGCGTGATGGCCGTCATTCGCGCGCCGCTATCGCCCGTCCAGCGTCGTCAAATGCCCTTGCAGCAGGTTGGCATAGCGGCCGGCGGCCGTCAGCAGCAGATCGCAGAACTCGCGGGCCGCGCCTTCGCCGCCGCGCGCCGTGGTGACATGGTGGGCCACCGCCTTGGCCTCGGCATGGGCATTGGCCGGCGCGCAGGCAAAGCCGGCGCGCACCAGCAGCGGCAGGTCGGGCCAGTCGTCGCCGATCACCGCCAGTTCGCCCCAGTCGATGCCCAGTTCGAGGCAGATCTGGTCGGCCACCATCAGCTTGTCGGCCACGCCGAAGTAGGCACGGGTGAGGCCGAGGTCGGCAACGCGCCGGCGCACCGCGGCGGAATCACGGCCAGTCACGATCACCGGCGTGATGCCACCTTGCGCCAGCAGCTTCAGGCCATGGCCATCGAGGGCATGGAAGGCCTTGAACACCTCGCCGCGCTCGCCGATGAAGAGGCGGCCGTCGGTCAGCACGCCGTCGACATCGAAGATCGCGGCCTTCATGCCCAGGCCGCTGCCTTGGGCCTTCAACAGCAATTCGGGCGGAAAACTCAACGCAGGCATCAGACGACCTTGGCGCGCATCAGGTCGCCGATGGTCAACACGCCAACCAATTTGGCCGCGCCATCGACCACCAGCACCGAGGTGATGCGGTGCGCTTCCATCAACTCCGCGGCCGCCGCCGCGAGGGCATCGTCACGGATGGTCTTGGGGCCGCGATGCATCACCGCGCCGGCATTCAACGCGCGCAGGTCGGCGCCTTTTTCGACCTGGCGGCGCAAGTCGCCATCGGTGAAGATGCCCAGCACGTTCATCGCGCCGTCCACCACCACCGCGGCACCCAGGCCCTTGGCCGACATCTCGCGCATCATCGGGATGAAGGCGGTGTCTTCGCGCACCAGCGGCAGCGCGTCGCCGTGGCGCATCAGGTCGGCCACGTGCACCAGCAGCTTGCGGCCCAGCGCGCCACCGGGGTGCGAGCGCGCGAAGTCTTCTTCGCGAAAACCGCGTGCATCGAGCAGCGCCACCGCCAGGGCGTCGCCCAGCGCCATCTGCGCGGTGGTGCTGGCGGTGGGCGCCAGGTTCAGCGGGCAGGCCTCCTGGTCGACCGCGCTGGAGATCACGAGGTCGGCATGGCGCGCCAGCATCGAGGCCGGCTTGCCGGTCATCGCCACGACGGTGACGCCCAGCCGGCGCAAGGTCGGCAGGATCGCGGCGAGTTCATCGGATTCGCCACTGTTGGAGATCGCCAGCACCACGTCGCCCGAGGTCACCATGCCCAGGTCGCCATGGCTGGCCTCGGCCGGGTGAACGAAGAACGCCGGCGTGCCGGTGGAGGCCAGCGTGGCGGCGATCTTGCGCCCAACATGCCCGCTCTTGCCCATGCCCATCACCACCACGCGGCCGCGACAGGCCAGCATGGCCTGCACCGCACCGGTGAAGCCTTCGCCCTGGCGGGCCGTCAACGCACGCAGCGCGTCGGCTTCAATCTCGAAGGTCTGTGCCGCCAGCGCCAACGCACGCTGAGGATCGAAAGGCATCGGGCTGGTCATGGGGGGTGGGACGGCTTCGCGCCAGACCTCGTCGCTTAGGATCGGTGATTCTAGGAGGCGCGGGAATTGCGCGGCGGCCTCCCCGTCACCGGGACTGCATGGCCTCCAACCTCGAACTTGCCCTTCTCTACCTGGTCGCCGCCGTGCTCGGCGTGGTGGTGTGCCGCCTGTCGAAACTGCCGCCGATGCTGGGCTATCTGGCGGTGGGCGTGCTGATCGGCCCGAACGCGCTGGCGCTGGCCAGCGACACCGTCGGCGTGAAGTACCTGGCCGAGTTCGGCGTGGTGTTCCTGATGTTCGTGATCGGGCTGGAATTCAACTTGCCCAAGCTGCGCGCCATGCGCGCCCACGTGTTCGGCCTGGGCCTGTTCCAGGTGATGCTGACCATCGTGCTGGCCACCGGCGGCTCGCTGTTCATGGCGGCCCTGGCGCCGGGCCTGTGGCGCATGAGCTGGCAAACCGCGCTGGCGCTGTCGGGCGCGCTGGCCATGAGCAGCACCGCGATTGTGGTCAAGCTGATGGCCGAACGGCTCGAGCTCGAATCCGAACACGGCAAGCGCGTCATGGGCGTGCTGCTGTTCCAGGATCTGGCCGTGGTGCCGCTGCTGGTGATGATCCCGGCCCTGGGCAGCAAGCCCGAGGTGATGCTGACCGCGCTGGGCGTCGCCACGCTCAAGGCGGCGGCGCTCATTGCCGTGCTGCTGGTGGGCGGCCAGGGCGTGATGCGCTGGTGGCTGACGATCGTGGCGCGGCGCAAGAGCGAAGAGCTGTTCGTGCTCAACCTTCTGCTGGTCACGCTGGGCCTGGCCTGGCTGACCGAGCTGGCCGGGCTGTCGCTGGCCCTGGGCGCCTTCATCGCCGGCATGCTGATCTCCGAGACCGAATACAAGCACCAGGTGGAGACCGACATCCGGCCCTTCCACGACGTGCTGCTGGGGCTGTTCTTCATCACCATCGGCATGAAGCTGGACTGGCGGCCGGTGATCGACCAATGGTTGCTGGTGCTGCTGCTGACCAGCTTCCCG
>NZ_DATILJ010000237.1:0-2176 GCF_035476535.1 Aquabacterium sp.
TTCACGCCGTCCTTCGTGATCCAGCAGATCGATTCGCAGGTCTACCGGCAAGGTGTGAAGCGGGTCGTCGACGCGTTTGCGCTGTGGCGCTTCAACCCGGCGGCGAGCGCGCGCTTGTCGGTCGCCAATGCCTCGGCACGCGACTTCGACACCGGCAGCACCACGCTGCTGTCCGATGGCAGTGCGCAGTCGCAGGACACGGTCACCCGCAGCTACACCACGGCCAGCTTGCGGGTGGAACTGCGGTTCTGATCGCGCGGCGGTGTCGGGCCGCCGCGCATCGCTGCGGCGGCCGGGGCCGACACTACCTTCCGCCGCTGACGTCGACGATCGCGCCGGTCGTGTAGCTGGCTTCGTCGGACAGCAGCCAGCCGATCGCCGCGGCCACCTCGTCCGCGCGACCCGGCCGTTTCATCGGGATCAGGCCGGCCGAAGTCTGCGCACGATCCGGCTCGCCGCCATCGGCATGGATCTCGGTCTCGATGATGCCGGGCCGCACGGCGTTCACGCGCACGCCTTCGGTGGCCAGTTCACGGGCCAGGCCGATCGTGAAACTGTCGATCGCGCCCTTGCTCGCCGCATAGTCGACATACATGCCCGGCGAGCCCAGCACCGCGGCCATGCTGGACAGGTTGACGATGGCGCCACCCGTGCCGCCATGGCGTGTGCTCATGCGCCGCACCGCCAGCTGCGAGCACAGCATCGTGCCCAGCACATTGATGTCCAGCATGCGGCGCCAGCGCGCGATGTCCATCTCGTCCAGCCGCGCTTTCATCGCGACGATGCCGGCGTTGTTGACCAGCCCGCCCAGCGGGCCGAGTTCCTCGTCGATGCGGCGGAACATCGCGTGCACCGCGGCTTCGTCGGCGACATCGGCGGGCAGCGTGATCGCGCGCCGGCCCATCGCGCGGATGCGTTGAGCCAGTGCGTCCGCGGCCGCGGCGTCGCGCCGGTAATTGATCGCGATGTCATGACCGCGCCCGGCCATCAGCAGCGCGGTGGCGGCGCCGATGCCTCGGCCGGCACCGGTGATCAGGAGGGGGGATGTGCTCATGCGTCGATTGTGGCGCTTCGGTACAGTCGCCGGTCCCGTCCCTGATGCTGCTGCCCACCATGAGTCTTCGCCGCCGTACCCTGATCGCTGCCGCCCCGTCGCTGCTGGCCGCACCGGCCTTCGTGCACGCGCAAGCCTCGGTGAATCCGCAAGCCGTGGAGAAACCCAAGCTCACGCTGGCGGTGGGCGGCAAGAACCTGCTGTACTACCTGCCGCTGACGATTGCCGAACAGCTGGGCTACTTCAAGGCCGAAGGGCTGGAGCTGCAGATCGTCGATTTCGCCGGCGGCTCGCAGGCCTTGCGCGCGCTGGTCGGCGGCAGCGCCGATGTCGTCAGCGGCGCCTTCGAGCACACCGTCAACATGCAGGTCAAGGGCCAGAAGCTGCGCGCCGTGGTGCTGATGGGCCGCGCGCCGCAGATCGTGCTGGGTGTGAACCCCAAGACCATGTCCGGCTTCAAGACCGTGGCCGATCTGAAGGGCAAGAAGATCGGCGTCACCGCGCCGGGCAGCTCGACCAACGTGATGACCAACTTCGTGCTGGCGAAGGCGGGCTTGAAGCCCAGCGATGTCAGCATCATCGGCGTGGGCGCCGGCAATGGCGCGGTGGCGGCGATGCGCTCGGGCCAGATCGACGCGATCTCCAACCTCGACCCGGTGATCTCGCTGCTGCTGCGCTCGAACGACCTGAAGATCGTCTCCGACACGCGCATCGTCGCCGAGTCCGAGAAGGTCTTCGGCGGCCCGATGCCGGCAGGTTGCCTGTACCTGGCGCAGGCCTTCATCGACAAACACCCGAAGACGGTGCAGGCGCTGGTGAATGCCATCGTGCGCGCCGACAAATGGATCCAGGCCGCCGGCCCCGGCGAGATCATCAAGACCGTGCCGGAAAGCTACCTGCTCGGTGACCGCGCGGTCTACATCGATGCCTTCCTGGCGGCCAAGGGCGCGCTGTCGCCCGACGGCATGTTCCCTGAGGCCGGACCCGAAACAGCACGCCGCGCGCTGGCCAGCATCGACCCGGAGGTCGCGAAGGCCACCGTCGACCTGAAGGCCGTCTACACCAACGATTTCGTCAAGGTCGCGAACGCGAAGTACCCGAAGCCCTGAATGGCCTCCCCGC
>NZ_DATILJ010000238.1:0-3631 GCF_035476535.1 Aquabacterium sp.
CCTGCTCATCGGCGAGCCGGATTTCGACACGCCCGAGCCCATCCGGCGCGCCGCCATCGAGGCCATCGAGGGCGGCCAGACGCGCTACACGCAGACCGCCGGCACGCTGGCTTTGCGCCAGGCGGTCGCGGCCAAGTTCGAGCGCGAAAACCGGCTGCACTACGAGCCGCGCGACATCATCGTCACAGTTGGTGCCAAGCACGCCATCTTCAATGCGCTGTCGGTCAGCGTCGAACCCGGTGACGAGGTGATCATTCCGGCGCCGTACTGGGTGTCCTACCCCGACATGGTGCTGGCCTGCGACGGCACACCGGTGATCGTGCCCTGCCCGGAGAGCGACGGCTTCCTGCTGACGCCCCAGGCGCTGGAGGCGGCCATCACGCCGGCAACACGCTGGCTGATCCTCAACTCGCCGAGCAACCCCACCGGCGCCGCCTACAGCCGGGAACAGCTGCGCGGCCTGGCCGACGTGCTGTTGCGCCACCCTCACGTGATGCTGCTGACCGACGACATCTACGAGCACATCCGTTTCGAAGCAGCCGACAATCCGCACATCGTGGCGATCGAACCGGCGCTGCGCGAGCGCACGCTGGTCGTCAACGGCGTCTCCAAGACCTATGCGATGACGGGCTGGCGCATCGGCTACGCGGCCGGCCCCAGCGAGCTGATCGCGGCGATGGACATGCTGCAGTCGCAGTCCACCAGCGGTGCCTGCTCGGTCAGCCAGGCGGCGGCACTGGCAGCGCTGCGCAGCGAACCCACGTTCCTGGCCGGCTGGGTGGCCACCTACCAGTCGCGCCGGGATGTCGCGATGCAGCGTTTCAACGCCATTCCCGGGCTGCGCTGCAGCACGCCGGCAGGGGCGTTTTATGTGTGGGTCAACTGCGCCGGCCTGATCGGCCAGCGCACCGAGCAAGGCCAGCGCCTGGCCACCGACCTCGACGTGGCGCTGTACTTCCTGGACACCGCCGGCGTCGCGGTGATTGGCGGTACCTCGTATGGGCTGTCGCCCTACTTCCGGGTGTCGATCGCCACCGGCATCGAGCTCATCGAAGAGGCTTGCCGGCGGCTGGCCGCTGCCGTGGCCAGGCTCTCGCCCGACCTTCGATGAAGCTCAGGGCAAACCCGGTATCAAGCTCGCTTATGCCAGAAGCGCCATTCCGTATTGGTCTGCTTTCGACGCGCTTCCTATCATCACTTCATCCCCCCTTTTCAGACACCCCCAGACACCCGGAGCGGAAATGACACACCCCAAGATCCTCGGACTGACCGTGTTCTGCGCGGCTGCGCTGGCAGCCGGCATCGCTTCGGCGCAGGACGTCTACAAGATCGGTCTCGTCAGCCCGCTGAGCGGGGCCAATGCCCGCTACGGCGCTTTTGCGAACAAGGGTGCGAACCTGGCGGCCAAGGAGATCAACGCCGGCGGCGGCGTGATGGGCAAGAAGATCGAACTGGTCAGCGGCGACAGCCAGTGTGTGCCGGCCGAAGGGGTGTCGGCCACCAAGCGCATGATCACCTTCGACAAGCTGCCGATCATCATCGGTGATATCTGCAGCTCGGTGACGCTGGCGATGCAGCCGCTGGCCGAAGAAGCCTCGGTGCTGCTGGTCAATGCCGCCTCGTCGAATCCGGCCATCACCTACAAGGCCGGCGTTGGCGGATTCAAGTGGACCTTCCGCAACTACCCCACCGACGAGGGCCGCGCCGCCATCGTGCTGGAGCATGCGGTGAAGAACCGCAACCTGAAGAGCTTCGCCGTGCTGTCGGTCGACAGCGACTATGGCCGTGGCGCGATCAGCTTCACGAAGAAGTACCTGCCGCGCTACCCCGACGCCAAGATCCTCAGCGAGGACTACTACAAGGAATCGGAGACCGACTTCCGCCCGGTGCTCAGCAAGATCAAGAATTCGGGCGCGCAGGCTGTTCTCATGTATGGCCAGGCCGATACCACGCCCATCGTCGCGCGCCAGATGCTGGAGATGGGCCTGGCCGGCAAGATCGTGCTGGTCGGCAACGCCGAATTCAACACCGCCAAGACCATCGCCGCCGCACCGACAGTGCTGAACGGCGCCATCGAGGCAGCCGCCTGGCTGCCCGAATGGACCAGTGCGCGCAGCCAGAAGTTCGTCGCCGACTACAAGGCGGCCTACGGCGGTGAACTGCCCAACAACCACGCTTACACGCATTGGGAAACCACGCACCTGGTGGCAGCAGCCATCAGGGCAGCCAACAGCCTGAAGAACGACGACATCCGCAACGCGCTGGCGAAGATCAAGTACGACAGCGCGATGGGCGCCGTGACCTTCGACGACCACAACCAGGCCGTGCTGCCGATGGTGCTGCTGGAGGTCGCGGACGGCAAACCCGCGATCAAGAGCGCCATCGCGGTCAAGATCGACTACCCGAAGTAAGGCTGCACGCAAGGCACCACGCGACGCACCACACAACGCGACACGAAACACAACGAACGACGCAAGCACGCGGCCAAGGCGATGGGCAACTTCATCTTCGAGCAGATCGTCAACGGCATCATCACCGGCTCGACTTACGCGTTGATCGCGGCGGGCATGACGATGATTTTCGGCGTGCTGCGCGCCATCAACTTCGCCCATGGTGAGTACTACATGCTGGGCACCTTCGCGGCCTGGTATGCGATCTCCAAGCTCGAGGTCCACTACGCCGTTTCCATCGTGCTCGGTGTCGCGATCGCGGCGCTGATCGCCGCGACGATCGGCCGCCTGGTGATGCAACGGCTGGTCGGCGCACCGTTCCAGGCCGGCGTGCTGGCGACGATCGGTGTCTCGCTGATCCTGCAGAACGCCGTGATCCTGGCCTTCGGCGGCGGCTACAAGGTCTTCGAAGGCGGCTGGATCGAGCCGATCGAGATCCTGGGCTTCGGCATGGCGCAGCAACGCATCGTGCTGGTGGTATCGGCGGTGGTCATCTTTGCCGGACTCGAATGGATGGTGCGCAAGACACGCATGGGCAAATCGATCCGTGCGGTGTCGCAGAACATCGAGTGCTGCCAGGTCAACGGCATCGACGTCGAATCCGTCGTGCGCCGCACCTTCCTGCTCGGCACCGCGCTGGCCGCACTGTCCGGCGTGCTAACGGCGCCGGTGAACGTCAGCGTCTACGGCGGCATGGGCGAAGCGATCACGCTAAAGACCTTTGCCGTCATCGTGATGGGCGGCATGGGCAACGTGCGCGGCACGCTGTACGCAGGCCTCCTGCTGGGTGTTGTCGAGGCTTTAGTCTCTGGCCTGATCGGCCTGCAGTACCGCGACTCCGTCGGTTTCATTGCGCTGTTGTTGATGCTGATGCTGCGTCCGCACGGCCTGTTCAGCCAAAAAGCGAGGTTCTGATCGTGGCCATCACCCTCGACACCCCCCACGCACCGAGCCCCCGACTGCCCGCCGTGCGCTGGGGCCTGGCAGGCACCTCGCTGGCAGCGCTGTTGCTGGCCCCTTTGGTGCTGGACGGCTACACGCTGCATGCGCTGATCATCGCGATGATCTTCCTGCTGCCGGCGCATGGCCTGAACCTGATCCTGGGCTACACCGGCATGTTGTCGCTGGCCCAGGGCGTGTTCTTCGGTATCGGTGCGTATGCATCGGCACTGTTGTCGACG
>NZ_DATILJ010000239.1:0-16935 GCF_035476535.1 Aquabacterium sp.
GACCCGAAACAGCACGCCGCGCGCTGGCCAGCATCGACCCGGAGGTCGCGAAGGCCACCGTCGACCTGAAGGCCGTCTACACCAACGATTTCGTCAAGGTCGCGAACGCGAAGTACCCGAAGCCCTGAATGGCCTCCCCGCTTCCCTCGCCGGCCCTGGTGCTGGACGGCGTCAGCTGCACCTTCGCCACGCGCGACAACGCGGCGCAGCGCTACACCGCGGTGGCCGATGTCAGCCTGCGTGTCGGTGCCGGTGAATTCGTCTCGGTGGTCGGCCCCACCGGCTGCGGCAAGAGCACGCTGCTGAACGTCGCCGCCGGCCTGCTGTCGCCCAGCACCGGCGCGGTGGCGGTGTTCGGCCAGCCGCTGGCCGGCATCAACCCGCGCGCCGGCTACATGTTCCAGACCGAGAGCCTGATGCCCTGGCGCAGCGCGCTGGGCAATGTGATGGCCGGGCTGGAATTCCGCGGCATGCCACCGGCCCAGGCGCGCACGTTGGCCGAGGCCTGGCTGCGCCGCGTCGGGCTGGGCGGCTTCGGTGATCGTTATCCGCACCAGATGTCCGGCGGCATGCGCAAGCGCGCCAGCCTGGCCCAGGTGCTGGTGCTGGACCCCGACATCATCCTGATGGACGAACCGTTCTCCGCGCTCGACATCCAGACACGGCAGCTGATGGAGAACGAGGTGCTGGACCTCTGGCAATCGAAGCGCAAAGCCGTGCTGTTCATCACCCACGACCTCGACGAAGCCATCGCGATGAGCGACCGCGTGGTCGTGATGAGCGCCGGCCCGGCTTCGCACCCGATCGGCGAGTTCGTGATCGACCTCGAGCGGCCGCGTGATGTCGCCGAGGTGCGCACGACGCCGCGCTTCATCGAGCTGCACAAGGCCATCTGGCGCGTGCTGCGCGACGAGGTGTTGAAGGGTTATCAGCAGCAGCTCAAGGTCGCTTGAAATGTGGCAGGCATTCAAACCCAACCCGCGCAATCTTCGCGTCTGGCAGGTGCTGCTGCTGGTGGCGGTGTTCGTGTTGTGGTACCTGCTCACCGAGCCCGGACTGCTGCCGCCGCTATTCTTTGCCGACGATCGGCAGGCCGCGTTCTTCTTCGGCGAGCCGCTGAAAGTGCTGTCGCGCATCTGGCACTGGTTCATTGCCGATGGCGACATCTACCAGCACCTCTGGGTCACGCTGGTGGAGACGGTGCTGGCCTTCGGCATCGGCGCGCTGGCCGGCCTGGGCGGCGGGCTGTGGCTGGCTCTGCAGCCCATGGCCTCGGCGCTGCTGGAGCCCTACATCAAGGCGATGAATGCGATGCCGCGCATCATCCTCGCGCCGATCTTCGCGGTGTGGTTCGGCCTGGGCATCGCCAGCAAGGTGGCACTGGGCGTCACGCTGGTGTTCTTCATCGTGTTCTTCAATGTCTACCAGGGCGTCAAGGAGGTCAGCCCGGTGGTGCTGGCCAGTGCGCGCATGCTGGGTGCCAACCCGCGCCAGCTGCTGCGCCATGTCTACCTGCCCAGCGCCACCAGCTGGGTCTTCAGCTCGCTGCACACCAGCGTCGGGCTGGCCTTCGTCGGCGCGGTGGTGGGTGAATACCTGGGCTCGGCCAGCGGCGTCGGCTACCTGATCCACCAGGCCGAAGGCGTGTTCGACATCAACACCGTGATGGCCGGCATCGTGGTGCTGACGGCGTTTGCCCTCGGCCTCGACGGCGCGGTCGGCCGCATCGAGCGACACCTGATGAAGTGGCAGCCCCGGGCCGGCGAGACCGAGAAGCTCTGAGCGGCGACGCCGCGACAGCGCCTCGGGTTTGATCACTTCGACGTGGGGAACCCGAACTCGGCGCCCTTGGCGATGCTCTCCGGCCAGCGCTGCATCACGCTCTTCTGCTTGGTGTAGAAGCGCATGCCTTCTTCGCCATAGGCATGCATGTCGCCGAACAGGCTGCGTTTCCAGCCGCCGAAGCCATGCCAGGCCATCGGCACCGGAATCGGCACGTTGATGCCGACCATGCCCACCTGCACGCGCCGCGCGAATTCCCGCGCGATGCCGCCGTCGCTGGTGTAGCAGGCCACGCCGTTGCCGTACTCATGGTCGTTCACCAGCTGCACCGCCTCGGCAAAATCCTTGGCGCGCACGCAGGACAGCACCGGCCCGAAGATCTCTTCCTGGTAGATGCGCATCGTCGGCTTGACGTGGTCGAACAGCGTGCCGCCGGTGAAGAAGCCGCCTTCCAGGCCGGCCACCTTCAGTCCACGCCCATCGACCACCAGCTGCGCACCTTCTTCGACGCCGACGCCGATGTAGTTCTCGATGCGTTCCTTGGCTTGGCTGCTGACGATCGGCCCCATTTCGGCCGACAGATCCATCGGGTTCGTGACCTTCAGCGTCTTCGCGCGCTCGGCGAGTTTGGGCACGATCTTGTCGGCGATGTCACCGACCAGCACCGCCACCGAGATCGCCATGCAGCGCTCGCCGGCCGAGCCGTAGGCCGCGCCGATCAGCGCGTCGACCGCCTGCTCGATGTCGGCATCGGGCATCACCACCATGTGGTTCTTCGCGCCGCCCAGCGCCTGCACGCGCTTGCCATGGTGGGCGCCGGTTTCGTAGATGTACTGGGCGATCGGCGTCGAGCCGACGAAGCTCAGCGCCTTGACATCGGGGTGGGTCAGCAGCGCGTCGACGGCGACCTTGTCACCCTGCACGACGTTGAACACGCCGTCCGGCAAGCCGGCCTGCTTCAGCAGCTCGGCCATGAACAGCGAGCACGACGGATCGCGCTCGCTGGGCTTCAGGATGAAGGAGTTGCCCGCGGCGAGTGCGATCGGGAACATCCACAGCGGCACCATGCACGGGAAGTTGAACGGCGTGATGCCGGCGACCACGCCCAGCGGCTGGCGCATCGTCCAGTTGTCGATGGCGGTGGAGACCTGTTCGGTGTAGTCGCCCTTCAGCAACTGCGGCGCGGCGCAGGCGAATTCGACGATGTCGATGCCGCGGGTGACTTCACCCTGCGCATCGGTGAAGACCTTGCCATGTTCGGCGCTGATCATCGCGGCCAGCGTGTCGCGGTGCTGGTTCAGCAGCTGCAAAAAGGCATTGAGCACGCGGGCGCGGCGGATCGGCGGCGTATCGGCCCAGGCCGGGAAGGCGGCCTTCGCGGCGGCGACCGCGGCCGCCACTTCGTCCACCGAGGCCAGCGCCACCTGGCGCGCGACGCGGCCGGTGCTGGGGTTGTAGACCGCCTGCTGCCGGCCGCTGTTGCCGGGCACGGCGCGCCCGCCGATGTGGTGGCCGACGTCGGTGGTGGCGGTGAATGCTTCGGGTGCGCCCATGGTGTGTGTCTCCTTGAATCGAGCGGGCCAGTCTAGGCCTCGGCCGCGCGCGCGCCAAGCCACTGCCCGCTGGATTCATTGTTCAGATTGGCGAACAATGTGCCAGCTGATTCAGGAACAACCAAGGATGGACAACCGCCGCGTCGAGACCCTCTGGTCGCATGTGCACTGGCTGACGGTGCTTGGCCAGCTCGGCAGTTTCACCGCCGCAGCGCAGCGCCTGAACGTCAGCAAGGCGGCGATGAGCGCCCGCATCGCCGAGCTGGAACGCGCTGCCGGCGTGCCGCTGGTGCAGCGCACCACCCGCAGCGTGCGGCTGACCGAAGCCGGCCAGCAACTGGCCGATGCCACCAGTGGCGCGTTCGAGGCCATCGGCACCGCCTTTGCCGGCATCAAGGACCTGGCAGCCTCGCCGCGCGGGCGGCTGCGCATCACCGCGCCGGTGGCGCTGGCGCGCCAGCAACTGGTGCCGCGGCTGCCGGAGTTCCTGCGGGCGCACCCGGAGGTGCGCATCGAGCTGGACCTGTCGGACCGGCTGGTGCCGCTGGCCCAGGAAGGCTTCGACCTGGCGATCCGCCATACACCGGCGCCGCCGGAGACGCACGTGGCCTGGACCCTGTGCGCCACCGCCTCGGTGCTGGTGGCCAGCCGGGCCTATCTGCGGCGGCGCGGCACGCCGTCCCTGCCTGATGAACTGAGCGGCCATGATTGCCTGCACTACCTGCGCCCGGGCGATGCGCCGGCCTGGCAATTGCTGCCGCGCGCGGGCACGGCAGCTGCCAAGGTGACCGTGCCGGTGGGCGGCTGCTTCGCCGCGAACAACAGCGAGGCGCTGCGCGAAGCCGCGCTCGGGGGGCTGGGCATCGCGCTGCTGCCGGATTTCAGCGCCCAGGCGGCGCTGGCCTCGGGCAAGCTGTTGCACGTGCTGCCCGATTGGGTGCCGGTGGGCAGCTTCGGCGAGCACCTGTACGCGATCCGGCCCTACACACCCTACGTGCCCCGCGCGGTGCAGGCACTGGTGGGTTATCTGCGCGAAGCCTTCAAGCCGGGCTTCGGCGCGGCGTAGCCGCCATAGCCGGCTGTGCACGCCCGCAGCACAGACAAAAAAAAGCCCACCGATTGCTCGGCGGGCTTTGGAAGTCCTCAAAGAAAGGACGTCGTTGGGACTGCTGCGGTGCTGGCGGGGACGCTCCCCGCACCGCCTGCCGGTGCATCCGATGAAACCGGGACCGACAACCTGCCGGACTGTGCCCAAGCGCGGGGTCAGCGGCCATCCCTAGAAAGAAGTCGGCTGTGGTTCCTCCGCGACGCAGCGGGCGGCGGCCAGGTCCCACAAGGCCGAGCCGCAACTTTTGAACAGCACCGGTCCGCGGTCCTGGCGCGCCGGGTGTTCGGCCAGCGTCTGGCAGGCCGACAGGTCAATGCCGGCGGCCAGCAGGTCGCCACCTTCGTGGCGCGCCGCGACGCTGTCGATCACCACCTGGCCGCGCTGGGCGATGTCGCGGGTCAGGTCCGGGTCGAGCTCGATCATCTGCGGCGTGAAGGCGCCGATGGCAGCGACGAAGGCGTCGTCCCGCACCTGGCCCTGCAGACACACGGCCTGGGCCGAGGTGGCGGTGATGATCAAGGGGCAGCGCTCCAACGCAGTCTGCAAGTTGGTGGCCACTTCCGCGTAAATACCGCGTTGATGAAGAGTTTGCGCAAATGCCAGGCCGGAAGCCGGCGTGCGGCCCAGCACCCAGACCTCGTCGATGCCCAGTGCTTCGGTGAAGCCCGCCACATGCGCAAGAGCCTGTGCGCCGGTGCCGATCACCAGCAGCGGCCCCACCGGCTGTGGCGCCAGCTGGCGCGCCGCATGCAAGGTCACGGCGGCGGTGCGGCGCGCGGTGACTGTGGGCCCGTCCAGCAGCGCCAGGCGTTCGCCGGTGCTGGCCCGCAGCACCAGCACATCGCCCAGGATGGCCGGCAGTCCGCGTTCGGGGTTGTGGGCGGCGTAGGTGATCAGCTTCATCGCGGCCAGGTCGCCGGCGGCCGGGCTCAGCCAGGCCGGCATCACGAACCAGTGCGTGGACGGTGCCAGCGGCAGCACCCAGCGCTCGGGCAACTGCACCCGGCCGGCGGCCAGGTCGTTCAGCGTGTCGGCAATGGCCCGCACCAGCGGGCCCCAGGGCAGCGCCTGGGCGGTGGCAGCAGCGTCGTAGATCTTCACGTGGATTCCGGGTGGGACGGAGGTGCGGGTGCTCGAGCAAACGGCGGGCCGCCGCGCAAGCACCGATCATAGGCAGGCGACAATGCAGCGCATGACGCCCCCACCGCAAGCCCCGCTGCCCGTCGAGCATGACCTCGACGCGTTGCAGGCCTTGCTCGACGGCCTGCCGCCGGGCCACGAGCCGCTGGACGTGGTGATGCTCGATGGCTATCTTTGCGGCGTGCTGCTGCAGCCCAGGCCGGTGCCGGAAGCGCAGTGGCTGGCCCACATCACCGACATCGATGGCAAGCCCGCACCGCCCGGCTTTCCCCGCGACACCTTGCGGGCGCTGGTGCAGCGCCGCCATGCCGAACTGAACCGCGCGATCGAGCGCCGCGACTGGTTCGATCCCTGGGTCTACCAGCTCGATGCCGACGCCAGCCCCTCGGAGACCGTGCTGCCCTGGGTGGCCGGCTTCGCCACCGCGATGGACGTGTTCCCGGCGCTGATGGATCGCCACGAGGCGGCGATCCTCGAGCCGCTGGCCACGCTGTACCGGCACTTCGACCCGGACGATCTGGAAGACGCCGACGAGTTGCTGGCCGAGATCGAGACGCTGGAGATGCCCGAGACCCTGGCCGAAGCGGTGGAAGACCTGGTGCGCAGCGTGCTGCTGATGGCCGATGTGTCGCGGCCCAAGCCGGCGGCTGCGCAGCGCCGCGGTCCACCGCCCAAACACCGCCGCCCGCCGCCGCGGCGCTGAGGCGTCCCGCGCGGGACGCCGCTCAGGCCGCCCTGCCGAAGACCCGCGTGGCGTGCACGCCCAAGCCCTGCGCCACGCTGGCGAAGCGGTCGCCGCGCATCAGCCTGGCCGCTGGAAAGCGCGCCGCGATGCGCTCGGCCAGCGGCCGGAAACCGGTCGAGCCCCCAGTGAAATACAGCGCATCGACGCGTGCGTGCGGAATGCCGGCTTGCAGCACGGTGTCGTCGGCCGCGGCGACGATGCGCCGCAGATCGGCGTCCAGCGCCTGCACGGTGGCTGCTTCGTCGATCGAGGCCAGCAGCCCGGCCTCGATCACCGACAGGTCGATCTCGCTGTGCCCGTGCTCGGCGACCGCGATCTTGGCGCTTTCGGCGTGGCCGATCAGCGCATGGCCCAGGCGTTCGTCGATCACCGCCATCAGCCGCTGGTGCTGCAGCAGCTCGGCGTAGAAGCTCTTCATGCGCCGCAGTTCCGACACGCGGGCCGGCGCGTAGACGGTGTTGATCAGGTGCCAGGTGGCGAGGTCGAAGTACACCTTGCTCGGCACCTCGCGGCCGGTCGGGCCGACGCCGCGGTAGCCCAGGACCGGCAGGATGCGCGCCAGCTCGATGTGGCGGTCGAAATCGGTGCCGGCGATATGCACGCCATGGTTGGCCAGGATGTCCTGCTTGCGCTCGACGCGCTGGCGGCGCTCGGGGCCGACGCGCACCAGCGAGAAGTCCGAGGTTCCGCCACCGATGTCGGCGACCAGCACCAGCTGTTCGTGGTCGATCGTGGTCTCGTAGTCCAGCGCCGCGGCGATCGGCTCGTACTGGAAACTGACCTCCTTGAACCCGACTTCATGGGCGGCGCGCAATAGCGCCGCCTGGGCCGCAGCATCCCGTTCCGGCTCGTCGTCGACGAAGAACACCGGCCGGCCGAGCACCAGCCGCCGCAAGGCATGGCCGGCTTCCTGCTCGGCCAGCGTCTTCAGGTGCCGCAGGTAGCCGGATACGATGTCGAGATAACGCACCGAGCGCCCGGCGCCGACCTCGGTGGCCTGATCGGCCAGCGTCGAACCCAGGATGCTTTTCATCGAGCGCATCAGCCGGCCTTCCAGCCCTTCGACATAGGCCGCGACGGCGGCACGGCCGTAGTGGCGGTGCGGGTCCTCGTGCGCCTCCAGCCCTTCGACGGCATAGAACACCGCCGTGGGCATCGTGCGGAAGCCGGGCTCCAGTTCCACCAACCGCACGCCGCGGTCGATCGGCAGGGCGATGGCGGAATTGGAGGTGCCGAAATCGATGGCGCAGACGTCGGGGGCGTTGGAAAGGGTCATGGCGCCAAGGCAGCAACGGCCCGGAGCGGCTGGGCGCCCAGGCCGTCAAAACAATCGGAAGGGGCGCGATTCTAGTGGCGCAAGGGCGGCATCGCAGCACTTTTGCACGCTGCCGCCTTTGGGCAGAGGGCTGGCTACAGCCGGTTTCACTTAGCATGCCCGCGGTGAAATCCCCTCGCTCGACCTCTTTCATCCCGTGGCCACCGCTGGCGCTGGCGGCTTGCCTGCTGGCGACCGCGTTGGCCGGGCAGGCGGCGACCGATCCCAAGTCGGCCAAATTCTACGAGGACGCGCTGACGCGCTATGAAAAGCGCGATATCCCTGGCGCGATCATCCAATTGCGCAATGCCCTTCAACTGGACAAAAACAGCTTGCCGGTGCAATTGCTGCTGGGCAAGGCCTTGCTGGCCAACGGCGACGTGGCCGCCGCTGATGTTGCACTGAATGAAGCCCTGCGCTTGGGTGTGAACCGTGTGGAAGTCGTTGTCCCGCTCGCCAGGGCGGTCATTGCCCAGGGCAAGCAGCGTGAGGTGATAGACGCAGGGAAGTTCTCGCTCACCGGGTTGCCGCCGATGGTGCAGTCGGAACTGCTGATCGTGAAGGCGATGGCCCACGCAGATGTCGGGGACCAGCGCAATGCACTGAAGGCCGTCGAGGACGCTCGTGCCGCGGATCCCGGCTCCGTGGATGCGTGGTTGGCAGAGGTTCCGATCCGCATTCGCGCGCGCCAATTCAAGGAAGCACTGGCGGCCGTGGCCAAGGCCGCCAGCCTTGATCCGAAGTCGCCTGAAGTGGTCTATCAGAACGGGGCGATCCTTCATGTCCAGGGTGACAAGAAGGGAGCCTTGTCGCTCTATGACAGGGTGCTTGACCTGGATGCATCGCACGTGGAGGCGCGCGTGGCGCGGGTCGGCCTCTTCATTGACCTGCAGCGAGACGATGCAGCCGCAAAGGATGTTGCCGAGCTGGTCGCTCGCAAACCGCAGGAGCCGCGAGGCTGGTACCTCGGTGCGCTGCTGGCGGAACGCCAGGGGAAGCAACAGCAGGTCCGCAATGCACTGGCTCGCATCACGGAACTGCTCGACCCGGTTCCCATTGAGTACATCCGTTACCGACCCCAGGTCTTGCTGCTGGCGGGCCAGGCCCACTATGGATTGGGCGAGCGTGAAAAGGCGAAGCCGTTCTTCGAAGCCTTCCAGCGCGTGCAACCCGGTACGCCGGTGTCGAAGCTGATGGCCAGCATCTATCTGGCCGAACAGAACCACGATCAGGCCGTGGAGGCGCTGGAGCAATACCTCCGCGCCTATCCCCATGACGCGCAAGGGATGGCACTGCTGGCGTCGGCGCACATGGCCAAAGGGCGGCATGCACGGGCGGCCGGATTGATGCAGGACGCGTTGCAAAGCAGGGAGTCGCCAGAACTCTATACGGCCTATGGGCTGAGCCTGATCGGGGTTGGCCAGAGTTCGAATGCGCTGGCGCAACTGGAAATGGCATACAAGAAGGACCCGGCTCAGACGCAGGCCGCCTATGCCATGGTGGGCCTGTACATTCGAGGTCGCCAGCCGCAAAAGGCGTTGACGGTTGCCAACGCCCTCGTGCTTCGGCATCCGTCGAACCCGAGCTTTCAGAACTTGCTCGGGCTCGCCAAGGTGCAGAACCGCGATATCGCGGGCGCGCGCGCCGCGTTCGAGCACGCCATCAAGCTGGATTCGACACTCCTGCCGGCGACCTTGAACCTGGCGCGTCTGGAAACCGACAGCAAGAACTTCGAACGCGCGCGCATGCTGCTCGATGCCGCGCTCAAGGACGATGCGCGCAACAGCGAGGTCATGTTTGCGCAGGCCGAACTGACCCAGCGCATCGGCAAGTCCACAGACACGCTGCGGTGGCTCCAGAAGGCCTACGACGTCGCGGGCGCCAAGGACATGCGCTCCAGCCTCGCGTTGGTGGAACTCCACTTGCGCGAAGGACGCCGTGCCGATGCACTGAAGATCGTGCAGGAGGTGTCCGCCAACGTGCCAGACAACCTGGCGGTCATGCTGGCGATGGCCCGTGTTCAACTTGCGAACGTCGACTTTGCCGGCGCCCGGGGAACCTTGACCTCAGCGACACGACTGGCCAATTTCGATCCGGCGGTGCAGGTGGAGGTGGGGATGCTTCAACTCGCGGCGCGCGATCTTGCCGGAGCGTCGTACAGCGTAGGCAAGGCCCTGGCTTCAAGAGCAGAGTTCCTGCCCGCGCTCGTCTTGATGACCGAGATCGAAGTGCGGCAAGGGGAGTTGGACAAGGCCGAGGCGCGTGCGCAGCAAGTCATCAAGAAAGCGCCGCGTCTGGCCATCGGCAACAGCTTGCTGGGTGATATCGCCGTGGCGAGAAATCGGCCAGCCCAGGCGATCGAGTTCTACCGCAAGGCGCATCAGCTGGAGCCCTCGCTGGACACGCTGGGCAGGCTGTTCAGGATGTTGTCGGCGCAGGACATGCAGGCCGCACTGAAACTGGCGGAACAGTGGCTCAAGGCACATCCGGGCGACATTGCGGCGCGCCGCATGGTCGCGCAGGCGCACGTTCGAAACAAGGACATGGCAGCAGCGCGCGAACAGTACGAGCGCCTGCGCACGCTGGCCCCGAACGACGCAGGCATCATCAACGACCTGGCCAACGTCCTCGTGCGACTCAATGATCCGCGGGCCCTCGAAGTGGCCGAACAGGCGCTTGCCGCCGACCCCAACAGCATCGCCGCGATTGACACGGCCGGATGGATTGCCTTCCAAGCAGGCAAGCTGGATCGGGCGGTGCAATTGTTGAGGGATGCCCGCCTGAGGAGTCCCGAGCAGCCCGAGGTTCGCTATCACCTGGCGGCCGCGCTGGTCAAGATGGGGCGGACCGCCGAGGCCAGGGATGAGTTGCAGTTTGCACTTCGTGCCCGGAACCCGTTCGAGGGACGTGAAGCGGCGGAAGCCCTTGTCCGCACACTTAAGTGAGGGGTCCGAAAGGTCTTTGCCGGAAGGTGAACCTTCTTACAATGGATTCACCATATCGGGGGCGAGGGCAGGGCTGAGGTGCTTGGCGGTAGCCGGCTCCATCTGCGTACCAATGCCCGTTGAAATTTCGGGCCACTGCGGTGGTGCGGGTTGCGCGTCAAAGGAGAATCATGAAGAAGACAGGTTCAAAATGGATGGCGCTTGCCGGATTGGCCGTCTTGGTCATGTCCTCGTCCAGCGCACATGCCACATGGACATTCAGCGCCAGCGGTACCGATGCAGGTCTGGGTGACGGCACGAAATTGGCTGTCACCAGCAACATCGTCGACAGCTCTGGTGGCCCCAAGCTCAGTATCGGCGGCCTCTACGCGGCCAACGATACCAGCGACAACATGGGTTTCGCGTCAGGCGCCAAGTGGGTCAGTGGCGCACTGGTTTACTACGGCGGCGGATTGGGCATGGCGTCCGATGGGGCATCACAACCGAATCATGCGATTGACAACAGTGGCGCCAACACGGAGTCGGTGTTGCTGCATTTCGATGCCAGCGTGATCCTGAACAGTGTCTCGTTCGGTTATGTCTCTGGTGATTCGGACTTCACGGTCTACCGTTATACGGGCGCCGGCGATCCTTCTTCACTTGTCAATGTCTCGCCGACAGCCATGTCGGGTTGGACCTTGCTGAACAACTACAACGGCGGCAGTTCAGCGGCTACCAACAGCCTCTCCAACACGACGCTTGGTTCCAGCTGGTGGTTGATCAGTGCCTACAACAAGGGTTTCGGCGGCAGCCTGGACCAGGCCGATGACTATTTCAAGATGTCGGCAGTCTCCGGCATCAAGTGCACGTCCGGTGGCGGACGGGACTGCGGCTCTCAAGCCAGTGGTGTGCCCGAGCCGGCGTCGCTGGCGCTGGTGGCCGTGGCGATCGCCGGGGCGGCAGGCAGCGTCACGCGTCGCAAGCCGATGGCCTGAGGCCTGTCAGCCGGTCCTCGAAACAAGCCGACCCTCGGGTCGGCTTTTTTCGTGCGTCACGCCGCATGCCAATGGCCGCTGCGTGAAAAGGGCCCGGAAATGGCGGGCGGAACTGCCACTTATCGCGCGGACGTCTGTCCGCTTTCCGCCTCACACTCTGCTACAACTGGGACGTTGTGGGGATGGAGATGCCGGAAGCTTTGAATCCGTCGTTGCTGATGCGACTGGCACGCACTCGCCGAACACCGCGCGCGCCCGATCCGGCCGACATGGGAACCGCGTTTGGCTTGGACTACATCCTGGACCAGGCCGCTGGCGAAGCACTGGCCGCGGATGTGGCGACAGCCGCACCAGGCGACTGGTTCCGACGTTGGCTTCTGGCCAAGCCGGCTCGCCCCTGAGCCGAAGCCGACGGGTGGTTCGGCTCAGCGCACGATCAACACCGGCGTGCTGCAGTGCGCCAGGACCTTGGTGGTCACCGAGCCCAGCACCAAGCTGCCCAGCAGGCTGTGGCCGTGCGAGCCCATCATCAGCAGGTCGAACTTGCCCTTGTCAGCCAGTTCGGCAATGACATCGGCAGCGTGGCCGACCTTGGCGACGAAGGTGGCCTTGAGGCCTTGCTTCTCGAAGAAGCTGCGGATCGGCTTGAAGACCTTTTCCGATTCGTCGGCGTAGTGCGACTTCAGGATCTCCTTGTCGAGGGCGGCCGCGGCCCGCGGCGGCACCGGGGGGGCCACATGCACCAGCGTGTGGCTGTGCGCCTGGCCCAGCCATTCATCGTGGGCTGCCAAGTAGGCCAGCATGCGCTTGGTGAAGGTGCTGCCATCCACGGGGATCAGGATATTCATGTGCACTCTCCTTAACGGCCGTTGTTGTTGATGCAGGCCAGTGTGGCATAGCCCCCTGGGCGCGAATTGTCCTGCGTCAAGCGGCCGCCTGCACCTCGATCAGCTTGAGCGGGTCCAGGCCCCGGCGTTCACCCTTGCGCGCGAGGCCAGCTGCCTGGCAGACCACGCGCGCAGGGGCACGGCCCGGGCGCGAGACTTCGTAGTCCTGCCGGCAATGCAGGTGGCCGTGCAGCCACAGGTCGGCCAGCGGGATCAGCGCGTCATCGGCGTTGCAGAAGCTCGCGGTGCCGGATTGCGAGCCGAAGCGTGGGTCGGCACTGCGCAGGCTGGGCGCGAAGTGCGTGATCACGACGGTGGCATCCCAACGGCCCGTTGCCGCTTGCGTCAGCTCATCGGCCAGCCACTGCCGGCAAGCGAGCGACTCCTCGCGCAGCGCCGACACGTCCAGCGGCTCGCCACCCCTGGTGGCCGCCATCAGCTTCAGGAAATAGGCACCGGCACGCATCGCGTGGGCCTGGCGCTGCGGCCCGAACAGGTCGAAATCCGACCAGCGGATCGTGCCGACGAAGCGCACCCGCAGGCCTTGCTTCGAGGTCAGCACCACCGACTCGCACTCGAGCAGGCGCAGACCGAGTGCTTCGCAGCGTGAACGCAGGGCCGGCCAGGCGGTGTTCAGTTCGCGACGGTCGAACTCGTGATTGCCGGCCACCATCAGCACCGGCACCGGCCAGTTCGCAAACTTCGACAGGCCGTCCCAGCGGGCGTCGATGTCGCCGGCCAGGACCAGCACCTCGGCGCCCGGCGCGGGCCGGGGGTCGAAGGTCTCGGTTTCGAGGTGCAGGTCGGACAGCAGTTGCAGGCGCATCAGCGGCTGAGTCTACCCAGCCGCGCCGGCGTCCCGGCCCTGCGGCGCGCAGTCAGGCTGCGAGCTTCTGCTCCAACTGCCCTTTGATGGCCAGCAATTCGGACGGCAGGCGATCGGCCAGCTGCATGAACAGCTCGCCGTGCAGCGCCAGTTCCTGTTGCCAGGCGGCGTGATCCAGGGTGATCACCGATTGGTACTGCTCGCGGCTGAAGTCCAGGCCGGTCCAGCTCAGGTCGTCATAGCGTGGCGTGACGCCGAACAGGTTCTCGGCGCCCTGGCCCTGGCCGTCGACGCGTTCGAGCATCCACTTCAGCACGCGCATGTTGTCGCCGTAACCGGGCCAGACGAACTTGCCATCGGCGCCCTTGCGGAACCAGTTGACGCAGTAGATCTTCGGCAGCGTCGCGCCGGCGGCGGCGAGTTGGCTGCCCATGCCGAGCCAGTGCGCGAAGTAGTCGCCCATGTGGTAGCCCATGAAGGGCAGCATCGCGAACGGGTCGCGGCGCACGCTGCCGTTGCCGCCGGCCATCGCGGCGGTGGTCTCCGAGCCCATGGTCGCGGCCATGTACACGCCCTCAGCCCAGCTGCGGGCTTCGGTCACCAGCGGCACGGTGGTCGAGCGCCGGCCGCCGAAGATGAAGGCATCGATCGCCACGCCCTTGGGCGAATCCCAGTCCGGGTCCAGCGCCGGGTTGTTGGTGGCCGCGACGGTGAAGCGCGAATTCGGGTGCGCGGCCTTGGCGCCGGTTTCCTTGGCCCCTGTCGGCGTCCAGTCCTTGCCTTGCCAATCGATCAGATGGGCCGGCGCGGTGTCGGTCATGCCTTCCCACCAGACGTCGCCGTCGTCGGTGAGGGCGACATTGGTGAAGATGGCGTCGCGCTTGAGCGACTCCATGCAGTTCGGGTTGGTGTGGAAGTTGGTGCCGGGCGCCACGCCGAAGTAGCCGGCTTCGGGATTGATGGCGTGCAGCCGGCCATCGGCACCGGGCTTGATCCAGGCGATGTCGTCGCCGATGGTCGTGACCTTCCAGCCCGCCAAAGCCTGGGGCGGCACCAGCATCGCGAAGTTGGTCTTGCCGCAGGCGCTGGGGAAGGCGGCGGCAACGTGGTACTTCTTGCCTGCCGGCGAGGTGACGCCCAGGATCAGCATGTGCTCGGCCAGCCAGCCCTGGTCACGGCCCATGATCGAAGCGATGCGCAGCGCGAAGCACTTCTTGCCCAACAGTGCGTTGCCGCCGTAGCCCGAGCCGTAGCTCCAGATCTCCTGGGTCTCCGGGTAGTGCACGATGTACTTGGTCTGGTTGCAGGGCCAGGCCACGTCCTTCTGGCCGGGCAGCAGCGGCGCGCCGACGGTGTGCACGCAGGGCACGAAGTGGCCGTCTTCGCCGAGCTGCTCGAACACCGCGCGGCCCATGCGCGTCATCATGCGCATGTTCACCGCCACGTAGGCGCTGTCGCTCAGCTCGACGCCCAGGTGCGCGATGTGCGAGCCCAGCGGTCCCATCGAAAACGGCACCACGTACATCGTGCGGCCGCGCATGCAGCCGCGGAACAGTGCCGGTGTGCCGTCGGCCTGGCCGGTCTGCAGCAGCGCGCGCATCTCGGCCGGCGCCATCCAGTTGTTGGTCGGGCCGGCGTCGGCCTGCTGTTCGCTGCAGATGAAGGTGCGATCTTCGACGCGCGCCACGTCGCTCGGATCGCTCAGCGCCAGGTAGCTGTTGGGGCGCAGTGCGGGGTTCAGCCGCTTCATCGCCCCGGCATCGACCAGACGGGCGCAAAGGCGGTCGTACTCGGCCTCGGTACCGTCGCACCAGTAGACGTCGCTGGCTTCCGTGAGCGCGGCCATTTCGGCCACCCAGGCCACCAGCCGGGCATGTTTCACGTAGGCCGGCACGTTCAGGCGCAGGCCTTCCATCACGGGCTTGTTCATCTCAACTCCAATCATCGCTAGATGTCAAAAAAACGGGATTGGTTCAGCCTCGACACAGCGGCCGGTGCGAGGGCGGGGCTGGACCAATACCGCCTGTGGCAGACGGCATGGGTGAAGGGCCAAGGTGTGGCGGTGGGGCCGGCGAACCATCGTGAGGTTTCGGCGGGTTACTGCGCGGCCGGTGGGCGGGGTCTCCTTGCCAGCGGGACAACGCATTGTCAAACCAGTGTAATGGGCTCGTAACCACCGGGCCCCGGGGGGTCATGCACATTCCGCATGACTTGATGCACACAATCGCGAGCCGCCGGCGCCGCTTACCATCGCCCGAACGCCACCCCGCAACCCCGACAATTCGGCCCCTCGATGTCCACCACGCCCCGCATCCTCAGCGTCAATCTCGCGATCGCTTCGCCGCTGATCATCGAGGGCCAGTCGGTGATGAGCGGCATCCGCAAGCAGGCCCGCAGCGGCCCGGCCGAGGTGCAGCCGCTGGGCCTGGTCGGCGATGAACAGGCCGACCACACCGTGCACGGCGGCTTGAGCAAGGCGGTGTACGCCTACCCGGTGGAACACTATCCGTTCTGGCAGACGGTGCGAGCCCAGGCCGGTGTGGCCGCGGCAGACGGCGCGCTGCCCCCCGGCGCGATGGGCGAGAACCTGACGATCAGCGGCCTGCTCGAAGACCAGCTGTGGATCGGCGATCGGCTGCGCTTGCCGGGCTGTGAACTCGCCGTCAGCGAGCCACGCTTCCCCTGCTTCAAGTTCAACGCGGTAATGGGCTTCAACCAGGCGGCCAAGCTGATGTCGCAGGCCGGCTACTGCGGCGCCTACCTGGGGGTGATCCGGCCCGGCACGCTGCAGGCCGGTGATGAGATCGAACTGATCCCCGGTCCGCGCGAGGTCAACCTGCGCGAACTGTTCCGGGCCCGCATGGGCCGCAAAGGCTGAGCGCCGAAGACCACCGGGTCGGCACGGCGAGCTCTATGCGGATACTGCTCGTGGAAGACGACAAAGTGCTGGCGGACGCGCTGTCGCGCGCGCTGGTGCAATCGGCCCATGCCGTGGACATCGTTGCCACCGGCGAGGAGGCCGATCACGCGCTGGCGCTGGGCATCTACGACCTGGCGATCCTGGACATCGGCCTGCCCGGGCTCAGTGGGTTGGACGTGCTGCGCCGGCTGCGGGCGCGGCGGTCCACCACCCCGGTGCTGATGCTGACCGCCTTCGACGCGCTGGAAGACCGCGTGCGCGGCCTCGACCTGGGCGCCGACGACTACCTGTCCAAACCCTTCGACCTGCCGGAGCTGGAAGCGCGCGTGCGGGCCCTGCTGCGGCGCGGCTCCAACGCCACGCCCTACCTGGAACATGGGCTGCTGCGCTTCGACACCGTGGGCCGCCGCGTGTTCTTCGACAAGCGGCCGCTGGAGCTGTCGCCGCGCGAGCTGGCGCTGCTCGAGCTGTTGCTGATGCGCGCCGGGCGCGTCGTCAGCAAGGAGCAGATGGTCAATCACCTCTATGGCTGGGGCGACGAGGTGGCCGACAACGCGATCGAGGTCAACGTCTACCGCCTGCGCAAAAAGCTGGAGCCGCTGGGCTGCGAGATCCGCACGGTGCGCGGCATGGGCTACCTGATGGACCGCAGCGATGCGCAAGCCTGAGCCACGCCTGCAGCGCAAGCTGCTGGCCTGGCTGCTCGGACCGCTGGCGGTGCTGCTGGTGCTGGACACCGC
>NZ_DATILJ010000240.1:0-48820 GCF_035476535.1 Aquabacterium sp.
TGCCGCCACTGGCGCTGCAGGACTGCGCGTGCGGAGGCACAAATGAACGTTTGGTTTTCTGGCTCTCTTTCTTGGTGACTTCTTTCTGAGCCAGCAGAAAGAAGTTACCCGCCCGCCGGGGCGGAATCCCGGCCACTCCGCGGGACTCAACAATTGAATGTCGGCTCTCAGAACAACAACCAAACGACCGCAACGGGCCGATTGCAGACCCCGACGGCACGCCTCCAGGCGCGAGTCCAAGCCGCCGCGCCGAGAGGGCGGGGTTCATCCGAACGCCTGTCATGCATCAGGCCCCACGGTTTCAATGCCCGCGCGCACCACGCGCAAGCAGGGGTTGCGGCCGAACCAGTAGGCCAGCTCGTTCGGTGCGTCCAGGTCCCAGGCCACGAAATCGGCCCGGCGGCCGGCTTGCAGCTGGCCATGCGTGGCGCCCAGGCCCAGCGCCTGCGCGGCATGCACCGTGACGCCGCGCAAGGCTTCTTCCGGCGTCAGGCGGAAGAAGGTGCAGGCCATGTTCAGCATCAGCAGCAAGGACAGGCCGGGTGAGGAGCCGGGGTTGTGGTCGCTGGCGATGGCGATGGGCACACCGGCATCACGCAAACCCGGGATCGGCGGCACCCGGGTTTCGCGCAGGAAGTAGAACGCGCCCGGCAAGAGCACCGCCACGCTGCCGGCCGCGGCCATGGCGCGGATGCCGTCGCTATCCAGGTGCTCCAGGTGGTCGCAGGACAGCGCACCGAACTCGGCTGCCAGCGCGGCGCCATGCTGGTTGCTCAGCTGCTCGGCATGCAGCTTGACCGGCAGGCCCAGGCCGCGTGCGGCCTCGAACATGCGGCGGGTCTGGGCCGGGGTGAAGGCGATGCTGTCGCAGAACGCGTCCACCGCATCGACCAGCCCTTCGGCCTGCAGCTCGGGCAACCAGGCGCAGGCCGCGGCGATGTAGTCGTCGGGGCGGTCGGAGAACTCATGCGGCAGCGCATGGGCGGCCAGGCTGGTGCAGCGCACGGTGAGCGGCAGTTCGCGGCCGATGCGGCGCGCCACGCGCAGGCAGCGCGCTTCATGCTCGGCCGACAGGCCATAGCCGGACTTGATCTCGATCGTCGTGACGCCTTCGCCCATCAGCACCGCGGCGCGTTCCGACGCCTGCTTGAACAGCTGGCCATCGGTGGCCACCCGCGTGGCCGACACGGTGGAGCGGATGCCGCCGCCGGCGCGGGCGATCTGGTCGTAGGTCGCCCCTTCGAGCCGCATCTCGAATTCACGTGCGCGGTGGCCGCCGTAGACCAGGTGGGTGTGGCAGTCGATCAGGCCGGGGGTCACCAACGCGCCGTCCAGCGAGATGCTGTGCTCGGCGCGTCGCGCCAGGGCGGTGGGCAGGGCGCTTTCCGGGCCGACCCAGCGCAGCAGCTCGCCTTCGACCAGCAGGGCGCCGGCGTCGATCAGGCCCCAGGGCGCGCCGGGGCACATCGTCGCCAGGCGGGCGTTGCGCCACAGCGTGACCGGGCCGCTCATGGGGCTTCCCTGCGCGCTACGCGTTGCGGAATCAGCGCATTGAAGCGACCCTGCACGCTCATGCCGACCTCCCCAGCTCGATCGCCAGCCACCAGGCGGCGGGGGTATCCGACTCGGCCTGCACACGCCAGCGCTGATGGGCCGCGTGCTGGCTGACCACCAGCGACATCGCCGGCAGGCGCGCCGCATCGGCGTCGTCGATCTGCAGCCGCATCGGCTCGGCCGCGAACAGCGCGCGCGTGGCCAGCGGGCTGAACCACTCATCGTCGGCCGTCGCGCGCTGCATCGTGCCGCGGCAGACGCCGTCACGCGTCATCAGGTTCAGGTCGCGCGTGCTGCCGTGCTGCAGGTGGCAGTCGGGCTGCAGCGCGCCGTCGAACTGCAGCGGCGCGCTGTGGCTGTCCAGCACCTGGCGGGCAGCGTCGAACTGCAGCACCACGCCGGCGCCCTGGACCACGGTGAACCAGCGCGTGATGCCGGGGTAGGCGGAAAACGGGCCGTCCTGTTCCACATCGGCCAGGCTGACGCGCCAGGCCCACGCGTCAGTCGCCGGCGCGCTGAACAGGTCGCGCGTGATGCCGCCGCCATTGCGCCAGCGGCGCGGCGCTGTGTGCTCGGCCTGGATGACTTCGAGGGTCACGGTGACAACGATCCTTCCAAGCTTAGGGCGCGAACGCGCCTTCCAACATGTACAGCGAACCGGGATGCACCAGTCGCGCGATGGTGATCGGCGTGTCGCGCTGCTGCGTGCGGCGCACCACCACCAGGCAGGGCGCGGCAGGGCTGATGCCGAGCAGCCGCGCTTCTTCGGCACTGGGCAGCGCGGCTTCGATCGAATACTGCGCCTGCCACACCGGTGCCACCTGCAGCAGGTAGTGCGTGGGCGTGGTGCGCGTGAAGTCGACGCCCAGGTAGTCGGGTGCGGCGGCGGGGTTGACGTAGCGGTCTTCGCACTGGATGGGCACGCCGTTTTCGCGGTGCACGATGAGGGTGTGGAAGACCGCATCGCCGGTGTGCAGGCCCAGCCGGGCGGCCAGTGCGGCGGGCGCGCGTTCGCGGCGGGCCAGCTGCACCAGCGCGTCGTGGCGGTGGCCGCGCGCGGCAATCTCGTCGTGCAGGTCGCGGATCGTCAGCTGCGAGGACACGCGGTGCAGCTGGGCCGCGAAGGTGCCGACACCTTGCACGCGGTCGACCAGGCCTTCGGTCTGCAGTTCGCGCAGTGCGCGGTTCACCGTCATGCGGCTGACGCCGAACTGCGCCACCAGCTCGGCTTCCGAGGGCATCAAGGCCCCGGGCGGGTACTGGCCATGGGACAGCGCCTCCTTCAGGAACTGCTTGACCTGCGCATACGGAGCCAGAGTGGGCGGGGGCAGAGAGCGGCGCGGCATGGTGGCAGATCCTACTTGCATTGACTTGTCTAGACAAGTACAGTGCGCGGCGTTGCACAGCCTTTCCGGAGCACGAGATGACCGATCTGTCCGCCGTTCACCACATCGCCCAGCCGCACCCGGTGAAGGCGCCCACCGGCACCGAACTCAGCTGCCGCAACTGGCTGATCGAGGCGGCGTACCGCATGCTGCAGAACAACCTGGATCCGGCGGTGGCCGAAAACCCCGATGCGCTGGTGGTCTACGGCGGCATCGGCAAGGCGGCACGCAACTGGGACTGTTACGAGGCCATCCTGAAGGCGCTGCGTGAGTTGAAGGAAGACGAAACGCTGCTGGTGCAATCCGGCAAGCCGGTGGGCGTGTTCCGCACGCATGCCGATGCGCCGCGGGTCTTGATTGCCAACTCGAACCTGGTGCCCAAGTGGGCCACCTGGGAGCACTTCCACGAACTGGACCGCAAGGGCCTGATGATGTACGGCCAGATGACGGCTGGCAGCTGGATCTACATCGGCAGCCAGGGCATCGTGCAGGGCACCTACGAGACCTTCGTCGAAGCCGGCCGGCAGCACTACGGCGGATCGCTCAAGGGGCGCTGGATCCTCACCGCCGGGCTGGGCGGCATGGGCGGTGCGCAGCCGCTGGCGGCATCGTTTGCCGGGGCCTGCTCGCTGACCATCGAGTGCCAGCAGTCGCGCATCGACTTCCGGCTGCGTTCCCGCTACCTGGACGAACAGGCGCGCAGCCTGGACGATGCGCTGGAGCGGATCAAGCGCTACACCACCGAGGGCAGGGCGGTGTCGATCGGCCTGCTGGGCAATGCGGCGGAGTTGCTGCCGGCGTTGGTGCACCGTGCCAGGCGCGGTGACATCCGGCCTGACCTGGTGACCGACCAGACCTCGGCCCACGACCTGGTGCATGGCTACCTGCCGCCGGGCTGGACGGTCGAGCGCTGGCAAGCCGCGCAGGCCGATGCCGGCCAGCACGCCGCGTTGCGCGACGCCGCGGCACAAGGCTGCGCGCAGCACGTGCAAGCGATGCTGGACTTCCAGGCGATGGGGGTGCCGACGGTGGACTATGGCAACAACATCCGCCAGGTCGCGTTCGACACCGGCGTGAAGAACGCTTTCGACTTCCCCGGCTTCGTGCCGGCCTACATCCGCCCGCTGTTCTGCCGCGGCAAGGGGCCGTTCCGCTGGGTGGCCTTGTCGGGCGACCCGGAAGACATCCGCAAGACCGACGCGAAGATGAAGGAACTCTTCCCGGAAGATGCCCACCTGCACCGCTGGCTGGACATGGCCGGTGAGCGCATCGCCTTCCAGGGCTTACCGGCGCGCATCTGCTGGATCGGCTTGGGCGAGCGCCACCGCGCGGGCCTGGCCTTCAACGAGATGGTGAAGTCCGGCGAGCTGAAGGCGCCGATCGTCATTGGCCGCGATCACCTGGATGCCGGCTCGGTGGCGTCGCCGAACCGCGAAACCGAAAGCATGCGCGATGGTTCGGACGCGGTGTCCGATTGGCCGCTGCTGAACGCGCTGCTGAACACCGCGGGCGGCGCCACCTGGGTCAGCCTGCACCACGGTGGGGGCGTCGGCATGGGCTATTCGCAGCATGCCGGCGTGGTGGTCGTCTGCGACGGCGGCGAGGCCGCGGCCCGGCGCATCGAGCGCGTGCTGTGGAACGACCCCGGCACCGGCGTGATGCGCCATGCCGATGCGGGTTACGACGAAGCCATCGCCTGCGCGAAAGAGCAGGGATTGAACATGCCGATGTTGGGGGCCTGAGTTGAACCTGATCCTTGAACCGGGCGGTTTGACGCTCGACAGCCTGCTCGCCATCCACCGCGGCGGCGTGCACTTGGAACTGCATGCTTCGGCCTTGCCCGTCATTGCCGCCAGCGCGGCCGTGGTGCAACGCGCGGCCGAGGGCGATGCGCCGGTCTATGGCGTCAACACCGGCTTCGGCAAGCTGGCCAACCAGCGCATCAGTGAATCCGATCTGGCGCTGCTGCAGCTGAACCTGATCCGCTCGCACTCGGTGGGTGTCGGTGAACCGTTGCAGCCAGCAGTGCTTCGGCTGATGCTGGCGATGAAGGCGGCCTCGTTGGCGCGGGGTGCGTCAGGCGTGCGGCAGATCGTGATCGACAAGCTGCTGCAGCTCTTCAACGCCGGCCTGGTGCCGTATGTGCCCAGCCAGGGCTCGGTGGGTGCGTCGGGCGACCTGGCGCCGCTGGCGCACATGACGCTGGCGCTGATCGGCGAGGGCGAATTCCTGGTCAGCGATGAGAGCCGGCCCGGGGCCGGCGTGAGCCAGCGCCGGCCCGCGGCCCAGGTGCTGGCCGAAGCCGGCATCGAGCCGCTGCGGCTGGCCGCCAAGGAAGGCCTGGCGCTGATCAATGGCACGCAGACTTCCACCGCGCTGGCGCTGCATGCGCTGCTGAGCTTCGAGCCGGTGCTCGAAGCGGCACTGGTGATCGGCGCGCTGACCCTCGACGCCGCGCGTGGCAGCGATGGCCCGTTCGACCCGCGCATCCACGCCTTGCGCGGCCAGCCCGGCCAGATCGACGTGGCCCAGTACTACCGTGCCTTGCTGGCCGGCAGCGCGATCCGGCGCTCACATGAATCCGATGACGACCGCGTGCAGGATCCCTACTGCCTGCGCTGCCAACCGCAGGTGGTGGGGGCCTGCCTCGATCAACTGCGCCATGCCGCGCTGGTGCTGCTGCGCGAGGCGAATGCGGTGACCGACAACCCGCTGGTGTTTGCAGACACCGGGGACATGATCAGCGGCGGGAACTTCCACGCCGAGCCGGTGGCGCTGGCCGCCGATGGCATGGCGTTGGCGATCGCCGAGGTCGGCGCGATTGCCGAGCGCCGCATTGCGATGCTGATCGATGCCGGCGTCTCGCGCCTGCCGCCCTTCCTCACGGCCAACGCCGGGCTGAATTCCGGCTTCATGATCGCCCATGTCACGGCAGCGGCCCTGGCCTCCGAGAACAAGTCATTGGCGCACCCGGCCAGCGTCGATTCACTGCCGACGTCGGCGAACCAGGAAGACCATGTGTCGATGGCCACCTTCGCGGCGCGGCGCCTGCAGGCGATGATCCGCAACACCGCACACATCCTCGGCATCGAGCTGCTGGCCGCCGCGCAAGGCGTGCAGTTCCTGCGGCCGCTGACCAGCAGCACGGCGCTGGAACAGGCCCATGCGCTGCTGCGCGAGGCCTGCCCGTCGGTGGACGAAGACCGCTACCTGGCGCCGGACATCGAACGGGCCACTGCGCTGGTCACCGGGGGCGCGCTGTCCCGCGTGTTCCGCACGCTGCCGGGCCTGCCGGCCCTGTGGGTCGCTGCCTGAAGCGACTCGATGCCGCGATGCCGCGATGGCGCGATGGCGCGAGACTTGCTGGGTCGGCCTGCGGGCTTGCCCGCGTTGTGAAACCCGGCCCGCGAACGCAACATCGCGGGTCCCCAAGACAGCACTGGAGAGCGCATGAAGTCGTTGATCACCCTGGCCGCCATTGCCCTCGTGAGCACGGGCGCGCTGGCCCAGGACACCAAGGTCGCCATCGGCATGTCCGGCTGGACCGGCTTCGCGCCGCTGACGCTGGCCAGGGAGGCCGGCCTGTTCAAGAAGCACGGGCTGGACGTGTCGATCAAGAAGATCCCGCAGAAAGACCGCCATCTGGCGATCGCTTCGGGCGATATCCAGTGCGCCGCGACGACGGTGGAGACCTGGGTGGTGTGGAACGCCAACGGCGTGGCTACGACGCAGATCTTCCAGCTCGACAAGAGCTACGGCGCCGATGGCATGGTGGTCAAGCCCAATATCACGAAGATCAGCGACCTGAAGGGCAAGACCGTGGCCGCCAGCGCGCCCGGCACGGCGCCGTACTTCACGCTGGCCTGGATGCTGAAGAAGAACGGCCTGTCGGTGAAGGACGTGAAGGTGGTGAACCTGGAGCCGCAGGCCGCGGCCAACGCGATGATCGCCGGCACCGACGGCATCGACGCCGCGATGACCTACGAGCCCTACCTGGGCGCCGTGCGCGCCAAGCCTGAAGCCGGCAAGATCATCGCGACGACGCTGGACTACCCGATGATCATGGACACCTTCGGCTGCACACCGAAGTTCCTGGCCGACAACCCCAAGGCCGCCAAGGCGCTGGCCGACGGCTACTTCGACGCGGTGGCGATGATCAAGGCCGACGCCAAGAAGAGCTTCGAGATCATGGGCGCCGACGTCAAGCAGACCGGCGAAGCCTTCGAGAAGAGCCAGGCCTACCTGCGCTGGCAGGACCGCGATGCGAACCAGAAATTCTTCGCTGGCGAGCACGCCGCGTTCAGCAAGGAAGCCGCTGACCTGCTGCTGGAGATCGGCATCATCAAGACCGCGCCGGACATGAGCAAGCTGGCCGACACCCGCTTCTTGAAGTGACCCCCCCGAAGCGGCCTGCGGCCGCCTCCCCCCAGGGGGCAACGCCAGCGGCCCGGCAGAGCCGGTTCCGCGGCGTTCGCTTGTGTGCACCGTGCCGTGCAAAGTCACGGCGCGAAATCGGGCCGTTGGTGGCATGAAGCCTCTCGTACCAGTCCAGCCGGGCGCGCGCATCGCGCTCGGCGTGGCCTTCTTCGTCGTCTTCGTTGCGCTGTGGTCGCTGGCCACCTTCGGCGGCTTCGTGCAGAAGACCTTCCTGGCCGACCCCGTCACGATGCTGCGCAGCGGCTACACGCTGCTGGCCGAGATGGGCTTCATCGGCGACATCGGCATGACGGTGTGGCGCGTGCTGGGCGGCTTCCTCATCGCCGCAGCGCTTGCGCTGCCGCTGGGCGTGTTGATGGGCGCCTACAAGCCGGTGGAGGCCTTTTTCGAGCCCTTCATCTCCTTTGCGCGTTATCTGCCGGCCTCGGCCTTCATCCCGCTGCTGATCCTGTGGGCCGGCATCGGCGAGGCGCAGAAACTCTCGGTCATCTTCATCGGCAGCTTCTTCAACCTGGTGCTGATGATCGCGGTGACGGTGGGCAACACCCGGCGCGACCTGGTCGAGGCGGCCTACACGCTGGGCGTCAGCGACCGCGGCCTGATCCGGCGTGTGCTGATTCCCGGCGCCGCGCCGGAGATCGCCGAGATCCTGCGCATGGTGCTGGGCTGGGCCTGGACCTACGTGATCGTGGCCGAGCTGATCGGCGCCTCCAGCGGTATCGGCCACATGATCACCGACAGCCAGGCGCTGCTGGCGACCGACCAGATCATCTTCGGCATCATCGTGATCGGGTTGATCGGCCTGGCCAGCGACCTGCTGTTCAAGGCCGCCAACCGCCGTGCCTTTCCTTGGGCCCAACTGGGAAGATGAGCGGCCGATGAATGCCCTTGGCAAGACCCTGCTGACGGTGCGTGGCGTGTCTCGCCGCTTCCAGTCCAGCCATGGCGACACCTTGGCGCTGCAGGCCACCGACCTGGACGTGATGGAGAACGACTTCATCACCATTCTCGGCCCCAGTGGCTGCGGCAAGAGCACTTTGCTGCGCATCGTCGCCGGGCTGGACCGCCAGACCACCGGCGAGGTGCTGCTCGACGGCAGGCGCATCGACGGCCCCGGCGCCGACCGCGGCATGGTGTTCCAGAGCTACACGCTGTTCCCCTGGCTGACGGTGCTGGACAACGTCTGCTTCGGGCTGCGCGAGCGCGGCATGCCTCGCGCGCAGCAGCTGGAGGTGGCGCAGGGCTACATCGCCAAGGTCGGCCTGAAGGGTTTCGAGCGGCACTTCCCGAAGCAGCTGTCCGGTGGCATGCAGCAGCGCACGGCGCTGGCGCGAGCACTGGCCAACCAGCCGCGCATGCTGCTGATGGACGAGCCCTTCGGCGCGCTGGACCACCAGACCCGCGAGCTGATGCAGGAGCTGCTGCTCGGCATCTGGGAGGCCGAGCGCACGACGGTGCTCTTCGTCACCCACGACATCGACGAAGCCGTGTTCATGGGCAGCCGCGTGATGGTGATGAGTGCACGGCCTGGCCGCATCAAGCTCGACCACGAGGTGCCGCTGCCGCACCCGCGGCACTACTCGGTGAAGACCACCGTGGCGTTCGCCGAGCTGAAGGCCGAGCTGACCGAGAGCGTGCGGGTGGAGGTGCTGGCGGCGCAGGCGGCGGTGGCCTGAGCGCCCGGCCGTTCACCAGGTGTTGCGCAGCTCCCGCAGCTTGGTGAATACGGTCTGCGGGTCCGGATTGGCCGGCAGGTCCGGGAAGTTCTGGCGCAGCTGGGCGATGACGCCGGGGCTGGTCAGCCGCAGGAAGGTGTTGAACTGCTTCTCTTCGCCCAGGGTCGTGACGATCGTGTTGGCCGGATCATGGCCGCTCACTTCAGGTAGCAGGGCCTTGGCGGCGGCATTGTCGGGCTCGCGGGCCAGCGTGAACTTCAGGTTGTTCTCGATGTAGTCGTGGCCGGCATAGACCTGGGTGTTGTCCGGCAGTTTCGACAGCTGCTCGGCGAAGCTGGTGTACAGGTCGACCACGTTGCCGCCGTTGTGGCAGTTGCCGGCGCCGGCGTTGAACAGCGTGTCGCCCGAGAACAGCGCGGGCTGTTCGGTGTGCGAGCGCAGGCAGATGTGGCACATCGTGTGGCCGGGGGTGTCCAGGCACTCCAGCTCGACGGTCTTGCCCACCTTGATGATGTCGCCGGCCCGCACGCCGCGGTCCATGCCCGCGATGCTTGAGCCCGCCAGGTGGTGCGCGATCACCTTCGCGCCGGTGGCGGCCACCACCGCGGCATTGCCGCCGGTGTGGTCGTGGTGCTCGTGGGTGTTGAGGATCTGCGTGATCTGCCAGCCGCGCACGCGGGCGGTGTTCAGCGTCTTCTCGTGGTCCAGCGGGTCGATCGCCAGCGCCTCGCCGGTCTCGGGGCAGGCGATCAGGTAGTTGTAGTTGCGGTAGCTGTTACCGGTCCAGATGCGCTCGACGATCATCGCGGGCTTTCGAGAAAGGGGAATCGGGCCATTGTAGGAAGCGGCTTCAGCCCTGGCGCAGCAGTGCCATCACCGCGTCGGCGAAGACCTGCGGCACTTCTTGCGGCATGTTGTGCCCGACGCCCGGAATCCAGCGGTGCGTGCGCGGCCCGGCAAAATGGTGGGCATGCTGCGCGGCCTCGGCCGGCGGGCGCACGCCGTCGGCCATGCCGTCGAAGCTGAGCGTGGGCACGCTGATCGTCGGCTGCCGGGCCAGGCGCTGCTCGATCCCGGCGTAGGCCGGGTCGCCGGCCGCCAGGCCGAAGCGGTGCCGGTAGGAATGGATCACCACCTCGACGAAGTCCGGGTTGTCGAACGCGGCGGCACTGCGCTCGAAGCTGGCGTCGTCGAAGGTCCAGGTCGGCGACCACAGCCGCCACAGCAGCCGGCAGAGGCCGCGCCTGTCGCGGGCCAGGCCATCGTGGCCGCGCTGGCTGTGAAAGTAGTACTGGTACCACAGGCGGTGCTCGTTCTCGGGCAGGTCGGGGCGCATCGCGCTGGCGATGTCCTGGATGTTGTAGCTGTTGAAGCTCAGCAGCCCGGTGCAGCGCTGCGGCCACAGCGCGGCGACGACACAGGCCGCGCGGCCGCCCCAGTCGTAGCCGGCCAGCACTGCGCTCGGCAGGGCCAGCGCGTCCATCAGCGCCAGCAGGTCGGCGCCGAGCGCGGCCTGCTCGCCGGAGCGCGGCGTGTCGGCCGACAGAAAGCGCGTCGGCCCGAAGCCCCGCAGGTAGGGCACGATCACCCGGCAGCCCCGCGCCGCCAGCAGCGGCGCTAGCTCGGCATAGGCATGGATGTCGTACGGGAAGCCGTGCATCAGCAGCACCGGCGGCCCGTCGGCCGGGCCGGCCTCGTGGTAGGCGATGTTCAGCACGCCGGCGTCGATGTGCTGCAGGGGTTCCAGTCGGGTCATGGCAGAGGGCTGGCGGCGGTGCGACGAGCGAGCGTAGCCCAATCGCGCGGCGCCCCTGATTCGGCCAGGGTCAGCCGCCAGCGGTAAAGGTGCGGCCCGCCCCGCTGTTGGGGCGAACCCCGCGGACCAAGCACCCCTGAAACAAGACGATGCGCCTCCTTCCCCTCCTGAGCTGTTTCGCGGCGGCTCAGGCCTCGTAGAGTTCGTAGGCCAGGCCTGTCTCGGCCAGCCCCACCAGGTCGATGCTCTCGGCATTGAGCGGGTGGTTGGCGGCGAAGACGGTCAGTGAGCCCTGCGTGAAGGCGCCGTCGACGATCATCTGGACCAGGGCCGCGGTGGTCGCGGCATCCGGTGCCTCGCCGACGACGTTGGTGTAGAGCAGTTCCACCAGGTCGGCGTTGTCGATGTCTTCGCCCAGCGCGGCATGGATGGCCAGCTCGGCGAGGTCGCCGTAGCTCATGCCATCGTCGAGCAGGCCCAGGCCGATGCCGGCATACACCTCGTTGCTCACCTGGTTGGCGCCGAACACCGCACCCAGCAGGCGGGCGGTGTGGTTGGCCGCGCCGTCGGCGCCGAAGTCGAAGGCCAGGTTCTGGTCATTGAAGCTCAGGCGCTCGACGCCGGACAATGAGTCGGTGCCGGTCGTCGACCCGCTCACCGTCAAGCCACCATCACCGATGACGTAGGCCGAGCGATTGCCGGCATAGAGCGCGGTATCGATGCCGTCGCTGCCGTTCAGCAGGTCGTCGCCGCCGGCGCCATCGAGCATGTCATTGCCGCTGAGCGCCTCGATGCGGTCGCGGGCGGCCGTGCCGGTGAGCTGATCGGCGGCGTTGCTGCCGATGATCGGGTTGTACTCGACTAGCTCGATCTCGGCGGTCTGTCCGGCGAAATTCGTCGGCGTGCCGGCGAGCTGGGTCAGGTCGCTGGTCAGTGAGTGCATGCCGTCGGTGGGCAGGCTGGTGTAGCTCAGGAAGTTGATGCTGGCGTAGTTCACCGTACCACCGTCGGTGAACAGAAAGCCGGCCGGGATGATGTAGTCCGGCGTCACCAGCCCCAGGTCGGCAAAGCCCTGGGTCGCCAGCAGCACCTTGGTGTTGGCCGTGGCGGTGCTGGGCAGATCGCGGTTGAAGCCGAAGGTGTGCGTTGGTTCGCCGTCCTGGGTCACGCGGATGGTATGGCCGGCCAACTCATTCTCGCCAGTGAACCGGCCACAGGCCAACTCGATGTACTGGATCGTGCCGTCCGCGTTGCTGAAGAGTTCGTTGATGGTGTAGCGGTGGTAGCTCATGGTGTGTTCGCCTTTGGTCTGGTGAGGGCGCCAACGGGGCAGCCCGGATCATGGAATATCAAACGGCGGCGGACGCGCTATCACTCGGAAAATCCGCAACATGTTGTACACCATGGCAAGCCGCGTACCTGCCGCGGCCCGACCCGGCCGCAGCAAGCGATGCGACACTGCGATCCGTAGTCCCGCTTCCGGCCCATGAACGACAGCGTTGCCAGCATTGAATCCACCATCGCCGCGCTGCAGTGCCAGCGCGCCACGCTGGGCGACGCCGTGGTCGACATGGCCATTGCCGCGCTGCGTGAACGGCTGGCCCGGCTGCCGGCCGCCGCCGGGCCGGGTGTGCCCGAGCAGCAGCAGCTGCGCCAGGTCAGCGTGCTGTTTGCCGACGTCGTCGATTCCACCGCCTTCAGCCGCCGCCTCGACCCCGAGGACGTGCACCAGGTGATGGACGGCGCGCTGGCGCGCTTCGCGGCTCAGGTTCGTGCCCACCAGGGCGTGGTGCTGCAGTACGCCGGGGACAGCCTGCTGGCCGTCTTCGGCATGCATGGCGCGCATGAAGACGACGCCGAGCGTGCGCTGCTGGCCGGCCTGGCCATCCTTGAGGAGGGCCGCCGGCATGCCAAGCGGGTGCATGAGCGCTTCGGCCACGAAGGCTTCGATGTGCGGGTGGGGGTGCACACCGGCGGCGTGCTGCTGGGCGGTGGTGTCGATGGCGAGCACAGCATCCGGGGCAGCACCGTGAACATCGCCGCCCGCATGGAACAGACGGCGCCGGCCGGCACGCTGCGCATCAGCCACGACACCTGGCGCCATGTGCGCGGGCTGTTCGATGTGCTGGAGCAGCCGCCGTTGCAAGTCAAGGGCCACGACGAAGCCTTGCTCACCTACCTGGTGCAGCGGGCCAGGCCGCGGGGTGAGCGCCGCGCGATCCGCGGTGTCGAAGGGCTGGAGACGCCGATGGTCAACCGCGTGGCCGAACTGGCCGCGCTGCAATCGGCTTATGACGCGGTGTGCGCAGGCGGCGCCACGCCGCTGGCTGCGGTGACGGTGGTGGGCGAGGCGGGCATCGGCAAGTCGCGCCTGAGCGGCGAGTTCCGCCGCTGGGTGGCGCAGCGGCCGCAAGGCGGCTTCTGGCTCGAAGCCTATGCCGGCGAGCGCGACAGCGGCCAGCCCTACGGCATGCTGCGCGAGCTGTTCATGCGCTGGCTGCGCATCCTCGACAGCGACCCACTGCCGCTGGCGCGCAGCAAGTGGCTGGACGGCATGGCGCCGCTGCTGCGCAGCACCGGCGACGCGGCGGTGCTGGGCCACCTGCTGGGGCTGGACTTCTCCGAGCATGCCGAGCTGCGCGGCCTGCTGGCCGACGCACGCCAGCTGCGCGACCGCGGCTTCTTCCACGCCACGCAGGCCTTGCGCGGCATCGCCACGCCGGGCACGCCGGTGCTGTTGTTGCTGGACGACCTGCACTGGGCTGACGAAGGCTCGCTGGACTTCATCGAGCAACTGCTCGCCGCGCATGCCGACATGCGGCTGCTGCTGATCGGCCTGACGCGGCCGACGCTGTTCGAGCGCCGCCCCGGCTGGGCACGGGGGGCCGGCCTGCCGCCGCAGCACGGGCGCATCGACCTGCTGCCGCTGGACGGCCAGCGCTCCGACGAACTGGCTGACGCGCTGCTGCGCCGCCTGCTCGACGTGCCGGCGCCGTTGCGGGCGCTGATCACCGCTGGCGCCGAGGGCAACCCGTTCTACATGGAAGAACTGGTCAACATGCTGATCGACCAGGGCGTGATCGTCACCCGGGCCGTCCCGCTGACAGACCCACCGACCGACCCACCGACCGACCCACGGACCGACACACGGACCGACACACGGACCGACACACCGACGCAGGGCTGGCAGCTGCTGCCCGAGCGCCTGCAGGCCCTGGCCCTGCCGACCACGCTGACCGGCGTGCTGCAGGCCCGCCTGGACGCGCTGCCGGGGCAGGAGCTGCACCTGCTGCAGCTGGCCGCGGTGGTCGGCCCGGTGTTCTGGGACGATGCCTTGCGCGCGCTGGGCATCGTGGACCTGGCCGCGCTGCACGCGCTGGTCGAGCGCGAGCTGGTGGTCCTGCGCACCCACAGCAGCCTCGAAGGCCGGCGCGAATTCGCCTTCCGCCACCACACGCTGCACCAGGTGGCCTACGAGCGCCTGCTCAAGCGCTTCAAGCAGCCGGCGCATGCGCAGGTGGCGCAGTGGTTGCTGGCGCAGCCCGGCGCCGCGCCCGAACTGGTGGCCGAGCACTTCGAGCGCGGCAGCGAGCCGGCCCGGGCACTGGACCACTGGCAGCGCGCGGCCGAGGCGGCGCATGGCCGCTATGCGCTGAGCGAAGCGCTGGGGCACTGCGAACGCGCGCTGACGCTGGTGCGGCAGGATGATTCGGCTCGGCGCTGGGACCTGCAGTACCTGAAAGTGCGCGTGCTCGACCACCTGAGTGCGCAGCAGCCGCTGGCCGCGGCGCTGGATGAACTGCAGGCCATGGCCGCGCAGATCGGCGCGCCGGCTCACCGCGCCCGCGCGATGGAGCGACGGGGCCGCTTCCACTACGAAAGCGGCGATGCCACGGCCGCGTTGCAATGTGCTGAACAGGCCGTGGCGCTGGCCGAGGACCCGGATGCCGCGCAGGCCGATGCCGAATGTGCCGTCAGCGCGCACGCACTGCGTGTGTTTGCGCTGGGACGGCTCGGGCGCTATGTGGAGGCGCGCGGCGCGGCGCCGGTGGCGCTGGCGCGCGCACGCACGGCGGGCCTGCTGCGCGTTGAGGCCATGGTGCTCAACGAGATCGGCAACTACCACATCTACGAGGGTGATTTCGGTGCCGCCATCGAGCACCTGAACCAAGCCCTGGCGCTGCACCGGCATGGCGGCGATCGGCTGAATGAAGCCGGCACGCTGGCGAACCTGGCCTTCGTCGCGATGACGCTGGGTGACTACGCCATGGCGCAGCAGCAGTTTGCGCAGGCCATGAGTCAGAGCGCGGCGGTCGGTCAGCGCAAGAACGAGGGCATCATCCTGGTCAATCTGGGCCTGGTGCTGCTGAACCAGGGCTTGGTCACCGCGGCCCAAACTCACGCGCATCAGGCGCTGGCCTTGCTGCGCGCCACAGGCAATCGGTGGGGCGAAGCGGCGGCGCTGCGCGTGGCCGGCCAGGCTGCGTGGGCCTTGGGTCAGGCGGCTGTGGCAGCGGAGTTGCTGTCGGCGTCGCGCAACCTGTTCGATCAGCTGGAAATGCCGCACCTGGCCATCGAAGCCATGGCGGCGATGGCCGGCGCGGCGCTGGCGCGTGGCGACCCGGCAGGCGCGCTGCACGAGGTGCAGGCGATCCTGGATCGGTTGGCCACGGGTGCCGGGCTGGAGGGCACCGATGAGCCGATGCGCGTCCGCCTGACCTGCTGGCAGGTGCTCTTGGCCGCGGGCGATGCGCGCGCCGACGTATGGCTGGCCGAGGCGTGGCGCGAGTTGAGCGAACGTGCCGCGCGCATCGGCGACGAACAGCGTCGTCAGGCCTTTCTGCAGGCCGTGCCTTTTCACCGCGAGATCGGGGACGCGTGGCAGGCTCAGCAGGCGAATCGGCCGGGCGATGCGCAGGCAGCAGCGGGGAAACTCACTGGTTCGTGATCAGCGGGTCGATCAGCCCGAGATCGCCTTCTGCGTTCTGGATCAGCAGCAGGAAGTCATAACTGCTGTTGGTGGGGTCGTTGTCGGCCAGCGTCAGGCCGTTGGCATTGATCAGCGCTGTCGGGAAGGCGTCGCGGACCGTGCCGCCACCGCTGACCGGATCGATCGCGATGCCGACCACGGCACAGGTTGCACCGCTGCTGTCGGTCACGCTGAACTGGATGTTCACCGGCAGCCGCCCGCTGACCACCAGGTCGTAGGACCCTGGACTGGCCTGCGCGATGTTGTTGCCGTTGGGTGTTAGCGTGATGCCGGTGGGATGGATCGTCAGCACCTGGGACTGGCTGCTGGTGTAGGCGGCGACGGTGTAGGCGACGAGGGCGGCAGGCATGCAGGCAAACTCCAGTAGGAACGCGGGAGCCGCATGTTCGCTGCTGATCCGGCCTGTGTAAACCGCAAGAATGCACTCAAGACCCTGCGCTACTTCAGCCGCTGCAGCATCTCGCCCATCTTCTGGTGGACCAGGTTCACCGCCTTCAGCGGGCGCAGCATGACCTTGAAGTCGGTGATGCGGCCGCTGTCGTCCCAGCGGATGAGGTCGACGCCGTTGATCTGGATACCGTCGATCTCGGTGCTGAATTCCAGCAGCGCATCGTGCGGGCCGACGATCTCGCGCTCGTAGCGAAAGGCCGCCGTGTTCAGCACGTGCAAGGCGCCGGTGAGGTACTGCGTGGTGATGGCCTTGCCGCGCTGCGGCGTGTGCACCACCGGCGAATGGAACACCACGTCGTCGGCGAGCAGCGCATCCAGCTTGCGCATATCGCGGCTTTGCACGACCTCGTGCCAGGCCTTCAGGGCGTTGCTCATCGTGCTTCCTTTGTCGCTGTGGGCTGAATCCGTCGGGCGGACCCGCGAGATTGTGCAGTGCTTCGGCTTCAGGCTGAGTTGGCTTGGCCCGCGGCCAGCACGCGGCTGCGGCCCAGCTGCTTGGCGGCCAGCAAGGCCTGGTCGGCGGCCTTCAGCAGCGCATCGGGCGTGTCGGCCGGCCCGCTGGAATCGGTGACGCCGGCCGAGAAGCTCAGGCCTTGCAGCGTCAACCCATCCAGATCGAAGCTCTGCTGGCGCCAGCGCTGCAGCAGCTGGCTGACCTTGCGGTGCGCCACGCCCGCGCTGGTGTGCGGCAGCAGCAGGCAGAACTCTTCACCGCCGTAGCGGCAGGCGACATCGCTGCCGCGCACACTCTCGGCGAGCAGGCGGCCGAAGGCCATCAGCAGCTCGTCGCCGACGTCGTGGCCGAAGCGGTCGTTGACCGACTTGAAGTGATCCAGGTCGATCAGCACCACGGCCAGCGGCTGCTGCTCGCGCCGGGCCAGCGCGAACATCGCCGGCAGCGTGTCGTTGAGGTGGCGGCGGTTGTGCAGCGTGGTCAGCGCATCGCGTGTGGCCTGCTGGCGCAGCGCTTCCTGCAGCGCCTGCACTTCGTCGATGCGGCGCGACAGCTGGGCGTTGGCCTCGGCCAGCTCGGCGCGGGCGCGCTCGGTGGCGCGGCCTTGCGCCTCCCGTTCCGCCAGCGTGTGCTGCAGGCGCAGCAGTTCGGTCTGCAGGGCTGCAGCCTGATAACGTGCACGTGACGCGTGCAGCGATTGCTGCTGATGCAGGCGCTGCCACCGGCGCAGGTCGGCCAGCGCCGGCCCCGGCTCGCCGCGTGCCTGCTGCAGGCCGGCCGAACAGTCGAAGAAGCGGCAGCGCACGCGCAGGCTCAGGCCGATGACGGCATCGTCTTCGGCCAGTGCGCGGTCTTCGGCCAGCCGCTGCGCGGCCTCGTCGAGCCGGCCCTGCTGCTGCGCCAGCATCGTGCGGGCCACCGCCAGTTCCAGGCGTTCGTCCGGCAGGCTGGCGGCAGGAGGCTGCAATGCCTGCGCGACCAGCTGTTCGCCCAGCACCAGGTCGCCGGCGGCCAGCGCGGCGATGGCCAGCGTTTCGAAGTGCTTGGCGTTCGCGCCGCGGCCGCTGGGGTCGGTCGGTAGCGCCAGCACCTCGGCCACATCGGGCAGGGCTTCGGCGGCGCGGCCCAGCTCGGTCAGGCAGACCACGCGGTTGATCAGCAGCACGCTGCGCAGGAAGGGGTTGTGGGTGCCGGCGCTGCGGGTGATGCCCTGGGCCACATGGCGCAGCGCCTGCTCGAAATCGCCCAGCTGCATCAGCTCATGCGACAGGTTGGCATGCAGCACCGCGTCGAAGCCATGGCCGCGCGTGGGGCTGGCATCGCGCAGCGCCTCGTACATGTAGGCGAAGGCCTGCTGCGAATCACCGGCCGCCGAATAACAGCCGGCGATGGTGTTCAGCAGCATGCCGCGCTGCTCGTGCTTGAGCACGCGCAGGCCTTCGTCGCGCAGCGGCAGCACGGTGTCCACCGCGGCGCGGAACTCGCCGCCGCGCCACAGGATGCGGGCCTGGCCGGCGACGGCCAGGATGTGGCCGGCGCGGTCGCCCAGGGCATCGAAATGGGCTTGCGCGGCTTGCAACGCCTGCGCCGCCTCCGTCAGCGTGCCGAAGTACTGCAGGTGGTAGCCGCGGGCCAGCTGGGCCCAGGCCTGGGCCAGCACGTCGCCGCGGGCCTGGGCCAGCGCCAGCGCCTTGTCCGCGCTGCTGATCGCGCGGGCCGCATCGATGCGCAGCAGCCGCCAGGCGCTGCGGGCGAGGCGCAGGGACACCTAAGCCCCGCCCAAGCGGAGCGCGGGGCACCCCTGAGCTCTCGGGGTGGCCGCAACGCCGTCGGCGCGTGCCATCACTGGACGAGCCGCACCTCGACGCGGCGGTTCTCCGCGGCGTCCGGGCGTTGCGTGTCCAGCAGCTCTTTCGGGCCCTTGCCGTCGGCGGTCAGCCGTTCGGCCGGAATGCCTTGCTGCATCAGGTAGGCCACCACGGCGCCGGCGCGGTCGCGCGAGAGTTTCATGTTCAGCGCCAATGGGCCCACCGCATCGGTGTGGCCGACCACCTGGTAGCGGTACTCGCGCAGCGATTCACTCTTCAGCGCATCGGCCAGGCGGTCCAGCTTGACCACGTCGCGCGGGATCACCGTGGCCGAGCCGAAGTCGAAGCCGACCTGCATCGAGGCCTTGGTGCGGGTGGCCGACGAGGCGCCGACGATGGCGATGCCGCGCGTGCGTTCCGGCGGCTTCAGCGCATCGACCAGTTCCTTGACTTCGGGCGTGCGCTGGCCGAAATCGGTGGCCTGGGCCGGCACGCCGGCCAGCACGAGCATCGCGGCGCCGATCAAGGCCCGGCTGCGGATGAAGGGGGTGATGCGGTTGCTCGGCATGTGAATCTCCTGTCGGTCCTGCAATGCGGTCTCGACACCGCAAAAATGCGGCGTCGCGGCGCTCATCGAATGATGAAGTCGGCTGGCTGGATCGACAGTGTCTTAGGACACGCCGTGCCAGTCGGCGGCCCGCCGGCCGTGCAATCGGGCACACCCAGCAGGCGCCCGGGCCGGCCCTCGGCGAAGGCGCGCACGGCGTCCTGCAGTGTCAGGCCCTGGCTGAGCGTGGCGGGCAGCTTGATCGGCTCGGACGTCACGACGGCAATCATCCAGCTGCGGCCCAGCGGCGGCCGGGCCTCGATGTGCCAGGTGGAGGCGGGCCGGGGCAGCTGCAGTGGCCGGCCGGCGCGCACGCGGTTGTTGCCGTCCAGCGCGTTCGGGAAGGCCAGGATCAGGCCCGCGCCGGGCGCTTCGTCGACCGCCAGGATCTGCAGCACGCCATCGTTGCGCGAGGTGACATCGACGGTGATCCTTTCGCCGAGCTTCACGGTGGCCGGCCGGACCCGCAGCGCCACGCCGCCCGGCGCGGTGGACAGCCGGGCCAGCCCGTCCAGCACGCAGGGCCAGTCGGCATCGGCGGCAGGGCAGGCCAGGCCGGGCACATGGGCGGGGTTGGCGGTGCCGGTGGGCACGCTGGCACTGGCGCTGATCGGGCCGGCCGAGGCCGCGACCGTGCTTGCGATCGCAGCTGTTGCGACCGACGCCGGGGGCGGTGCCGCCGAGGCTGCCTGGGCAGCCGATGCGGCCGGGTCCGTGCCGGTAAGGCCGCCACCGCCGGGTTCGTCCGGCGGGCCCCAGGGCACGAGGGCGATGATCGCGGCAGCCAGCGCCGCCCCCGCCAACCCGCCGGCCGCGAGCCGCGCATTGCGGCGCGCGAAGAACGGCAGTGCCGGGGCGGGCGGCGCTGGCGGCACCGCCGCGCCAATTGCCGTGGGCGTTGCCGGTAGCGCCGCCGCCGCGGCAGTGGCCTGCGTCGGACCCGGCGCCCAGGTCTTGGTTGGCGTGCTGTTGTCGACCTGGGTGGTGTCCTCGTCTGGGGCCACGCCCTGGTCGGCATGCGTCAGCGGCGTGGTCGCCGGCGGCGCCACGAAGGTGGCGGTGGGCGCGGCCCGGGCCTGGGTCGGGCTGGGCCAGGCGCCGCTGCGTGCGGCCGGCACTGAAGGCAGTTGCGCCAGCGCTGCGCGCATCTCGTCGGCGCTCTGGAAGCGGTGCTCCGGCATGATGGACATGCCCTTGTCCACCAGCGCCAGGAACTCCGGCGAGAAGCGGTCTGTGCCCTTCTCGGCGGCGGTGACGAAGGCGGCACCGGCATAGCGGTCCACCGCCGGCATCGGCGACTGGCGTGCGATGGCGAAGTAGGCCACGCCGTTCAGCGCGTACAGATCGGTCCAGGGGCCTTGCTTGATGGCGTCGGTGTACTGCTCGATCGGTGAATAGCCGGGCTTGTAGATCAGCGAGGTCTGCGCATCGCTGGCCTTGCGCGTGGCGCCGAAGTCCAGCAGCACCGGGCGCCCGTCGGGCTGCAGGATGATGTTGTCGGGCGAGACATCGCGGTGCACCAGGTTCTCGCCGGGCAGCGAATGCAGCGCATGCAGTGCGTCCAGCATGCGCTGCAGCAGCGACACCAGCCAGGCTTCGCTGACTTTCTCGGGCGCGCCCAGCACCGTCTGGCGCAGGGTCTGGCCCTCGTACAGCTTCATCGCCATGAAGGCCGTGCGATTGGCCTGGAATACGCGGTACACCGCGACCAGCGAACCATCGGCGCGTGTGCGCTCGTTGAGCATCGACAGCAGCCGCGCCTCGCGAATGAAGCGCGTCATGCCGGAGCCGAACATCTCCACCGAATCTTCGTCGGCCGGGTGAACCTCCAGCGCTTCGCGGCGCGAGAAGCCCTGCAGGAAATACTCCTTCAGCGCCACACGGCGGTCGAGCATGGGCTCGTAGGCTTCGTAGACGATGCCGAAGCCGCCCTGGCCCAGCACGTGGCGGATCTCGAACTCGCCGATGACCGTGCCGGCCGGCAGCGTGTCGCGCAGGCTCATTCTCTTTCCCCGGACGGTGGTGATGGAAGTTTCACGGTGTTGATGCGTTCGATCCTGAAACCGGCCGCGGCCAGCTGCGCCAATACGCCGCCCGGGCCGACCAAGTGGGCCGCGCCGATGGCGGCAAACACGCCGTTGTCTGCCAGCAGCGGCTGCAGGCGCTGGGCGAAGCGCTGGTTGCGAGCGTCGATGATGCATTGTGTCTGGCGCGCGGCGGCTTCCCGGACCGGCGCAGAGATCGGGTAGCGCTCGGCCATCAAGGCCACCAGCGCGCCGGTGCGCTGGGCACGGTACAGCGCCAGCGCGTCGCGGTTCAGGGTTTCGAAGAAGCCGTCGGGCATGGCCAGAGTGTCCTTCAGCAGCAGCAGGTGGTCGGCCGCCGAGAGGCATTCGAAGGCGCCGAACTGCTCCTGCAGCGTTTCGAGCGACAGCACCGGCAGCCGCTGCTGCCTGGCCTGCCAGACCAGCCGGTCGTCCAGCGTCTCCAGCGTTAGCGGCGACGCGGCCTGCAGCAGCTGCGTCAGCACCCAGGGCCGGTAGCGCTGCGGGTCGCGCAGCGCCAGGCCGATGCGCGCCAATCGGGCCTGCAGGCGCTGCAACTCCCGGCTGTCGAGCCGGCCGGCGAGCGACTCACCGCCCGACAGGCGTTGCAGCCGCTCCAGTTGCGCGGGGTCGACGCTGCCGGGCGCCAGTTCCACCACCAGGCGGTTGGCCGTCAACAGCAGCGACCAGGTCTGCGGCGGCACCGCCAGCTCACGCGTCTGGCCGATGTGGATGGTGCCCAGCAGATGGCCCACCGCGCCGGTGGCAGCGTGGATGCGCCACAGCGTGCCGTGGTCGTAGGCTTCTTCGGCGGGCTGCGCTGCCGGGTTCGCGCCGGCCCGCTGCACCAGCGCCAGCCACAGCCCCAGCAAGCGCCCGGCGGCCGCCCGCCTACCTGCGCGAGACAGCGACCAGTTCCTGCCGGTCATGCTGTTCGATCTGGCCGTTGCTCAGGCGCACATAGGTCTCGTGCGCGATGTCGGCATTGACGCCGGGCGTGACCCAGATCGTGCGATTGACCACCGCGCCCAGGCCGACATTGAAGCCGCGGGCCTCGATGCGGTAGGCCTCGAAGCTGCCGGCCGGCACTTGCACGGTTTCCTTGGCCGCTACTTTCACGTCATAGCTGAAGGTGTAGGTCATGCCGCTGGGCCGAGCCTGCTTGAACATCGTGCGCCAGCGCTTGCCCACCACCAGCTCGGCCGGGTAGAACTGCCGCGGCGTGCTCAAGGCCCCGCGTGCATTGGCGGTGGTGTTGCCCATCAGGTCGGAGCTGGCCTCGCCGTCGTTGAACTCGACCCGGTCGGCGCCTTCGTCGACTGCGGTAACGCGCATCGTCAGCGGCTTGCTGGCCTTGCTGAACTGGTCGACGACGCGGAACTCGTAGGCATCGCCGACACGGTAGTCGCGCCGGTGCGGGTTCAGGCCGTGAAAGTAGGGCGTGGCGGCCAGGCTCGCGCTGGGCGACAGCGGGGCCTGCGCAGCGACGATGCGCTGCGCGTCGGCGGCCGAGGCCAGGCGCTCGATTTCCACGCGCGCGGTGTCGGCCTTGTGGGCCTGCGCCGCTGCGGCGTCGCGTTCCTGCTGCTCGGCGCGGCGCTGGCGGGCTTCGGCATCGGCGGCGCGCTGTTGCGCGATGCGCAGCGCGTCACGGCGGTCGGCCTCCCGCTTCTGCGCTTCAGCCTGTTCGTGCGCCAGCTTCAGGGCCTTGGCCTCGGCGGCGGCCAGGCGCACGGCTTCTTCGCGCTCGGCGGCCAGGCGGGCGGCGTCGCGCTGCGCGGCCTGCTGGCGCTCACGCTCGGCGGCTTCGGCCTTCAGGCGCTGCGCCTCGGCTTCGGCGGCGCGCTGGCGCGCGGCGTCGCGGCGCAAGTGGTCGCCCTTGCGCAGTTCTTCTTCCAGCAGGCGGTTCAACCGGGCCTGCGCCAGTTCGCTGGCGTTGCCGCTGGGGTAGGCGCGGATGAAATCGGTCAAGCCGGCGATGTTGTTGCTGTTGCGCACCTTGGACCAGTCGGCCTGTTCCTGCTCGAAGCGGCGCTCCAGTTCGGCGTCGCTCAGCTTGGCCTTGCGCTGCGGGAACAGCATCACGTCCTGTTCCAGCGAAGTGCTCTCCCAGGGGATCTGCCGGCCTTCGGATTCCATGCGCACGTTCAGGCGCACGCGCTTGAAGGCATCTTCGAGCGAGACATCGGGCGCCGCCAGTTCACGCACCAGGTGCTTGGTGTACAGGCCGTTGCTGCCCTTGCCGTCGTAGGCCAATTGGCCCGGCGCGGTGGCATAGGCCAGCAGGCTGCCGGACGGCGCATCGAAGGGGCTCAGGCCCTTGGCCGGCGGGCGGTACATGCCGACGAAGGGGTCTTCGCGGCAGGCGTCCAGGATCACCAGGTAGCTGCGGCCGCGGGCCTCGTTCATGTAGCGCATCAGCTCGCTGACATCGACCGTCTGCTTCTGCACATCGGTCGCGCTGCCAACCTTGGCGTCCACCGGCACCAGGTAGTTGCGCCAGTCCTGCTGCAGGCCGTGGCCGGCGTAATAGAACACCGCGAACTTGACCTGCGGATCCCGCAACGCCAGGCCGAAGCGGCCGATGGATTGCACCAGGTCGCCGCGCGCGGTATCGATGCGCATGTCGACCTGGAAGCCGGCCTTCTTCAACAGCTCGGCCACCGCGCGCGCATCGTTCTTCGGATTCGGCAGCGAGGCGGCGGGGTAGGCGGAGTTGCCGATCACCAGGGCCATGCGTTCGGCGTTGGCGGCCAGGGCGGGCAGGGCCAGCGGCAGCAGCGCGGCCAGCGCGCTGCACAGCGCGACCAGGCGCCGATGGGCGCCGCGCCGGCGTGCCGCCGGACGTGCGGCAGGGGCGGGCCGGTCAGGCGTGGGCAAGGTCATGCAGGCCCCTTGGGCTCCGGAGGGGAACATCGTCCGGAATTTTAGGAGGGGCGGTTTGCACCGTGGGGGCGATCGGCTGTGCCGAAAGTCAGGTGGTATGTGTTGCCTGCGTGCTGCGTCTAAGATGGCGCATGCCGGTCATCCTTCGATATCGTGGCTTTCGATTCTTCTTTTATTCGAACGAAGGCAGCCCACGCGAGCCCGTGCATATCCATGTTCGGGGCGAAGGTGGCGAGGCGAAGTTCTGGCTCCGGCCGCAAGTCAGAGTGGCTGACAGTGATTCACTCGATGCGCGCACCTTGCGAGAACTCGCGTCCGTCGTGGAACAGAATGTTGACATGATCGAGAGAGCCTGGAATGAGTACTTCGCCTAAAGCGGTTCGCTTCGACGACGACAGCATGTGGGTGGACTTGACCGATGGTCGCGTCATCGCTGTTCCACTGGCCTGGTTTCCCCGCCTGCTGCACGCCACGCCGGCTCAGCGGGCACAGGTCGAACTCAGTCGTCACGGGCTGCACTGGGACGATCTCGATGAAGATGTTTCAGTGGCCGGCTTGCTGGCAGGTGCCGGAGATTTGACTCGCAAGTTGCCCACCGTCGCGTAGCGCACTTCACGCCCTTTACAGACGAGAGTTCACATGCTGCGCCGGTACTGCCCCCCCACCTCGAACAGCGCGCTGGTGATCTGGCCCAGGCTGCAGCATCGCACGGCCCGCATCAGCACCTCGAACACGTTGTCGTTGGCGATCACCGCCTGCTGAAGTTGCTTCAGCATCGCCGGCGATTCGGCGGCGTGGCGCTGGTGGAAATCGGCCAGGCGCTGCAGCTGCGACTGCTTCTCTTCGTCGGTCGAGCGCGCCAGCTCGATGGTCTGGGGCGTCGCGTCGCCATGCGGGTTGCGGAAGGTGTTGACGCCGATGATGGGGTATTCGCCGGTGTGCTTCTGCATCTCGTAGTGCATCGACTCTTCCTGGATCTTGCTGCGCTGGTAGCCGGTTTCCATCGCGCCCAGCACGCCGCCGCGTTCGGCGATCTTTTCGAACTCGGCCAGCACCGCTTCTTCCACCAGCTCGGTCAGCTCGTCGATGACGAACGCGCCCTGGTTCGGGTTCTCGTTCTTGGCCAAGCCCCATTCGCGGTTGATGACCAGCTGGATCGCCATCGCGCGGCGCACGCTCTCTTCGGTCGGCGTGGTGATCGCTTCGTCGTAGGCGTTGGTGTGCAGGCTGTTGCAGTTGTCGTAGATCGCGATCAGCGCCTGCAGCGTGGTGCGGATGTCGTTGAAGGCGATCTCTTGCGCATGAAGTGAGCGGCCGCTGGTCTGCACGTGGTACTTCAGCTTCTGGCTGCGTTCGTTGGCGCCGTACTTTTCCTTCATCGCCACGGCCCAGATGCGCCGCGCCACACGGCCGAGCACGGTGTACTCCGGGTCCATGCCGTTGCTGAAGAAGAAGCTCAGGTTGGGCGCGAAGTCGTCGATGTGCATGCCGCGCGCGAGGTAGGCTTCGACGAAGGTGAAGCCGTTGCTCAGCGTGAAGGCCAGCTGGCTGATCGGGTTGGCGCCGGCCTCGGCGATGTGATAGCCCGAGATCGACACGGAGTAGAAGTTGCGCACGTTGTGGTGCACGAAATACTGGGCGATGTCGCCCATCACCTTGAGTGAGAACTCGGTCGAGAAGATGCAGGTGTTCTGGCCCTGGTCTTCCTTCAGGATGTCGGCCTGCACGGTGCCTCGCACATTGGCCAGCGCCCATTCGCGGATCTTCTCGCCTTCGGTGTCGGTCGGTTGTCGGCCGTTGTCGGCGGCGAACTTTTCCATCTGCTGGTCGATCGCCGCGTTCATGAACATCGCCAGGATGCTCGGTGCGGGCCCGTTGATCGTCATGCTGACGCTGGTGTTCGGCGCGCAGAGGTCGAAACCCGAATACAGCACCTTCAGGTCGTCCAGCGTGGCGATGCTGACGCCGGAATTGCCGACCTTGCCGTAGATGTCGGGCCGCAGATCCGGGTCGTTGCCGTACAGCGTGACCGAGTCGAATGCGGTAGACAGGCGCTTGGCCGGCATGCCTTCGCTGACCAGCTTGAAGCGCCGGTTGGTGCGGAAGGCGTCGCCTTCGCCGGCGAACATGCGGGTCGGATCTTCGTTCTCGCGCTTGAACGCGAAGGTGCCGGCGGTGTAGGGGTAGCTGCCGGGCACGTTGTCCAGCATCAGCCACTTCAGGATCTCGCCGTGGTCCTCGTACTGGGGCAGGGCGACCTTGCGGATCTTGCTGCCGCTCAAGGTGGTGTGGACCAGGCGGGTGCGGATCTCCTTGTCGCGAATCTTCACCACATAGTCGTCGCCGGCATAGGCTTTCTGCATCTCCGGCCACTGCGCGAGAAGCTTGCGCGCGGCGGGGTCGAGGCGGGCGTCGCGCTCCTCGGCGAGCTTCAGGACGGTGTTCTTCGCGCCGTCGCGGGAGGCGTCGTCTTCCTGCAGCATCCGTGCGGTCTCGCGCAGTTGCTGCAGTTCGCGGGCCAGGCGGGCCTGAGCGCGGGCACGGGCCTTGTAGCCGCGCACGGTGTCGGTGATCTCGGCCAGGTAGCGCACGCGGGAACCGGGCACCACAGGGGTCTGGTGGGTGCTGTGTCGGGTGTTGACCGGCGGCAGGCGGCCATCCGTGAGCGACAGACCCAGTGCGCCGAGACGCGGCTTGAGCGCCTGGTACAGGGCGGTCACGCCATCGTCGTTGAAGCGGCTGGCCATGGTGCCGTAGACCGGCATCTGGTCGGGCATCACGTTGAAGGTGCCGCGGTTGCGCTGCACTTGCTTGGCGACATCCCGCAGCGCATCGGCCGCACCCTTGCGGTCGAACTTGTTGATCGCGACGAACTCGGCGAAGTCCAGCATGTCGATCTTCTCGAGCTGGCTGGCAGCGCCGAATTCGGGTGTCATCACGTACATCGGGATGTCGACCAGCGGCACGATCGCGGCGTCGCCCTGGCCGATGCCGGAGGTCTCGACGATGATCAGGTCGAACCCTGCGACCTTGGCGGCGGCCAGCACGTCGGGCAGCGCGGCCGACACTTCGCTGCCGGTGTCCCGTGTGGCCAGGCTGCGCATGTAGACCCGTTGGCCGGAGTCGGCTGAGCCGACCGGCTTGGACCAGGGCGCGATGGCGTTCATGCGGATGCGGTCGCCGAGCAAGGCACCGCCGCTCTTGCGCCGGCTGGGGTCGATCGAGATCACCGCGATGCGCAGCGCGTCGTCCTGGTCCAGCCGCAGCCGGCGCACCAGTTCATCGGTCAGGCTGGACTTGCCGGCGCCGCCGGTGCCGGTGATGCCGAGTACCGGGGCGGTGGTGTGCTTTGCCTGTTCGTGCAGCGCGGCCACGAGACTGGCATCGGCCTTGCCGTTCTCCAGCGCGGTGATCAGCTGCGCCAACTTCCGCCACGCGGCTTCGCTGTGGCCGGTGATCGCGTCCAGCGCGCTCGGCGCATGGCCCGACAGATCGCGGTCGGCCCGCATCATCATCTCGCCGATCATGCCCTGCAGCCCCATGCGCTGGCCGTCTTCCGGGCTGTAGATCCTGACGCCCTGGTCGGCCAGCGCGCGGATCTCGCTCGGCACGATCACGCCGCCGCCGCCGCCGAAGACCTGGATGTCGTCGCCGCCGCGGGCCCGCAGCAACTCGACCATGTAGGCGAAGTATTCGGTGTGCCCGCCCTGGTAGCTGCTGACCGCGATGCCCTGCACGTCTTCCTGCAGCGCGGCGGTGACCACCTCGTCCACCGAGCGGTTGTGGCCCAGGTGGATGACCTCGGCGCCCATGCCCTGCAGGATGCGGCGCATGATGTTGATCGCTGCGTCGTGGCCGTCGAACAGGCTGGCCGCGGTGACGAAGCGCAGCTTGTGCGTCGGGCGGTAGTCGGCAAGGGCTCGGTATTCGGCGGACAGGTCGGTCATCGGGTGTCTCCGGCAGCGGGTGGCCAGCCGGAAGTCTAGGCCTCCCGGCACGTCCCGTGCATGGCCGAAGCGCTCACACCCGTGCACGGATTTGCCAGATTCAGACAGAATCGGCGGACCATGCCCGCCATCGCCCGCAGCGTGTCCATCGCTTTCGTGCGCAGCGCGCTGCAGCGCGTGCCCGAGCTTGGGCGCGCGGCGCTGCTGCAGCGCTGCGGCATTCCGGCGGCCGCGCTGGCCGACGATGCCGCACGGGTGAGCGCCAGTGCCTTTGGCGCGCTGTGGCTGGCGGTGGCCCGCGAGATCGACGATGAATTTTTCGGCCTGGACGCCCGCCGCATGAAACCCGGCAGCTTTGCCCTGCTGTGCCATGCACTGGCCGGCGCCGCCACGGTCGACCAGGGGCTGCGCCTGGCGGTACGCGGCTTCAACCTGTTCTTCGACGACGTGCAGGCCTCGCTGGCGCTGCAGGGCCGCGAGGCCCGGCTGGTGCTCACGCCGGCCGCGCAGCCGGCGGATACCCAAACCGAGGCCCAAACCAAGGTCCAAACCGCGGCCGAGGCCGATGCCCGGCGCTTTGCCGACGAGACCTTGCTGATCATGCTGCACGGCCTGCTGTGCTGGCTGGCCGGCGCGCGGGTGCCGGTGGCGCGCCTGGAGATGGCTCACCCGCGGCCGCCGCATGCCGACGAGTACCGGCGCATGTTTTCGCCGCAGATGCGTTTCGACGCGCCGCGCACGCTGCTGGCCTTCGACCCGCGCGCGCTGGGCCAGCGGGCGGCGGTGGATGCCGGCGCGCTCAAGGCCTTTTTGCGCGATGCGCCCAGTTCGGTGTTCATGAAGCAGGTGGCCGACGCACATGCCGCTTTCGGCGAACGGGTGCGCCGACGGCTGCGCCGTGCCGGCAGCCACTGGCCGACGCTGGACACGCTGGCCGCCGAGCTGCGCCTGTCGCCGGCCACGCTGCGCCGGCGCCTGCAAGCCGAGGGCACCAGCTGGCGCCGGCTGAAGGACGAACTGCGCCACGAGCGCGCGGCATTGCTGCTGGGCGAAGGCCGGCTCAGCGTGGCTGAGGTCGCGTCCCGGCTGGGTTATGAAGATGCCAGCGCCTTCTACCGCGCCTTCCGCCGCCGCATGGGCGTTGGACCCGGTGCGTTCCGGCGCTCGGCCAGCGCGGAAAATGCATCCCCATGAACAAGGCCTTCACCCGCGAACCCGACGGCGACACCGACGACGATGACGAAGCCGGTGCCGGCCTGCCGCCGCTGCCCGCCGGCAGCAAGAACTACATGACGCCGCGCGGCTACCAGACGTTGCGCGACGAGCTGCTGCAACTGATCGACACCGAACGGCCGAAGATCGTCGAGATCGTGCACTGGGCCGCCAGCAACGGCGACCGTTCGGAAAACGGCGACTACATCTACGGCAAGAAGCGGCTGCGCGAGATCGACCGCCGCATCCGCTTCCTGACGCGCCGGCTGGACATCGCCGAGGTCGCCGACCCATCGGCCCACCACGGCAGCGACCAGGTGTTCTTCGGTGCCACGGTGACCTATGCCAACCAGAAGGGCGAGGAACGCACGATCACGATCAAGGGCATCGACGAGGCCGACAACCTGCAGGGCGAAGTGAGCTGGGTCTCGCCAATCGCCCGCGCGCTGCTGAAGGCCAGGGAGGGAGACGAGGTACGGCTGCAGACACCGGGCGGTGTCGAGACGATCGAGGTGCTGGCGGTGACGTACCCGGCGCCGCGCGCGGGCTGAGGGTCGTTGTGTGCGGCGCGAACCGCACAGGCTGGGGGTCTGGCAGTGCTGCAAGGCGGGTGGCAGCTTTTGCCACCACCCGCCGCAGCGTCCCTGAGCCGGTGCCGTTGTGACGGTCTGCACGCACTGTAGAGGCCAAGTTCCCTTTTTCCATCGGCACAATGCACCTCGGCCGAGTGACAAATTCCCCAACGGACAAGCGCCGCGGCCCACGCCGCAAGGCCTTGGCCATAATTGAAGAGCATGACCGTGACATCTGCCGCTGACGATCGCCTGCCCCACAGCCTGCTGGTCGCGATGTCGCGCCATGGCGGCACCCGTTCGTTCGCCGCCAACACCGTGCTGATCCATGAGGGCGATGAAGGCGACGCGCTCTACATCATCCTGAGCGGCCGCGTGAAGGCCTATTCGGCCGGCGCCCAGGGCCGCGAGATCGTGCTCGACGAACTCGGCCCCGGCCAGTTCGTCGGCGAACTGGCGATGGACGGCGAGCCGCGCTCGGTCTCGATCAAGACGCTGGAGCCCACCGCCTGCTGCGTGGTGCAGCGCGAAGGGCTGGATGCCTTCCTTGTCGAGCACCCCGAATTCGCCGGCCACCTGACACGCAAGCTGGTACGCATGGTGCGCCGGCTCACCGAGCAGGTGAAGAGCCTGGCGCTGCAGGACGTGTATGGCCGCGTGGCACGGGTGCTGATGGAGTTGTCCGACGTGCAGCCGGCCGGTGGCGAGACCCGCACCGTGCGGCAGAAGCTGACGCAGCAGGACATTGCCGACCGCGTGGGCTCATCGCGCGAGATGGTGCACCGGGTGATGAAGGAACTGGCCATCGGCGGCTACGTCACGCCGGATGAAAACAGCAAGTTGTTGGTGATTCGCAAGAAACTGCCGCACGCCTGGTGACTGCAGCAAGACCGCGCAGCATGCAGCGCGGGGTGGGGCGGCTCGTCGTGTTTCAACACATCCCGGCATGGCCCGGGCAGGGGGAGCAAGCATGTGGCGCAGAACTGCCAAGCAGCGTGAGCGGCTGCAGAAGATTTCCGGCTGGGCCGGTGTGGTCGAAGGCTTCGGCCTGCCGTTCACATCGGACGAACTGGGCGATCTGCAATCGGCGCTGCAGGGCGAGGTGGTGCTGCCCTCCGACCCGTCCTACGCGGCCTCGCGCCAGCAGCAGAACCTGGCCTTCCAGTATTTCCCGCTGCTGATTGTCTACTGCGAGGTCTTCAACGACGTCTACCAGTGCCTGCGCTTCGCGCACGCGCACAAGTTGTGGGTCACCACGCGCTCGGGCGGCCACAACACCGCCGGCTATGCCGTCAACGACGGCATGGTGATCGACGTCTCGCGGCTGAACAGCATCGTCGTGGACCCCGACCAACGCATCGTCACCTGCGGCCCGGGCACCGACTGGGCCAAGCTGAACGCCACGCTGGTCGACTACCAGCTGCATGTGCCCACCGGCATCTGCGGCAGCGTCTGCGTGGCCGGCTTCATGCAGGGCGGCGGCTTCGGCCAGACCTCGCGCAAGTGGGGCATGAACTGCGACAACGTCAGCGAGCTCCTGGTGATGCTGGCCGACGGCCGCATGGTGCGCGCCAACGAGTCGGTCAACGCCGATTTGTTCTGGGCGATGCGCGGCGGCACCGGCAACAACTTCGGCGTGCTGCTGCAGGCCACCTACCGGCTGCAGCCGCAGCCCGAACTGTGGGGCTGGGGCCTGCAATGGTCGATGAAGGAAGCGCCGCAGGCGCTGGCCGCGATGCAGGCCGGCTACATGGCCGCGCGTGGCAAGGACACTGCGCCGGACGAACTGGGCTACATGGCCGCGCTGACCTTCCTGGGCGACCCGGCCGAGCCCTGCCTGGTGATGCGCGGTATCTGGTGGGGCGACAAGGCCGGCGGCATGAAGGCGCTGGCGCCGCTGATGCGCGAGACCGGGCTGAAGGCGCTGTCGCTGGACAAGACCGGCACCTATAACGAACTCAATGAATGGCTGTGGACGGGGGTGCCGAACTGCCCGGACCTGGCGCGCGAAGACAAGCAGTCGACGATCATCGCCAGGCAACTCAAGGTCGCCGACTGGAAGAAGATCTGCAAGCGCTTCGAAGCCAGTCCGAACCCGTGGAGCTGCGTCGCGATCGAACCCTACGGCGGCGCGATCAACCGCGTGCCGCGCGATGCAACGTCGTGGATCCACCGCGATGCGGACATGGACCTGTTCGTCGATGTGTTCTGGATGGACGAGCCGGAGCGCATCCGGATCGAGGCCTACCTCGACGGCTTCAACGAACTGCTCAAGCCTTACGGCAACGGCCAGTCCTACCAGAATTATCCGCGCGCGTCGCAGAAGGACTACCGCGAGCTGTACTGGGCCGACCAGTTCCCGAAGCTCTTGAGCATCAAGCGCAAGTACGACCCGAAGAATTTCTTCCACTTCCAGCAGAGCGTATCGCCGAAGCCGGGAGAGAAGTGGCCGAAGCCGGCGCCGGGTCCGATCGTGCCCGAGCCCTACGGCCCGCCGCCCATCGCCACGGAGCGCTGAGATGCGCGCGTTGGTCGAAATCTTCTTCAATCCCCCAATGGCCGTAGCGCGCTTCGGCGCCAGCCCGACGCCGCTGGAGGCCTTCGAGTGGCGTGTCTCGCGCGACGCCCATGGTCGCGTTCTTACCGTGGTAGAGCCGGCTTTGAGTTTCCGCGTCGCCGACGATGGCCGCCTGCAGCCCTACAAGCCTACCGACATCCGTTTCAAGGAAGACGATGGCAGCGTGCGCCCGGTGGCGCCGTTCTTCGAACTCTGGGCCCGCATGCAGGGCGCTGATGGCGGCATCGAGGAAGAGCCCTTCACGCTGGCCCTGCTGGCCGAGCTGAAGATCACGCTGCGCCACCTGTCGGTCGAAGTGAATGCCGCGAACCTGAAGGCTGCGCGCCGTACCAACGACGATGCCTGCGGCTTCCAGGCGCGCGTGGCCTTCGGCGGCGACGACCACACCGTGAAGCCGCTGCTGGCCTGCAGCCCGCACACCTCCGGCCTGCAGCCGCTGGTGCTGCCGGACAAGCCGGTGCCGCTGGGCTGCGTGCAATGGCTGAAGCCGGTGGCCGAGCGCGACCCTCAGCACCCCGCGGCCGACCTGTCGGTGTTGCGCCTGCGCTTCACGCCGGCGGCCGGCAAGGTGTATGGCCCGCCGCGGGCCGTGCAAGGGCCGGATCGCCTGACCATCACCGGCCCGGTCGATGTGCTGCAGCTGAAGAACACCATCGAAGGCCGCGTGCACACCATCGTGCCGCCGGACCAGCGCATCCTGAGCGACGACACGCCCTGGTCGACCTACCGCATGGTCACCGGCCTCTACGAAGACCCGCAGCCGCAGGACGGCTATGACGGCTCCGACGACGGCAACAGCCAGAGCTGGGGGGTGGTGGACGACAGCTGCGACGCGCTGGTCGCCGTGACCGTGGCCTGGCGCGGCAACCGCTATGTCGCGCAGGGCCGGGCCTTCGTCGGCCCGCCGGCCTTTGCGCCGGACCGCCGGCCGTTCTATTCGGTGGCCGACGACCTGGCCGATCGCGACCTGCCGCTGGTGCCGGTGACACCCGAAAACTACCACCAGGTCAAGGCCGAGGTGGTGCAGTTGTTCCGGCGCGTCTTCGAAACGGCCGCGTCGATGAACATGGACGCCGCACGCACCGAAGCCTTGCAGGACAACGAGGCGATGAGTGCGCCGCCATCGCCGCGCCTGCCGCAGACCGGCCCGGCCAGCATGACCGAGGCCGACCAGCCCTACATCGACCGCACGCCGGACCTCACGCTGAACCAGCCGCCGACCGAGTTCACCACCAGCGTGCGCGGCGACCGCCTCAGCTACACCCAGGCCGTGCCCTTCGTGCATTCGCAGCTGATGGAAGAAGCGGTGCTGATCGACTTCCTGCGCCGCCGCCATGCCCATGTGCGCCGGCTGCTGCGCCCGGCCTTCGGCCTGATCACCGAATGGCATGCCGAGGCGCTGCCGCCGCCGGATCCTAACTTCCGGGATCCCCGTGTCGTGCGCGATCTGATGCACGACATGCGCATGCCGCCGTACATGCGGGATGCCTACTACGTGCCCTTGTCGCTGACGCGCCGGCAGTACCGCATGATGATTGACTTCCTCGATCTGCTGGCCAAGGAAGAGGGAGCGACCGCATGAGCAGTGTCATCAAGCCGCGCAACCTCACGGCCCGCGCCGCGCACCGCGTCCTGGGCAACCCCGCCAGCGCCGGCCTGGACGCCAGCGTCGGCAACTGCTTCCCCGGCCTCGAGATCGATGTGCGCAACCTCGATGGCCGCTTCTTTCCCGGGTTGGTGTTCTGGGTCGTCACCGCGCCGGCCGCCCCGGTGCCGGAAGCCCCGACCAACCAGGCCGGCATCCGCCTGCACCAGATGGATTTCCTGCAGGACCCGATGCTGTCGCCGACCAGCCCCGAGCCCTGGGCGCAGACGCTGCTCTCGCAGTTGTCGGGTGATGTCGGCATCACACTGTCCAGCGGCCGCTGGTACCTGAGCTGGATCGAACAGGACGGCCAGCGCATCAGCTGCGACCAGGTCGACGGCACGCCCTACGACGGCGAGTTGGTCTGGCGCTTCCTGCGCTGCATCGCGGCTGAACCGCTGGTGACGATCGGTCTGGTCGAGCGCGGCGTGCCGCAACCGGCACCGCAGATCGTGCTGACCGGTCGCCGCCGGCGCTACACCGCCGAATCGGGCGTCATCGACACGGCCTTCAAGCCCGGTGAATTGACGCAAAGCCTGTGCAACCCGTGGCAGCATGATTTCCGCGATTGCGCCTGCTACTACTGGGCCTCAAACCATCCGGATGTCGTGCTGTCGGCGTCGCAGGATCCGGAGACCGCGAACACCTGGCTGGACTGGCTGCGCCGCGACCGCAGCCCGGCCGGCGAGGTCGCCGCACCGGCCAGCCGCGCCGAGGCCAGGCCGCTGCAGATCGACCATTTCGAGATCAACCAGACCTGGCAGGACCTGGCCTTCGTGATCGGCGGCCACGAGATCGGCGCGGTCTACCAGCCCGCAGAGCCGGAGCAACTGCGGCCGTACAAGAACGCCACCGAGATGATCGACGACCTCGAGCAGCGCCTGGCGCCGCTGGAGCTGCGGCTGGCCTTCGAGTACCTGTACAGCCTGTTCTCGCTGCGCCAGCCGGGCGAGGTCGACGCCGCCCGCTGGCCGACGATGCCGGCCGACCTGATCGCCACGCGCCAGGCCATCACCATCGTCGCGATCGGCGAGATGACGCACCTGCGCTGGGCCAACCAGCTGCTGTGGTCACTGGACCAGGCGGGGCTGTTTCCGAAGGGCCGGCACTACCGGCCCATCCTGACGACGCCGCCCGGCAAGCTGCGCCCGCTGGACTATGCCGCGCTGGACGACTACATCCACATCGAGCGACCCGCTGGCGCGATCGACCGGGCCTATGCCCGCTGCGTGGCGACGCTGGAACAGCCGAAATACCCGCGTGCGCTGTGGCAGCTGGCGGTGAAGATCGATTCCGACGGCATGGACCACTTCAACCGCTTCACCGAGATGAAGCAGACCTTGCTGGCCTACGGCGGTGCCGCCGGCGGTGGTCCGGAGCTGCCCTATCTGCGGCCGGTGAAGATCGGCACCCCGGCGCAGACGCGCGAGGCGCTGGTGCGGATCAAGGCCATGCTGGCGGCGCTGAACGACGCGTACATTGCGCAATATCGCAATGAGCCCGAGCGAGCCCAGGCGGCGATCACGCAGTCCCGCGATGCGATGGACCTGCTGCGCGTGCAGGCCGAGGCGCTGGCGGCGCAGAGCATCGGCATTCCCTTTTTCGCGGCGCTGAAGTGAACCACCCCCGTAGCGCCTTCGGCGCTTCCCCCTCAAGGGGGCGGCGCCAGCGGACCGGCAAAGCCGGATCCGCGGCCCCTGCTTGGCTCCGGGTTCATGCGTCGAGGGTATCGCTTCGGCGCCATGGAGGCCTGACATGAGTGTGATCGCCAGCGTGCTGGTGTCCGCCATTTCGCGGCGGCCGGCCGCGCCGCGCGGGCCGTCGCAGGCCTTCAGCTTTCGCACCGCGTCCAGCCACCACGTGCTGGTGGCGGATGGCTCGCGGATCTACGACGTCGATGCCGGCTTCGCGCAGGCGCTGGCCGACGCTGCTGCGCGTGGCGGCCCGGCGGCCGAGCGCGCGCTGCTGGCTTCGCTGGGCCTGCTGGGTGTGCCGGCGATCGGCACGTCCTTCGACGCACCGCTGGTCAACGCGCTGTCGCTGGCCATTGCGCAGCGCTGCAACCTGGCCTGCGGCTACTGCTATGCCGACGGAGGCAGCTTCGGCGGCGAGGCGAAGGCGATGGACTGGGAGGTCGCGCGCCAGGCGGTGGAGGGCCTGCTCGACAGCATCGATGCCGGCGGCCGCGCCAGCCTGGCCTTCATGGGCGGCGAGCCGCTGACCGAACGCGCCTTGCTGCGCCGGGTCACGCGGCATGCGGCCGAGCGCGCCGCGCAGCGCGGCATCACGCTGAACTTCGCGCTGACGACAAATGCCACGCTGCTGAACGAGGACGATGCGGCGTTCCTCGCCGAGCATGGTTTCACCGTTACCGTCAGCCTGGACGGCGAGGCCGAGCTGCAGGACGCCTTGCGCCCGACGCTGGGCGGCACCGGCAGCCATGCGCGCATCCTGTCGCGCTTGCAGCCCCTCCTATCGCGCCAGGTGAGCGGCGGACTGCAGGCCAGTGCCCGGCTGACGGTGACGACGCGCCACCACGACCTGCGCGCCAGCGTCGAGCACCTGATGTCGCTGGGCTTCCACAGCGTCGGCGTGTCGCCGGCCCTGCATTCGCGCGACGGCCAGCTGGCGCTGAACGCCGGCCACATGGCCGGCCTGCTGGCGCAGATGACCGGGCTGGCGCAGGAGGCGGAACGCCGCTGGCTGCGTGGCGAAGCCTATCCCTTCGGCAACCTGATGGCGGCGCTGCAGGAGATCCACCGCGGCACGCACCGGCCGCTGCCCTGCGGCGCCGGAGCCGGCTACCTCGGTGTCGCGGCCGATGGCCAGCTGAACGCCTGCCACCGCTTCGTCGGCGACGACACGGCGGCCTTCGGCGATGTGCAGCAGGGCCTGGACCAGGCGGCCCGATCACAGTGGCTGTCCGAGCGCCATGTCGACCGCCAGCAGCCCTGTGCCGGCTGCTGGGCACGTTACCTCTGCGGCGGCGGTTGCCACCACGAGGTGCAGCACGGCGGCCGCCAGGCCTGCGATTTCATTCGTGGCTGGCTGGCGCATTGCCTGGGCGCCTATGTGCGCATTGACCATGCAAGGCCCGGCCTCTTCGACTGAGATCCTGGTCATCGGCGCCGGCCCGGCCGGCTGCGCCTGTGCGCTGCGCCTGGCCCGCCTGGGCCATCAGGTGACGCTGGTCGAGCGCGGTGGCCCGGGCCGGCCGGCGGTGGTGGAGTCGGTGCCGGCGGCGGTGCAGCCCTGGCTGGCCACGCTGGGCGTGCAGCAGGTGGTCAACGGCGCGGGCTTTCTGCGCCCGACAGGTGCCTGGGTGCAGTGGGCCGGCCCGGCCCAGCGCCAGCAGGACCCGCAGCCCGGCTTCCAACTCGAGCGCTCGCGCTTCGACGCGCTGCTGCGGCATGCCGCGCGCACGGCAGGCGTGCACTGGTACCCGGCCGCGGCGCGGCCGGCCGAACGCACGGCCGATGGCCGCTGGCGCGTGCCGCTGCATGACGGCCGCACGCTGCTGGCCGATGCGCTGGTGCTGGCCACCGGCCGCGCCGGGGCGCCGGTGCCGGGTGCGCTGCGCAGCGCGGCGCTGGTCGGCTCGTGGGCGGCCACTGGGTTGCGTGGTGACACCGACAGCCGCGTGCAAGCCCAGCCCGAGGCCTGGGCCTGGGCGGCGCCGCAGGCCGATGGGGGCTGCACGGCGGCCTTGTTTCTTGCCGCGTCGCGGCTGGCGGGCCTGGATGCCGCAGCCCGCCTGCGGCTGTACCGCGACGAGCTGTTGCGCTGCGACCTGCTGGCGCCGATGTTGCGCGGCCAGGGTCCGCTGCAGCTGCGCATCGCCGATGCCACGCCGCGCCTGGCCGAACCGGTGATCGCCGCCGGCCTGCTGCGCGTCGGCGAGGCGGCGCTGAGCCTGGACCCGCTGTCCTCGCAAGGCGTGGTGTCCGCGCTGCGCAGCGGTGTGCAGGGCGCCGCCTGCCTGCACACGATGCTGCGCCGGCCGGCCGATGCCGCACTGGCCCTGGCCTTCTACCAACAGCAGCTGCAGCGCGAGCAGCAGCGCCACGGCCACTGGCGCGCCGGCTTCCTGGCGCAGGCGGCCGGGCAGTTCGGTTCGCCGTTCTGGCAATGGCAGGCGAATGACGCGGCCAGGGCCTATCCGCCGGATGAGTCTGAACCCCTCGGCCTCCGGCCGCCGCTGCCGGCGCTGGAACAGCGCATCCAACTCGACCGGCGCATCCGGTTCCACCCGGCGCCGATGCTCGATGGCGACTGGGTGGTCGCCGCGCCGGCGCTGCTGCACCCGGGCCTGCCGGCACCGGTGGGCTATGTGCAGGGGCAGCCGGTGGCCGGCTTGCTGGCCGCGCTGGCGCCACATAACACGGTGGGCCGGGTGCTGCAGGCCTGGTCGGCGCTGCTGGGTGCGCAGGCCGCGGTCACGCTGCTGCAGGCCTGGTGGCGTCAGGGCGTGGTGGTCGAGGGCGGGGCGCTGTCGGCAGACGGCGCGGCGGGGTCGCCCAAGGTGGACGCCGCGTCACCGACGGCGGACACCCCATCATCGACGGCGGATGCCGCGTCACCCACGGCGGATGTCGCATCGGCCGGCGGACCACCCAGGCCCGCCAATGGCAAGTCCTGAGCGGCCAGCGCCGCGGCGCTGCGCCGTTGCCACATCAGCGCGCCCTGGCGTTCGGCCAGCGCCAGTGCGTCGGCCAGGCGCCGGCGGCAGGCGGCAGGCCCTTCGGCCTCTTGCAGCAGCAGCGCTTCGACGCGGCGCAGTTCGGGCTCGGCCCAGACCTCGCCGGTCAGCGTGATGCCTTCATGCGCGGCCATCAGCAGCATGCGCGCATCGTCGAGCCGGCCCAGCGCGGCTTCGGCCTGGGCCATCAGCATCTCGCCGTGCGCGCGGTAGTTGCGCGCGCCGGTGCCCCACCAGGCGGCGGCGCCGTCGCGCATAACCGGCAGCGCGGCAGCCGGCTGGCCCTGGTGCAGCAAGGCTGCGCCCTGGAAGAACTGGCCGGCGCCGGCCATCAGTGCAAAACCGTGTTCGCGTCCGACCTGCACCGTGCGTTCGGCCAGCAGGGCCAGCGCCGGCCCCTGTTCACGCAGCGACAGCAGCAGGCAGCCGAAGATCAGCGATTGGGCCAGGCTGTGCGCATGGCCGATGGCTTCGGCATGCGCGATCAGCTCTTCCTGCAGCGCCTGCGCCGCGGCTTCGTCGCCGAGCACGAACAGCGTCAGCGCCAGGAAATTGCCGGCCATCACCTTGTGGTCGATGCCCTGGGCATGGGCCAAGCCGGCATGGCGTTTGTGGTCGTACATCGCCAGCGCGCGCTGCAGGTGGGCGCGGGCGGTGGCCGGGTCGCCGACATGGAAGGCCACGGCGCCCAGCGCGCGGTGGGCGATCATCTCGATCGTCGGATCGGCATTGGTGCGCGCCACCGACAGCAGCTGCCGCGCCGGCGCCAGTGCCGCGGCGCACTGGCCACGCACCATGTGGTAGGCATACAGGCCGTTCAGCGCGGTGATCATCGCGCCTTCGTCGTAGAGGGCGCGGGCCAGTTCGACGGCGCGCTCGCTGGCGGCGCCGGTGGCGGCGGCGGCCACGCCCTGCGATGCGCGCAAGGCGGCCAGTCGCAGCACCTGCAGGCCGAGCTCGGCGCGCTCGCGCTGTTCCCCCTCCGGCAGCGATTCGAGCAGCGCCATGCCCTGGTCCAGGTCGGCCAGCGCTTCGATCACCGCCGAGCGGGCCAGCGCACGTTCACCGGCGCGGCGCCACAAGGGCAGGGCGCGCAGCGGCTCGTCGCCCTCGCTGAAATGCCGCGCCACGGTTTCCGGCTCCAGTTCCAGCACGCCGGGGAACTGCGCGGCCAGCACGGTGGCGATGCGCTGGTGCAGCGTCTTGCGGGCGCTGCGCAGCAAGGACTCTTCAGCCGCCGTCTGCAGCAAGGCGTGGCGGAAGACGTAGCGCGCCTGCGGTGCGATGCCGCGCCGCAGCAGCAGCCCGGCGCTGACCAGCTGGTGCAGGCCCAGGCTCAGCTCGGGCGCCGGCCGCTCGCTGACCGCGGCCAGCAACTCGAAGGAAAACTCGCGGCCCAGCAGCGCCGCGGTCTGGGCCAGCGATTTGGTGCTGCCCAGCCGGTCCAGCCGCGCCATCAGCGAGGCGTTCAGCGTGGTCGGCATCTGCGCCGGCCACGCTGCACCGCCGTCCGGCCCGCTGCCCGGGCCGGCGGCAGCGGCGGCCTGTTGGCCATCCAGCACGGCACGCAGGATTTCTTCGGCATACAGCGGCACGCCATCGGCGGTTTCGACAATGCGTTCCAGCAGCGGCGCCGGCAGCTCGCGCGGCGGCTGACCGGCCGGAAGCGCTTCTTGCACCAGGCCCCGCACCAGCAAGCGCATGGCGTCGGCCGGCAGGCGCTGCAGCTCGATCAGTTCGCGCTCGGTGTTCAGCAGCCAGGGCGGGTCGAAATCGGGGCGCTGGGTCAGCAACAGCATCAGGCCGCGGGTCGTCGCGGCGCGGGCCACCAGGCGCTCGACCAGTTTCAGCGTCGACGGGTCGGCCCAGTGCAGGTCTTCGCACAGCAGCAGCACCGGTTTGCGCGGCGAGGTGCCGGCCAGCCAATCGAGCAAGACCTGCTGCGTGCCCTGCATCAGCTCGGCCGGGCTCATGCCCGCGGCCGGCTGCGCCGGCACCGACGCAGGCACCACCAGCGCGGCCAGCAGGGCCAGTGCGTCGTCGCGCTGGATGCCGGCGTCGGCGAGCAGCGTGCCCAGGCGTTCCTGCACCTCGTCGTCGGCCGATTGCGGGTTCAGGCCGCTGCGCCGCGCCAGGTGCTGAGCCAGCGGGTACAGCGCGCTGTGGCGGTGGAACGGTGAACAGCGCAGCACGATGGTCTCGGCGCCGGAGGCCTGCAGCGCGGCCCGCAGCTCGTTGGCCAGCCGTGTCTTGCCCAGGCCTGGCTCGCCGCGCAGCGTCACCACCCGGCCGGTGCCGCTGCGTGCCGCTGCCCAGGCCTGGTGCAGCAGCGCGAGCCGGCCTTCGATGTCGATCAGCGGCGCGCGGGCCCCGGGCTGGCGCTCGCCGGGGTCGCGCTCGCCCTGCACCCAGGCCAGGCGCATCGGCTGCGCGCTGTCCTTCAGCCGGTGCAGGCCCAGGTCTTCGGTGATGAAGGCGTCGCGCAGCAGGCGCAGCGTGGTGTCGCTGACGACCACCGTGCCGGGCGCGGCGCGCTGCTGGATGTGCGCGGCGAGGTTCGGCGCTTCACCCAGTGCCAGCGATTCGCGCCGCTCGGCGGTGCCCATTTCGCCGACCACCACCACGCCGGTGTGGATGCCGACGCGGATGCGCAGGCCGCCCGGTAACGCGGCGGCCAGCTTCACGGCGCTGGCGCGTTGTACGGCGGGCTGCAGCGCCAGCGCGGCCCGCACGGCGCGTTCGGCGTCGTCTTCATGGGCCTGCGGCCAGCCGAAGTAGGCCAGGATGCCGTCGCCCAGGTACTGCGCGATGTGGCCGCCCAGCGGCTGCAGCACGGCGGCGCATTGCTGCTGGTAAGTGCGCAGCAGGTCGCGCCAGTCCTCGGGGTCCAGCCGGCCGGCCAGGCGGGTGGAGCCGGCGATGTCGCAGAACAACACGGTGATCAGCCGACGCTCGGCCTCGGCTGTCGGTGATGCTGTGTGTGGTGTTGCGGACGGGAGAGCCGCTGAACCGGCCGCTGCGGCCCAGCTCAGCACACCGGTGTCATCGAGCTGCGCCACGCGCAGCACCGTCACCAGTTCGTGGACCAGATCGGCCAGCGCCGCGTCGTCGAGCGCGTATTCACGCTGCAGCGCGCGGCCCGAAACCCGCTGGCGGCGCTGCAACAGCTCGGACGCTGCATCCAGGATTTGTTCGAATCGCACCGCCGACGCCCGTTCCCGGCCCAGAGCGGGCTCGTGGCCCGTAACGCGGAAGTATAGGCATGGGGAAGGTCAGGCCCGCGGGGCCCGCGGCTCAGCCCGGGAACGGCGGCAGCAGCAGCAGGTGCAGCTGCACCATGTCGTCTTCTTCGGGGTGCGGCGTGCGGGTGAAGCCGCAGTGGTGCAACAGGGTCAGTGCCGCACGGTTGCTGCAGGCCACATCGCAGCGCAGCCAGCGCAGGCCGCGACGGGCGGCCGCACGGGCGATGGCCAGCAGCGCCTGCGTGCCGATGCCATGGCGCTGCCAGGCGTCGGCCACCACCAGCGTGATGTCGGCGCTGCCGGTGTTGCCGTCGACCATGAAACGCGCTTCGCCGATGATGCGCTCGCCGCCTTCGTCGGGCACGGTGATCACGAATCCGACATGGTGGTCGAAGTCCAGCTCGGTCAGCTCGGCCAGCTGGGCGGCCGACAAGGCTTCGGCGGCGCCAGGAAAGCGCGCATGCCGGCTGGCCTTGGACAAGCCGGCGACAAGATTCGCCAGGCCCGGGCCGTCCTTGGGCAGCACCGGCCGCAGCTGCACCGGCGTGCCGTTGGCCAGGCGCCAGCTGGCCGCCAGGTCGGACGGAATGCGGCACAGCGGCTGCGCGAACGGGGCGGCGAACGGTGCACGCAGGATGGGCGAGGTCATCATTGGCGTCGTCTCGGGGTGAATGGGGCCACTTTAGGGCCCACCCCTAGTTCGAGGTGATGAACAAATCGCATGCCGGCGAGTGACATTTTTCGCTCTCCCCGGCGTCGCGCGGTGATCTGGCCGGTTCGATCGGGTCACTGCTGCCGGGCAATCCAGGCGCGGTAGCGGGCGGCGTTCCTGGAGAAGCGCCTGGGTGGCGCGACAGTTCAGGGCTTGACGCGGGAAGCCCTCAGCACCGGCGCCGAGCGCTTCACGGTGCGCAGCAGGTCGGCCAGGTGCAGCCGATCCCGCACAGCCACCAGCAGGCGCAACTCGGCGACATCGGTGTCGCGCTCGTTGTCCATGTCGATGTGCGTGATGTCGGCTTCGGCCGACGACACCGAAGCCGCCACCTGCGCCAGCGCGCCCTTGCCGTTGCGCACCAGCACCAGCACCATGGTTTCGAAGGGCCGGGTTGGCTGTTCGGCCCATTCCACCGCCATCCAGCGCTCGGGGTCACGCTCGGCCAGGCGCTTGCCGTTGTGGCATTCGGCGGTGTGCACCAGCAGGCCTTCGCCGCGGCCCAGGTAGCCGACGATCGCATCGCCCGGAATCGGCCGGCAACAGGTGGCCAGCTGCACCGAGGCGCCTTCGCTGCCGTCGATGACGACGCCACCCTGCGTCGGCGCGTTGTCGTCGGCTGCACCGTAGCGGCCCAGCGTCAGCGTCAAGGCGTCCGGCCGGGCGCCGCGCTCGGTCATCAGCTGGGCCAGGCGCTTGGCGACGATGGTCGCGATCTTGCGGCCCAGGCCGATGTCGGTGAGCAGTTCGCCGCGGCCGCGATTGCCGCTCCAGCGCGTGAGTTGCTGCCACACCTGGCCGGCATCGGCATCGGTGGGGTCGGTGGAGGGCAGGGCCAGGCCTTCGCTGCGCAGCGCTTGCGCCAGCAGTTTCTCGCCGAGGCTGCGCGACTCTTCCTGCTCCATGGTCTTCAGGAAGTGGCGGATCTTCGAGCGGGCCCGGCCGGTGCGCACGAAGTTCAGCCAACCCGGGTTGGGCTTGGCGCCGGGCGCGGTGATGACCTCGACCACATCGCCGCTCTTCAGCTCGGTACGCAGCGCCACCGGCTCGCCGTTGACCTTGGCGGCGACGCAGTGGTCGCCGACGTCGGAGTGGATGGCGTAGGCAAAGTCGACCGCCGTGGCGCCGCGCGGCAGGGCCATGATCTTGCTCATCGGCGTGAAGACGTACACCGCCTCGGGCACCAGGTCGATCTTCACGTGCTCCAGGAACTCGGCCGAATCGCGGGTTTCGTCCTGGATGTCCAGCAGCGACTGCAGCCACATCGCGCCCATCGGCTGCGCTTCGCCGCCGCCCTTGCGGTCGTTCTTGTAGAGCCAGTGCGCGGCGATGCCGGCTTCGGCCACCGCATGCATCTGCTCGGTGCGGATCTGGAATTCCACCGCCGTGCCCAGCGGGCTGACCAGCGTGGTGTGCAGCGACTGGTAGCCGTTGGGCTTGGGAATCGCGACGTAATCCTTGAAGCGCCCGGGCACCGGCTTGTACAGCTGGTGCAGGACGCCCAAGGCGAGGTAACAGTCCGGCAGCGTCGGCACCACGATGCGGAAGCCGAAGATGTCGCTGACCTGCGCGAAGCCGGCATGCTTCTCGCGCATCTTGCGGTAGATCGAATACACGGTCTTCTCGCGGCCGGAGACCAGCGTCTTCATCTTCGCAGTGGCAAAGGCCTTCTCGACTTCACCGTGCACACGCTCGACGATGTCGCGCCGGTAGCCGCGCGAGCGCTTCACCGCCTTGGCCAGCGCACCATGGCGCCAGGGGTACAGGTGCTCGAAGGAGAGTTCCTGCAGCTCGCGGTAGATCTGGTTCAGGCCCAGGCGGTGGGCGATCGGCGCGTAGATGTCCAGCGTTTCGCGGGCGATGCGCTGGCGCTTGTTCGGCGCCATCGCCGCCATCGTGCGCATGTTGTGCAGCCGGTCGGCCAGCTTGACCAGGATGACGCGTACATCGCGCGCCATCGCCAGCAACATCTTGCGAAAGCTTTCGGCCTGGCTTTCTTCACGCGTGGAGAACTGCAGCTTGTCCAACTTCGTGAGGCCATCCACCAGTTCGGCGGTGGGGGCGCCGAAGCGTTCGATCAACTCGACCTTGGTGACGCCGCAGTCTTCCATCGCGTCGTGCATCAGCGCGGCCATCACCGCCTGGGCATCGAGCCGCCAGTCGGCCACCATGCCGGCCACCGCCAGCGGATGCGTGATATAGGGTTCGCCGCTGGCGCGGAACTGGCCCAAGTGTGCTTCGTCTGCGAACTTGTAGGCTTCGCGGATCAGCTTGTTCTCGGCCTTGCCCAGGTAGGCCAGCTTGTCGGCCAGCGCTGCGAACGAGGCGGCCTCGGCCTTGGGCGTGATGTCGGGGGTGTTGTTGCGCAGGCGTGGCTGCAGTGCGGCAGGCAGCAGCAACTCGGCGGCGAATGATCGAATCCCCATGGCCCGAATTTAGCGTGCTTTGCTGCGCTGAACTGTCACGTCCCGAAAAAGCCGGGGCTTGTTGCTGAAGGAACGGCCACAAGTCCTGCGCGGCTTGCATCAGCACATGGATCGGCGCATCCCCGGCCCATGAAAAAGGGCACCCCTGGGGTGCCCTTGTTGTTCAGCAGCCTGATGCTGCTGGTGCCAGCCTGCTTTACAGCGGCACGCGGCGCAGCATCTCGATGCCGATTTCGCCTTCGGCGATTTCGCGCAGCGCGGTGACACCGGGCTTGTTCTTGCTGTCGATCTTCGGCGCGTGGCCTTGGCTCAGCATGCGGGCGCGGTAGGTAGCGGCCAGCACCAGCTGGAAGCGGTTGGGGATTTTTTGCAGGCAGTCTTCGACAGTGATGCGGGCCATGGGCTTGCCTTGTTTCTACTAAAGGGTGAGCCGAAGGGATTCAGCTCAGGTCCAGTGCGGCGAATACGTGCGACCGATTGCGCAGTTGTGCGGCGTATCTCAAGCGCTGGGAATGAACGACGGTTTTCAGATCGAAAAGCGCCGTCTCGAACAAGGCGTTGATTATAACGAAATCGAAGTGTCGGGCCTGCGCTACTTCTTCGCGGGCATTGGCCATGCGCTGTTCGATGACCTCGGGGTGGTCCTCGCCGCGGCGCATCAGGCGCTGACGCAACTCTTCCCAGCTGGGCGGCAGGATGAAGATCAGCACCGCATGGGCAAAGATCTGCTTGATCTGCAGCGCACCCTGGAAATCGATCTCCAGCACCACATCGTCACCGGCGGCCAGGCGCTGCTCGACCGCGCTGCGCGAGGTGCCGTACAGGTTGCCATGCACCTGCGCCCACTCGAAGAAGTCGCCCTGGGCCACCATCTGCTCGAACTCGGGCTTGGTGATGAACCAGTATTCGCGGCCATGCTGCTCCTGGCCGCGTGGGGCCCGCGTGGTGTGCGAGATCGACACGCGCAGGTGCGAATCCAGTTCCAGCAAGGCCTTCACCAGGCTGGACTTGCCGGCGCCGCTGGGCGCGGCAACGACAAACAGGTTGCCGGGAGCTTCGATCACGGCGGGGCTGGCAGGGGCCTCGTTCATCGCGGCAGTCTTGGTGATCATGGAGCGCGGGAAGTCTAGCAGTGGCGGCCGGCAGAGCCGGCCATGGCTGCTCTATCGGCCACTGGGCGCCCGATCTTGAGGGCGGCCCCATGCGCAAGGCCGCAGCATGCCGGATCCGCCTGCTCCCGACCAAGCCTGCTTCCGGCCGTGCCGACGGGCGACCGCGCTGACGGGGCGACCGTGCCAAGACACGGGAAAACCCCGGCATGAAAACGTTTTACTGCGCCATGAGCTGCGTGATAACGTTTACATCACGCCATCCGGACGCTATCGCCCATGCCCTCGAACTTTCGATTCCCGCCCCGTTTCTTGTGGGGCGCTGCCACGTCCGCCTACCAGATCGAAGGCTCGCCGCTCGCCGATGGCGCGGGCCCCAGCATCTGGCACCGCTTCGTGCGCACCCCGGGCCTGGTGAAGGACGGCGACACCGGCGACGTGGCCTGCGACCACTACCAGCGCATGGCCGCGGACGTGGCGCTGATGAAGTCGCTGGGCCTCACCGCCTACCGCTTCAGCATCGCCTGGGCGCGGGTGATGCCGGAAGGCCGCGGCCGCGTCAACGAAGGTGGACTGGGCTTCTACGAGCGCCTGGTCGACACGCTGCTGGAAAACGGAATCGAGCCGATGGCCACGCTGTACCACTGGGACCTGCCGGCCGCGCTGGACGACCGCGGCGGCTGGCTGAACCCTGATGTGGCCGACTGGTTCGCCGACTACGCCAGCGTGATGTATCGCCGCCTGGACGACCGCGTGAAGCTCTGGGCCACGCTGAACGAGCCCTGGGTCGTCACCGACGGCGGCTACCTGCATGGCGCACTGGCGCCCGGCCACCGCAACCGTTTCGAGGCGCCGATCGCCTCGCACCAGCTGCTGCGCTCGCATGGCAAGGCGGTGCAGGCCTATCGTGCACACGGCAAGCACCAGGTCGGCCTGGTGGTCAATATCGAGCCGAAGTACCCGGCCACGAACGCCCCCGAAGACCTGGCCGCCACGCGCCGTGCGGACGCGTACATGAACCGTCAGTACCTGGATCCGGTGTTCCTCGGCCACTATCCGGACGAGATGCACGAGATCTTCGGCGAAGCCTGGCCCGAGTGGCCGGCCGAGGACTTCGACCTGATCAAGCAGCCGATCGACTTCCTCGGCATCAACTGGTACACCCGCAACGTCGTGCGGCACGACGCGCAGCAGTGGCCGCTGCAAGCCGTGCCGGTCCGCCAACCGCTGTCGACCTACACCGAGACCGGCTGGGAGGTCTACCCGCAGGGCCTGACCGACACGCTGACCTGGGCCCGCGACCGTTATGGTCCCATCCCGCAGTACGTGACCGAAAACGGCGCCGCCTTCTTCGACCCGCCGGTGGCGCAGGGCGGCCGCGTGCGGGACCCCCTGCGCGTGGACTACTTCCAGAAGCACCTGAAGGCCGTGCATGCGGCCATCGGCCAGGGCGTGGATGTGCGGGGTTATTTCGCCTGGTCGCTGATGGACAACCTGGAATGGTCGCTGGGGTACTCCAAGCGCTTCGGCATCGTGCATGTGAACTTCGCGACCTTGGAGCGCACGCCCAAGGACAGCGCACGCTATTACGCCCAGGTCATCGCGTCGCATGGCGGCGTGCTGGACGAAGCGCTCTGAGCCGAACCGGTACCCACCATGGCCGTGACCATCAAGGACGTTGCGCGCGAAGCCGGCGTGTCGGTGGCCACCGTGTCGCGCGCGCTCAACGGCCATTCGAACGTCACCGAGCAGACCCGCGAGCATGTGCTGAGCATCGCCACCGCGCTGCGCTTCATCCCGTCGCAGGCGGCGCGTTCGATGATCTCGCGCCGCACGCACACGGTGGGCGCGCTGCTGCCTGATCTGCACGGTGAATACTTTTCCGAGCTGATCCGTGGCATCGACCTGGCGGCCCGCGCACGCGGACTGCACCTGCTGGTGTCCAGCTCGCATGGCGACGCCACCGAGGCCGCCGCCGCGCTGCGCGCGATGAATGGCCGCGTCGACGGCCTGCTGGTGATGAGCCCGCATGCCAATGCCGACTTCCTGTGGGGCAATGTGCCGGACGGCCTGCCGGCGGTGCTGATGAACACGCAGGTCGTCGGCGGCAAGCATTCCTCGTTCGCGGTGGACAACTACAGCGGCGCGTTCGCGATGGTGCGCCACCTGGTCGAACGCGGCCACGTGCGCATCGCCTTTGTCGCCGGGCCTGAGAGCAACTTCGAAGCCCACGAGCGCCTGCGGGGTTATCGCTCGGCGCTGGCCGAGCTGCGGCCGGGCCAGGACGAGCAGGTGCTGCAGGGCGATTTCACGCAGGAATCGGGCTTTCGCGTCGGCAACCAGATCGTCGCGCTGACCGAGCGGCCGACGGCCGTCTTCGCCAGCAACGACGCGATGGCCATCGGCTGCCTTTCCGCGCTCAATGAAGCGGGCCTGCAGGTGCCGGCCGACATCGCGCTGGCCGGCTTCGACGACATCCCGATCAGCCGCTACGTCAACCCGCCGTTGACCACCGTGCGTGCGCGCATCACCGAGCTCGGCGCGCTGGCGCTGGATCGGCTGGCCTCGTGCATCGAAGAGCCCGAGCACTGCACGCCGCAGCACCAGATGCTGCGCGCCGACCTGGTGAT
>NZ_DATILJ010000241.1:0-13091 GCF_035476535.1 Aquabacterium sp.
CGCATGATCAAGCGCACGTTCAACCCGGGCTTTCGCATCGGCTTGCACCAGAAGGACCTGAACCTCGCGCTGGCCGGCGCCAAGGCCATCGGCGTGTCACTGCCGCAGACGGCCGGTGCCGCGCAACTGATGCAGGCTTGCGCGGCGAATGGCTGGGATCAGCTGGATCACTCCGCGCTGGTCAAGGCGCTGGAGTTGATGGCGGCGCACACGGTCGCGGGTGACTGATCGGCCAGCGGGCGGCCAGGCCATGCCGTGGCGCGCCTTCCGGCTTGCCCCTGGCTAACCTGCGCCGCGCTCCCACGGCGCCTTCAGTGTCGGCGCCTGGACGAAGCGGCGCATGCCCAGTTCGAGCTCGGCGCCGGCACCCGGCGCCAGCGCCACGTTGAGCTGCGCGCCGTCGAGCTCGAAGACCTTGCCCCCGCTGCGCACGCTAGTGAAGCGGTGCTCGGCATAACCACCGGCCTGCACCGTGACCACGCGGCTGTGCACCGGGTGCAGGTTGACCAGCGTCAGGCGTGCGCTGTCGGCATCGAGCCCGGTCACCAGGGCCGCCACGTCCTCCGGCAGACCGGCCCGCCGCGCCACCGGGTCGAAGTGGCGCAGGCGCGCGTACAACGGTGCGCCGCCCTGGTTCGGTGAACTCGGTGACCAGGGAGGGCGTGCAATGTGGATGCCGCCGTTGACCAGGTGGATCAGCGCGCCCACCGTGGCCGGGTTCAGGTGCAGCACCGCGTCGGCCAGCCGCGTGTCGCGGGTCGTCTTGTCGGCCCGCACGCCCGCCATGCGCTCGCGCACGGCGGCCAGGGCGGCGCGCAGCGCTTGCACCGGGTAGCCGGCGTTGTGGCCACGCAGGAATTGGATCCACGGATGCGTGGCGTCGGCCTGGGCCAGGTCGTCGTCGCGCATCGACAGGTACCAGATCTCCAGCGCGCCCAGCTGGTAGGGCCCCGGCTTGTGGCCGTACCAGCCTTGCGGGCCGTGCATGCGTGGCGTCTGCAGCACACCGCCGATGTGCCGCGCCTGCTGGTTGATGACCTCGTTCTGCCGCCGCCACACCTGCAGCCACTGGTCGTCGCCGCTCAACAGGTAGGCGTTCATGAAGGCCACGACGGCACGCGGCACGCGGTTGCGGTCTTCGCGCTTGCCGCCGGTGCCTGGCACCTCGGGGCTGAAGCCCCAGCCGTACACGCCACCCCACCACGCGCCGGTGTTGCCTGCCGTGCCGCCGATGCGGCCCTGCAGGTCGACGTGGCTGGGCAACACACCGCCGTTGCGCGCGGCACGCTCGGCCCAAGCGCCCACGTAGTCGAAGATCCAGCGCCGGTATTTGGCCTCGCCGTCCAGCATGAAGGCATTCAGTACCAGCGAGGTGGCCTGCAGGTTCAAGGGGTTGTCGCCGACCACGTCGGTGTACTCACGGTAGTGGGCCAGCGTTTCTTCATAGCTGGTCTCGCCGTGCACCATGTGGAAGCGGCTGGCGTCGAAGGGGTCTCCAGCCCAGTCCAGCGCGGTGGCGGGCCGCAGCAGCGGGCCCCGGCTGCCGTTGATGGCCGAACGAATCAGGCGCAGGGCAGGGTCGTAGTTGCGGGCGACCGCGTCCTCGCCGGTGTAGAAGCCGGCGTAGCGCCGCACGCGCTCGGCGAAGCGAGGCGCCGCAGCGTCGCCCAGGCCCATCACGTTGAACACGCTCAAGCCTTCGGACAGGTGCTGCCAGTCGTTCATCACCGGGAACTCGCGCCAGTACATGCCTTCGCGCGCGAACTCCACCTGCTCGGTGCGCAGCGCGCCGTACTGCTCGAGATGGCCCTCCCAGGCGCGGCGCACCAGCGCGCGCAGCTTCTCGGGCCCGCCCAGCGCGTACAGGTGCGGCCAGTCGTTGGCGTTCTCGATGGCATCGTCGGGGCCGTCGTTGGCGCCCCAGCGCTCGAAGCACTGGAAGTGGCCGCGCTCGTCGAAGTAGCGCTCGTAGAAGGCCTGCACCGCATCGCCTTGCACGCGCAGCAGTTCCCGCTGTAGCAGGGCCCACTCCGGCGGGCTCATCGCGGTGTGCACGTCGAGCACGGGGCCCGCCGGCACGGCGGCGGCCGCCAGCAGCGGCTCCAACGACAAGCTGCCGGCTGCGGCCAGCCAGTCTCTGCGCAGCATCATGTCCATCGACCTCGGTTCCCCTCGTCACTCCCCACGATGCGGCGTCCTCAGGGGGTCAAGCCCGCTGCCCGGTTCACTTCCGCCGCGTCGAGGCCCAGCGTGCCGGCCGCGGCCAGGATCTCCTGCCAGGTGGTCTCGTCCACCGGCACGCCCTCGGCCGTGCGTTTCGCGCGCATCGCGCGCTCGGGCTCACCGGCCAGCTGCACCGGATCAAAGCCCTCGCGCGCCGGCGAGGCCTTGACCCAATCGATGAAGGCCAGCGCTTCCTGTTCGAAGGCGCCGCGCTCGCCCAGCATCGCCGGGTCCAGCAGCACGCTGAACATGCCGTTGAGCACGCGCTTCTTCGAGCTGTCGTCGGTGCGCTGCGTGGCGCCGGCGGCCAGCGCGCCGCCGAGCAGTTCGCACATCAGCGCCATGCCGAAGCCCTTGTGGCCGCCGAAGGTCAGCAGCGCGCCGAAGGGCGGCACCACCGCGTAGCGCGGGTCGCGTGTCGGCTGGCCGTGCTCGTCGATCAGGCAATCGGCGGCGACTTGCTCCCCCTTGTTGTGCGCCACGCGGGTCTTGCCCTGCGCGATCATGCTGGTGGCGAAGTCCAGGATCACCGGGTCGCGACCCGTCAGCGGCACGCCGGCGCAGAACGGGTTGGTGCCGAAGCGCGCATCGGCCCCGCCATGCGGCGCGACGATGGCACGCGAGATCACGTTGACGAAGTGCAGCGACACCAGCCCCGCCGCGGCCGCCTGCTCGGCCCAGGCGCCGATGCGGCCCAGGTGGTGCGAGTTGCCCAGCGCGACGATGCAGCTGCCCATCTCGCGGGCGCGGGCGATGCCGAGTGCCATCGCCTCCTGGCCGATCACCTGGCCGAAGCCGGCGTTGCCGTCCAGCCGCAGCAGCGCGCCGCCGTCGTGCACGATGCTGACATGGGTGTTCGGCTTCAGCCCGCCCTGCACATAGGCATCGGCATAACGCGGCAGCATGCCGATGCCGTGCGAATCGTGGCCGGTCAAGTTGGCTTCGATCAGGTTGCCGGCCACGGCCTCCACTTCGGCGGGCTCGCTGCCGAAGCCGCGCACGAGCTGGTGCATGGCGTCGCGCAGCTGGGGCAGGGGAATCACATGGGGGGTGCTCATCAGGCGCCTGGTGTGTCGCAGTGGGTGGGATGTTGATGCTAGCCGGCATAGGGTGTCGGCAGTGTCACCGCTTGCCCGTCGACGGCTGCATGAAGACCGAATCCTTGCCTCAGCGCGGCGCGACAAGCACCTCGCCAGTGGTGCCCAAGGTGACCCGGACCGGCAGCACGCTCGGCAGGCTTTGCAGCCACTGCGTGCTGCGGGCGATGTTCACGCGGGCCAGCACCGGCAGCGCCGCCACGGCCGGGTCCACTTGCACCGGCGCGCCGGGCCGGTAGCGATTGAGCCGCTCGACCGCCTGCACCAGGGGCAGCCGGTCGAAGTCCAGCCAGCCGCTGCGCCACGGGGCCACGGCCTCCGTAGACCGTGCCGGCCCCTGCGCCGGAGACCCGTCTTCGGCGACGCGGGCCGTGTCTCCGGGGCCGAGCACGAGCACCGGTGCGCCGGCCGCGCCCCGCACCGACACCTGGCCGGACTCGACGGCCACTGAAACGTCTTGCGCCCCCAGGTCGACCGCGAAGCGTGTGCCGAGCACGGTGATGCGTGCAGGGCCCGCCAGCACGACGAAGGGCCGCTGGACGTCACGCGCCACGCTGAGGTAGGCGCCGCCGCGCAGCAGCCGCAGCTCGCGCTGCGCAGCGAACAGCCGCACCTCGATGGCACTGTCCGCGTCGAGCACGGCTTCGCTGCCATCGGGCAGCGGCAGTCTGCTGGTCTTGCCCGGGGGGACGGAGAGCGCCGTCTGCCAATCCGGAAGACGCTCGCGCACGACCTGCCACACGATGCTGGTCGCGCCGCCGACACCGCCCAGGCCCAGCAGCGCCACCATCGCCTTGCGTCGGCCGCGGCGGACGGGGGGCAGGTCTGCCACGCCCGGCAGCGTCGAGCGGCGCACGGCCGGCGGGCTGTGCTGCTCGAGCGCGGCCTGCGCCAGGTCCATGGCCTGCGAAACCTCGCGCTCGATGGTCTTGCGCGAGACGGCGAAGCGCAGCGCGAGTTCGCTGTGCGGCACGCCGTGCAGGCGATGGGCGACGAACACCTCGCGCATGCGTGCCGGCATCTCGGCCAGCGCCCGCTCGACGGCGCGAAGTGCCTGCGCATAGGCATGGGTTTCGGCGACGTCGGGCGACTGGTGGGGGCCGGCCAGCAGCCGCGGCGCCAGTTCGCTGTCCCAGTGGCGCTGGCGGCGCATGTGGTCGATCGCCAGCCGATCGGCGACCGTGAAGAGGTAGGCGCGGGCATGGTCCGGCGTGCCTGGCGCGTTCGCGGCGACCCCGTTCGCCGCATCGTGCTCGGCGATGCGCAGCCAGGCGTCCTGGGCCAGGTCACGCGCGGTTTCCGCGCAGCCGGTGCGCCGGCGCAGGAAGCGCAGGAGGTCGCGGTAGCTCGCGGCGAACGTATCGCTCCAGGCCGGGCGGGTGGCTTGCTGAACGCTCACGGCTGCCGCCCTCGCTGCCCGCTGAGCGGCTTGGCGAGGCGCTGCACCTAACGGGCAGCCTGAGCGGCGCCCAGCGCCGCCCTGCCGGTGGGCGCAGGGCGCATGGCGCGCTCCCGCGCCTTGCGCTTGCGGGCCCAGATCAGCACGCCGGTGACGCACAGCATGGCCACCATCGCGCCCATCAAGGACATCAGCACGCGGCCGGGCAGGCCGATGATCCGGCCCGAGTGCAGCGGAAACATGCTCTGCAGGAAGATGTCGCCGGCGCTGCCGGTGCCGGGAATGCTCGCGCCCGCCGGGGCGCCCGTGCGCGCGTCAAGGTAGATCCAGGGATTGCCGAGCCCGCCATCGCCATGGCTGTTGGCGACGTCGTAGAAGCCCACGCCCCAGACCCCGAACTCCGGCGAGAGGAAGAGGCCCCCTGGGGCTGCGTCGACGCCGCGGTGTCGGGCCTCGGCGCGCGCCAGTTCGATCGCGCGCGTCGCGTCGATCGTCGGTTCAATCGCACGCTCGGGTGCGGTGGGTGTGCGGCTGGCAAACGGCGAGGGCGACAGCTCCGAGAACCACGACACCACCGGGCGCACCACCTGATCGCGCAGGTTCATCGCCACCGAGGTGACGGCCAGCACCAGCACCAGCAGGTAGATCCACATCGCGCCGGAGCGATGCAGGTCGAAGGTGAGCTTGTGGCCGCCGTCCTGCCAGCGGAAGGCGAACGAGCGCCGCCACTGGCGCCAGTTCGGAAACGAGATCCACAGCGCGATGAGCGTGTCGAGCACCCAGGCGATCCCGATCAGCCCCATGAACCACATGCCGAACTCGATGCCCCAGCCGTCGGGGATGTGCATCGTGTAGTGCAGCTTGTACAGAAAGGGCAGCAGGTTCTCGCGCGTCAGCGAGACCTTGCCCCATTCGCGCCGGCCCTGAGTCTCGCCCGTGGCCGGGTCCAGCGCGACCTGGTTGTAGCCGGGCTCGAACAGCTTGCCGGTCGCCGGATCGACGCGTGGCGAGACGGAGGCGACGAAGGCATGCCCCGGCTCGACGGCCAGCGGCATGAAGGTCACGCGCACGCGCGGGTCGTCGCGCTCGATGCGCGCCGCCAGTTCCAGCGGTGCCAGCGGCGTGCCGGCCGTGCGGGCCTGGTACAGCTGGGGGTTCAGCCACTCGTCGAGTTCGTGGTCCCAGGAGATCACCGCACCGGTGGCGCCGGCGATGAAGAGGAACAGCGCGGCTGCCAGGCCGAACCAACGATGCAGGGACACGAGCACCGGGCGCACGGCAGCCGCCGCCTGGCGGCGACGATCGGCGCCGGCCGCGGGCGGCGCAGGCCAGGGCGCCGAAGCGCTGCGCGCAGGTCCATCCGCGTGGCCGGAAGAGAAGCTAGGGTTGTCGCCAGGCTGCATCGGCGGCTCCGCAGGTTGCGGCGCGTCGGGTGACGCGTCGTCGTGGTGAGTCCAACGCTGGCGGCGGCTGGCTTGGGCGAAATCTGTGCACCGATGGTCGGTGCAGGCGCGATTCTATTGCGAATGATTCCCAATTGCCTGCCGACGGGCGCCAGCGCAAGGCCTTCTCGCTGCGCGGCCGGTTCCGCTCACGCCTGAGCGCTTCGCCAACGCGATGGCGTCGTGCCCACCTTGCGCCGGAACGCTTCCGCGAAATGGGCCTGACTGGAAAACCCGCAACCATGGGCGACATCGGCTATGGCGCGTCCGGGCTCCAGCCGCAGCGCCGTGCAGGCCGCATCGATGCGCTTGTCGATCACGAAGGCATGGGGTGACTGGTCGAACGTTGTCTTGAAGGCGCGCGCAAAGCGAAACGGGCTCATGCCCACGACCTGGGCCAGGCGTTCAACGGCCAGGTCGCCCGCCAGTTCCGCCTTGATGAGTGCCATCAGCCGGGCGCGTTCCGCGACGCTGAACTTGCCCACGCGCATGCGGTCCGGTTCACCCGCGGTGGCCCGCAGGGAGTCGAGCAGGCCCACCAGCGCGATCGTCAGCCCTTCCCGGTAGAGGCGCCCGCGCTGCGAACCGCTGGCCGCCTCTTCCCACAACAGCGTGGTCAGCGTGAACAGTCGATCGTCGAACAACTCGTGCTGCGTCCCCAGATCGAAGGGGTGCGCCATGTCGGGCAGAAGACGCGCCAATGTGGCGTTAGGAAACTCGATGCTGATGATCTCGCCCGGCGTGCCTCGGACCCGGCACACGTCGAAGTAGGTTCCGGCGCCATAGATCTCCACCATGCGCGGCGCCGTGTGCATGTCGCGGCGGTAGGTCCCGCTCGTGAAACTGCGCTGGCCGGATCCGCTGCGGGCAACGGCCAGTAGCGGATTGGGCGCCGCGACATCGGCAATGTCGTCGTGGGCCGGCATCGGGCTGAGTTTCATGGGCAGCCCCAACCATCCATCCTGCGGCACCGCCAAGGCCTGCGGCCACCCCGCCGCCATGCCGGTGCTCGGGCCTGGCCGATTGATGCCTTGATCCTTCGTCACGGCCCCCCCCTTCCTTCTGTGCCGGCAGTCGCCGAGCGCTCCAAACTGTTGCGCGGGATGAGATGCATTTTTGTGCATTGAGCCTGTCGCGCGCCTAGCGCAAACCCTTGGCGCAGCTGCGCGCTGCAAGTCCCGTCCCTAGGGAAAGTCCGAGTCGTGCACTGCAGAAAACCGGCAGGCGTTGCGTGCTTTTCGATATCCCACTCGGCGGGCTTGGCTCAAACTCAAGACATGCACTTTAGTGCTTGTGTGTCACTGAAGAGCCCTCTTGCACTCAAAGTAAACGGAGAGACAGACATGAAGATTGCACGCCAAACCCATTTCTGGCTTGCCGCCATGGCCTGCGGCGTCATGGCGGCATGCGGCAGCGACAGTGGCGACGCGGCACCGCCGCCGACGACCCCGCTGCTGGCCTGCGACGAGTCGATGAAGACCGCGTTTGCGCCCGACGCGATGACCCAGGTCGTGACCGTCAAGGCTTTCAAGGTGGGTGACCCCCTGGTGCTCAGCGGGCAGGCCACACCGATGACAACCAACGCCAAGCAGGCGTTGTGCGGCGTCGAACTGCTGATTGGGCCGGGCAATGCGGGTCCGGCCGATGCACCATCCACTGCCAAGGGCATCGGCATCCAGATCTGGCTGCCGGCCAAGGAGAAGTGGAACAAGCGGCTGCATGCCCTGGGTGGCGGCGGTTGGCAGGGCGGCTATTCCACCGGCAGCTCGGACGTGTTTCCGGCCTTCACACCGTGGGAGATCGCCCAGGACGAAGGCGCCGTTTCCGCCACCACGGACACCGGGCACGTGGACCCGACGATGTCCGGCTCCTTCGCGATGAACCCCGACGGCACGATCAACACCACGCTGTGGCAGGACTTCTCGGAACGATCCCTGCACGAGATGGCCGTGAAGGCCAAGCAGCTGGCGCAGGCCTACTACGGTTCGGCGCCGAAGTACGCGTACTTCGACGGCGGCTCCACCGGCGGCCGACAGGGGCTGAAGGCCGCACAAGCCCATCCGGCCGACTACGACGGCATTGCCGCGGCCTACCCGGCGATCAACTGGTCGAAGTTCATCACTGCAGAGCTCTATCCGCAGATCGTCTTCCAGCGTGACCTCGGTGGCACACCGCTGAGCAAGGCGCAGTCGGACCTCGTCTCCCGTGCCGCGATCCAGGCCTGCGACCTCGTCGGTGGCAAGCACCTCGGTTTCCTCATCGACCCCTCGCAGTGCCGCTATGACCCGACGATGGATGCCAGCGTGCTGTGCCAGGCAGACGGCGGCAGCAACACCACCAGCGCCTGCGTCACGCCGGCCCAGGCCCGGGCGGCCAACAAGATCTGGTACGGCATGACGGCCGATGGCAGCGTGCCCTCGCCCGCGCAGGACAACGGCTGGGCCGCGGCCCCGACCGGTGCGCAGCGCTGGTACGGGCTGACGCGGGGAACATCGTTCTACGGGCAGTGGTTCGTCGACGTTGCCGGGCTGCCGCCCAGCTTCACGCTGGCCCTGGCTTCGCCGGTCTCGGCCTTCACGATCGCCACGGATCAAGTGGCACTCGAGCTGCAGAACTCGCGGCTCGCCGGAGCGAACTTCCGCAATGCAGGCGGCAATGGCATCGACGGCTGGAAGTCGCTGAGCTACGCCCAGCTGAACAACGCCTTCGACATCGGCGTGGCGCTGCAGCCGCAGTTCGGCCGCATCAACACCGACAATCCGGATCTCTCCGCGTTCAAGTCACGCGGCGGCAAGATGATCACGGTGCATGGGCTCAACGACGAGCTCATTTTCCCGCAGGGCAGCATCCACTACTACGACCGTGTCGCCGCGCAGCTCGGCGGTCTCGCCGCAGTCCAGAGCTTCTACAAGCTCTACCTGATCCCCGGCATGGGCCATGGCAGCTTCAATGGCACCGCGAACCCGGATGCCAATCCGCCGGTGCCCGGGCATGGTCAGGTCTATGCCTTGCTGACCGATTGGGTGGAGAAGGGCATTGCGCCGGACCGCGTGGACCTCAGCTCGCCGATACCTGTGCCGGTGGCGAAGAGCTTGCCGATGTGCGCGTATCCCAAGAAGGCGACGTACATCAGCGGTGATCCGTTCGTGGCGGCCAGCTACGTGTGTGGTTGAGGGGCTTGTCGGTCATCGCGAGCCGGGATCAACGGATGCTGGACCGAACGGTTGTACAGGAGCCGTCGGGAGCGCTGGAATCAGGGCGCGGCGAAGTTTCCGCTCTGGCTGGCCCGCAAGGCCGTGCGCTTCGTGGCTTATGGCGGCAAGAACCATGCGGCCGCGGTGACGCACCGGCTCGACCTGCAGAAGGGCTATGCGGTGTGTTTCGAAGGGCTGATCGAGTACCTGAACAACCTGCTGCCCCGGAGCGAGCACATCGGCGCTGCGCTGCGTGAGGATCGACCGCTGTTCCCGGGTCTGGCCGTGCGGGAGCTGGTCGCCAACGCGCTGATCCACCAGGACATGACCATCACCGGTGCCGGCCCGCAGATCGAGTTGTTCGACGATCGGTTGGAGATCAGCAACCCCGGCGCCACGCTGGTCCAGCCCGATCGAATGATTGATCTGCCCCCGCGCTCGCGCAACGAGGCGCTGGCCTCGCTGATGCGCCGCATGCGGATGTGCGAAGAGCAGGGCAGCGGATTGGACAAGGTGGTCCAGGCCTGCGAGGTGTTCCAGCTGCCCGCGCCGCTCTTTCGCACCGATGGCGATGCCACGCCTACTTCGGCGAGCCGGTGTTCGTGTACTCGCTCAAGGAAGGCATCAACGACGGCTTTCTCACGCCGTTCAAGGTCAATCAGATCGCCACCACGCTGGACGAGTACGTCTACACGCCCGACGACCTGGTGGTGCAGGGCGACATCGAAGCCGGCAAGCGCTACGAAGAGAAGGACTTCAACCGGATCATCGAGATCAAGGGGCGTGAGGCCTACCGCGTCACGCTCATGATGGAAATGATCGACCAGCGCGAGAAGACCTTGGTGTTCTGCGCGACCCAGGCCCACGCGCTGGCCGTGCGCGACCCGATCAACCTGGCCAAGAGCTGCACCGACCCGCTCTGCTGCTTGCGGGTGACGGCCAACGACGGCGCCTTGGGCGAGCAGCACCTGCGCGACTTCCAGGACAACGAGAGGACCATTCCGACGGTGCTGACCACGTCGCAGAAGCTCTGCGCCGGCGTCGATGCGCGCAACGTGCGCAACATCGTGCTGATGCGGCCTGTGGCCGCGATGATCGAGTTCAAGCAGACGCCGCCGTGTGCAGGTCGCGGCGGTAGGTCCTGCCCGTGAAACGAATCGCTGCCGTTGATTTACCTTTGGGCGATCCGCAGTTCAACCGGGTACGTCCTTCGGCGCCGTTGAACGAGCATGAGCGCCAAACCGGCCGCGCCGAGCAGCGCGGCGACTGACGGCTCCGGAACTTCCGCGATCTGAATTTGAAACACGGCTGTCTGCGTCGCATCACCAGGGAAGAGAAGCGACGTGAAGTCGATATCGAGCGAGTGCGGGCCAAAGCTGAGGCCGGAGATCGGCATCGTGTTTCCAGCGAGGAGCGAGAAACCGGTAACGGTGTCATCGATCCCCAGAAAATTCATGCCAAAGCCGCCGTAGCCGTGGTTGTGCGACCCCAAGTGATGGAATGTGATCGTCAGCGTGGTTCCCGAAGGTCCGCTGAAGTCGACAGTCACAACGTCATCACTGATGGAACCAGAGAACTCGACACCCGGGTCCGTGACGACGGCCGTCGGGGGGGAGAAGTTGCCCGGGCCGTTGCAAATCACTGCGTTACCAAGGCAGCCGGTGATCGAGTCGCCGATCAGCGACGCCGAGGCGCTGAGCGGGGCTGCCGCGAGAGGAAGGCAGGCCAAAGCGAAGGCGGAAAGCCGTTGTGCAATTCTCATTCGAGGTTCCATCAAAAAGGGTGTCCCGGCAGAAAGCAAACTTTGCGCCAGATCTGGAATCCTGCTATGAACCGATGTGTTCATCCGCATCGTTCGCAACGAGCAACTGTAAAGAAGAGCGACACCTGTCAGCGCGGACCCAAGTTTGACCCACGGCTGGGTCAGTACCGGTTGGCGGCAACACTCATGGGGTCATGCGACGGAGTGGATGACCGCGCCTTCGACCTCGGGGATTTCGGGATCGAACATGTCCTCGAGTGCTCTGCTGCTCGGCGCGCAGGCCCGCGCTGAACTTCTCGCTCGTGGTGACAAACCTCTGCCGCGTGTGGACCGCCACCTTGTGGCTGAGATTGTCGACCAGGGCTTGCTCGAACGAGGCCTCGCGCTGGGCTCGCTGCAGCTGATCGTTCTCGACCGAGAGCTCGGCCAATCAGCGCCAGCACGGCCTGGCGCGTCTGCGAATCCAACCCACACCCGCCTTCGGGCAACGCAGCCCAATCGGGGGCCGCGACCTTGACCCAGCGGCCTCACACCCCCAGGTACTGCTCCAGCTCACGGCTCTCGCGCAGCGCCTCGGAAGTGCCCTGCATGACCACCTGCCCCTTCTGCAGCACGACGGCCCGATCACAGTTCGCCAGCACCTTGCGGAAGTCGCGGTCGACGATCAGCGTGGCGATGCCGTCGCGGCGGATGTCGGCGACGACGCGCCAGATCTCGGCGACGATCAGCGGCGCCAGGCCTTCGGTGGCTTCGTCCAGGATGATCAGCTCGGGCTGGGTCATCAGCGCGCGGCCGATGGACAGCATCTGCTGTTCGCCGCCGGAGAGCTGCGAGCCCAGGTTCGTCAGCCGCTCGCTCAGGCGCGGGAAGGTCTGCATCACGCGTTCGAAGCTCCAGCCGCGGCCGGTGTTCACCGCAGTGGCCACCGGCCGGGCGGCCATCACCAGGTTCTCCTTGACCGTCAGGTTGGGGAAGATGCCGCGACCCTCGGGCACATAGGCCACGCCGCGGCGCGCCACCTCGTGCGGGCGGGCCCGGCTCATGTCCTGGCCGAACAAGTGGATCTGGCCTTCGCGTTGCGCGACATGGCCGAGCAGCGCGCGGATCAGCGTGCTCTTGCCCATGCCGTTGCGGCCCAGCAGGCCGACGGTCTCGCCGCGTGCGATCTGCAGATCGACGCCGTGCAGCACGTGGCTGCTGCCGTACCAGGCATGCACCGAGGCGGCATCGAGGATCAGGTCGGTGGTCTTCACGTCAGTGTCCCCCCAGGTACGCCAGCTGCACCTCGGGGCTGCTGCGCACATCGGCCGGCGAACCCGAGGCGATGACCGCGCCGTTCACCATCACGGTGATGCGGTCGGCCACGCGGAACACCGCGTCCATGTCGTGCTCGACGAGCAGGATCGCGTGCTCGGTCTTCAGGTCCTGCAGCAGCGCCAGCATGCGTTCGGTCTCCTCGGCGCCCATGCCGGCCAGCGGCTCGTCGAGCAGCAGCACCTGCGGGCCGGTGGCCAGGCACATGGCGATCTCGAGCTGCCGCTTCTGGCCATGGCTCAGCAGGCCGGCCTGGCGCTCCAGGAAGTCGCTGAGCCCGGCCTTGGCCGCAGCCGCATGGGCCGCCGACACGCTGGCGGCGCAGCGGCCGGCGTCCTGCCACAGCGCCCAGGGCCGCTGTGTGGCGGCCTGCGCCGCGAGGCGGCAGTTTTCCAGCACCGTGAAGCTGGGGTAGATGGTGTTGCGCTGGTAGCTGCGGCCCAGGCCCGCCTGCGCGCGGCGTGGCTGGGTCCAGCGCGTGACGTCGCGGCCCATCAGTTCCACGCTGCCGTCCGAGGGCGGAATCTCGCCGGACAGGATGTTGATCAGCGTGGACTTGCCCGCGCCGTTGGTGCCGATGACGGCATGCACGCTGCCGCGTTCGAGTTCGATCGACACGCGGTCGACCGCCACCAGCCCGCCCCAGCGGCGGGTGATGTG